>JBJMMB010000496.1:0-4643 GCA_045805005.1 Chloroflexia bacterium
GACCGCAAAGGTCGGCCCTTGTCCAGGCGGGGGAACGTTATCTTCGGCCAGTCGGCGGTATCGGCCACCACCTGCGTCTTGCCCGCCTTCACCGCGCGCCCGGCCATGCTCCTCTTGATGGGCAGGTGGATGTGTTGCCCTCGGGGGCCCTCGTGAAGGCCCATGGAAAAGCGCAGTGCGATAAACTCCCAATATCCCTTTTGCTTACCCTGACTGGCGGCAGGAGCCTGAGAACCGGTATCCTTACTCCCATCGTCCGCCACGGGCCCCTCCTCGAGCAGGTAGACAGCAGCGCCCGCCGCCCCGAGCAATTCCACCGCTGACTGCACGATCAACGTCAGCACCTCGTCAAGATGCACCGAGCGGTTGATCGCCTGGTTCACCCTCAGGAGGGCCTGCGAGCCTGCCCGCTCCCGAGTCACCTGCCGGTAGTTCATCGAGTTCTGAATCGCGATAGCCGCGTGGCCGGCCATGACCTGCAGCAGCGCCAGGTCCTGCCCCTTGAAAGAGCCTATGCTCTGCGAGTAAAGGTTGAGCACACCCAGCGCCTTGCCCTGGTAGACCACCGGCACAGCCACCCCCGAGTGCACATCGTACTGCTCGATCAGGTCCTTCCAGGGCTCCAATGTGGGGTCGGTTTCGATATCCCGGATTATCTGCGGGGCCATCGTGCGTAGCGCTATCCCGGTCGGGTCGTTCCCCAGGCGGGGGTCCCCTATATCGATCTTCAAGTCTCTTATAGGCGCTTTGTCTCCGGGGACTTCGCTGTGCACGGCCACCGTCGTGACCAGCTTCCCCTCCTTATCGAGCAGTCCCAGCCAGGCAAGACGGCTGCCGGTTATCTGCGAAGCGTAGCGCAGGAGTTCGGCGGCCATCGGCTCCAGGTCGAGGTGGCTTGCGATCTGCTGGACCGCGTCCTGCAACGCCTGCAAGTCGCGAAAGGCCGCCATGTTCTCGGCGTGGAGTTGCGCGTTAGTGAGGGCTGTGGCCGCGTGGGTGGCGAGCAGTTGCACCAGCCACTCGTCCTCCTCGCTGAACTCGTCGGTTTCCTCTTTATCCGACAGGTAGAGATCGCCCATCAGCCTGCCGCGCACGAAAATGGGCACGCCCAGCAGGCTCGTCATCGGAGGGTGGTTGGGCGGGAAGCCCACCCGGCGCGGGTCCTTGTTGAGGTCCGGCACGCGCACCGTCCTACCCGCCCGCAGCATGACTCCCAGCAGCCCGTGCCCCCGCGGCGGGGCCCCTATCTTCTCCCGGTCTGTCTCCGAAATACCCGAAGTTGGGAAGCGCGTTATATACCCGTCGTCGCCCAGCACCCCCAGTGCGGCGTACTTGCACCCCACCAGCTCCCGCGCCACGTCGACGATCCGCTGCAGCAAGCTATCAAGCTCCAACTCCCCCGTAATGGCGATAGCCGCCCGGTTCAGGGCCAGCAGTTGCTCGACGCGCTGCTCGGCGCTATGCCCGGCCTCTTCGCTCTTTGGCCCAAACAGGGCATCAAGAGAACTCATAGCTCCCTCGGTGATGCGTATTGCGTATTGCGTTGCTACCAACCCCGGGTAGCAGAACCTCTACCCTTCCTCCCCTACGCAATACGTTCAGTTCTGCGCAGGCCCTGGAAGCCTCGCGAACCGGTACCCCACGGCCCGCTCGGTGAGAATGTAGCGCGGGTTTTCCGGGTCGTCGCCCAGCTTCTTTCGCAGCCTGCTCACGTAGGTCTTCAGGTAGTCCATGTCGCCCCGGTACTCGTCTCCCCACACCTTGCCAAGCAGCATGTCGAACGGCAGCACCCGCCCGGCGTTGCGCACCAACTGGTAGAGGAGCTTGTATTCGGTCGGGGTCAGCTTCACCAGCTTGTCGTTCACGGTCACTTCGTGGCTGTCGAAGTTGACGGCCACCTCCCCGGACGTGAATTGCGGAGCCGCGCTCACCGGCGCGGGCATCTCCGCCCGTCGCAGCACCGCCTTGATGCGGGCGAACAGCTCCAGGTGGCTGAACGGCTTGACTAGGTAGTCGTCCGCCCCCAGCTCCAGCCCTTTGACCTTGCTCATCTCGTCGCCCCTGGCCGTGATCATCAGCACTGGCGCATCCGATACCTCCCGGATCCGCTGCAGCAGCTCGAACCCGCTCATGTAGGGCATGTTCACGTCCAGCAGAGAGACGTCCGGAGACTGGTCGAGGAACATCTTGAGGCCCTGGTCCCCGTCCTGCGCGCTGTACACCTCGGCGTCCTGCCACTGGAACTGCAACCCTATAGTCACGGCTTCCACTATGCTTTTGTCGTCGTCTACGATTAGAAATCTCATAATTCGCTCAATCGGGGTCTGGTATCTTGGGTGGTATGGTGTGCCCCAGTAGAATTCGTGTCCACCCTATTATATCAGGTAGGCCCTCTTCGGTGAACCTCCTCTAAACTGCCCCTTATTCACCAGAGCCTGCTGATTTGCCACGCCTTGTTCTCCGTTCATTCTCCCGGGTCAACCCTTATCTCAACCTCCAGGGGCTATTATTATCTCGTAAGACAGTGGACCCCACGGGGCCGGCGCCATAAGCACCGGCCACGGGCTCCCTTCCTTCCACTCGTCCGGTACGCTAGCCTGAACTTCCGGGCTTCGCGGGACGAGCACCGGAGCACCACTCACAACCCCCGTGGGTGGTGCTCCGGCCATAACAAAACGGAGGACAAACCTGTGAATAAGAAAGAGATCTTCGTCATGGACTGGATGACGAGCCCCGTATACGTCATCCACACCGACACCCCGGTCGCCGACGCCTATAACATGATGATGCAGCGCAGCATACGCAGGCTGCCCGTGGTCGAGGGCGAGCGCCTGGTGGGCATCGTCACTCTGGGCGACCTTCGAGAAGCCCGGCCTTCCCCTGCCACCAGCCTGAGCATTTATGAGCTCAACTATCTCCTGGCGAAGTTGACGGTGGCCCAGGTAATGACCCATAATCCATTCAGCATCACGCCCGACACTTCCATTCAGAAGGCCGCTCGCATCATGCTCGAGCGTAAGGTGGGCGGTCTGCCAGTGGTAAACGAGAAGGGTAAGCCGGTGGGTATTGTCACCGAGTCGGACATCTTCAGGATGCTGGTGGACCAATGGGACTCCTTCATGGCAAACCAGACAGCGCCCGACCTAGTGGCTTCCCTCGTCTCTGAAGTGGGCAATAGCAATAAGTGAGCAATAAGAGGTCGGACTGGCCCGAGGGCCAACTAATCGATTTTGGGGCTTCGGGCGAGCCTGTATCTCGCCAGGAAGCCCTGTTGGCTTACCGCCCTCACCGGGTCGAAGCCCCGCCGCAACCGGGCTCCCCGGAGATAAGCCAGGCCCCGGCCACCATCGTTCAGGCCCCTCTAAACTGGCCCCCCGAGTTCCGCGCCAAGCTGGCCTCCGCCGAGAACGCGCTCAAGACCGTCCGCTCCGGCCACCGGGTATACATTGGCGGGGGCTGCGGCGAGCCGGTCGCCCTCGCCCAGGGGCTCGTGCATCGCGCTCCCGAGCTGCGCGGTGTTGAGATCATACACGTCCTGACCGCCGGCCCGGCCGCCTATGCTCACCCCGACCTCAAAGACTCGTTCCGCGTCAACTCACTCTTCATCGCGCCTAACGTGCGCGACGCGGTGCACGACGGGCGGGCCGATTTCACCCCCGTGCTCCTCTCTGAGGTGCCCCGACTTTTCCGTGAGGGCTACCTGCCCATCGACGTGGCCCTCATCTCCCTGTCGCCCCCCGACCCCCGCGGCTATTGCAGCTACGGCGTGGAGGTAGGAGCCACCAAGCCCGCCGTAGAGCATGCCCGCATCGTCATAGCTGAGATCAACCCCAACATGCCCCGAGTATGGGGTAACTCGTTCATCCACATGAGCCGCATCGACTACGCTGTGCCCGTGGACTACCCGCTCCCCTCCATGCGCCAGGGCGAGCCCACCCACCTCTACAGGCAGATCGGGGGCCACATCGCCGAGCTCATACCCGACGGGGCCACTCTGCAAATGGGCATCGGAGCCATCCCCGACGGCGTGCTTGCCTTCCTGGGCGATAAGCGCGACCTGGGCGTGCACAGCGAAATGTTCTCCGATGGCATCATCGACCTCGTGGAGCAAGGTGTGATCACCAACGAGCGCAAGACCTTCCTGCCCGGCAAGATGGTCGCCAGCTTCCTGCTTGGCACCCCGCGCCTCTATCGCTTCGTCCACGACAACCCCATCGTCGAATTGCACCCGGTCGATTACACCAACGACCCCTTCATCATCAGCCGCAACGACAACATGGTCGCCATCAACTCCGCCCTCCAGATCGACCTCACCGGCCAGGTGTGCGCCGACTCTATCGGCGGCAAGTTCTACAGCGGCGTGGGCGGACAGGCCGACTTCATGCGCGGCGCGGCCCGCTCCAGGGGTGGCAAACCGATCATCGCCCTCCCCTCCACGGCCAAGAGCGGCACCCTCTCTCGCATCGTCCCTATGCTCGACCACGGCTCCGGCGTCACCACCACCCGCAACGATATCCATTACGTCGTCACCGAGTACGGCATCGCCAACCTCTACGGCAAGACTGCTCGCCGGCGCGCCGAAGCCCTCATAGAGATATCCCACCCCGACTTCCGGGCGGACCTCCAGGCAGCCGCGCGGGACA
>JBJMMB010000497.1:0-8248 GCA_045805005.1 Chloroflexia bacterium
CAAGCAGGGCTACACGCCCTCCCCCGAGGCCACCGCTACCGAATCGGTAAAAGCGCCACCGGCAGCCACGGCCACCGAGGTGCCCACCAGCGCTCCCGCGCCCGAGGCTCCCGCCGCCACTGCCACTGCTGCGCCGCAGGCCCCGCAACCGCCCAGCGTGCCCGCGCAGGAGGCCGCGCCAACCAAGGCCCCGCCGCAGACCGCAGCTAGCACAAACGAAGCCCCCGCGGCTTCGCCCCCGGCTGCCCCACTTGCCCCGCCTGCCAAGCAGGAAGCCGCGGCGCCTCCCGCCAAGACGGTGGAGCAGTCGCAGGCAAGCGCCGCGAACAACCAGGCGCAACCAGCCACGACGGAGAAGGCTGTCGCGCCCACGAGCGACAACTCCTCGGCCCCCACCACGGACAAGAGCGAGGCCGCGCCTCCGCCACCGGTGGGCACGGTCCAAACCCAGGTGCAAACCCCCGGCACGGCCCCCAACCCTGAGGAAACCAAGAAGGCCGAGCTCTCCGCCTCCACCGCCACGCCCACCACAGCGACCAAGGAAACCAAGGAAGAGCCGACCGTCACAGCCGTTCCCACGAAAGAGGAGTTCAAGGCTACTCCCACTCCTCCCGACAGCATTGTCAAACCCACGGTGGTAGCGGTGCCAACGCCTGCGCCAGGGATCGTAGAGCCTCCGATCATCGTCACCAATAAGGGGGATCCCGGTACCAATGGCTCGCTGGGCAACCAGACTAACTCTCCACCCGCCGCGAACCCACCCCAGACCACCGGCTCGCCGCCTCAGAGCAACCCGAACACCGGCGGTGGACCGTCGTCGCTGCCCGCGTGGCTGGCCCTCTTCTCGGCCATAATGGTGCTGGGCGGCTGGTCACTGCGCCGTATGGCTAACCAGCCGGCCCTCGCCCCCATTCAGGCTGAGCAAGTCACGGAGGATATGGCGGAGTAGCCGGGGACTGCATTATCCGCCGTTTGACAAGTTAGCATTGAAAGGCAGAAGGGCAGAGTCCATTGTTGTGGACTCTGCCCTTGTTTGCTAACCCCAGCCTTGGTGGTACACGCAGAGGGCAGGCAACGGGGGCCTGCCCCTACAACGCATTTTGGGTGGTTGGGGAACGGGGCGCAGCAAGCGGCGCGCCTACAAGGTTTGGGTGGTGGGGGAACAGGGCAGGCAACGGGGGCCTGCCCCTACAGTTCGCGGCCTTAGGGACTCATGCCTTAGCGTTAGACGAGAATGATCAGGCCCCTGGTTTGTACCGGAGGATAGCTTCCATCGCGGGGTCCCTGTTCGCCAGGTAGTCTTCTCGGGTCAGCATGGCGGGTATCTGGGGCTCGATCCAACGGCGGTCGTCATATGGCAGGGAATCCTGCCAGTATAAGGTTGAGGCGAAAACCGAGAGTCCGCTGTGAGGCAGAACTATGCGCTCCGCATCGCCGTAGTGGTTGGGGCTGGTGCCCGTAGGCTCGCCCACGAAGAGCGTATTCGTGTGCTTCTCCAGCGCGTTGGCACAGTTCATAGCCGCCGAAAAGGTCTCTCGGCCAATAATAGTGAAGAGTCTTCCCTTTTCGTTCACCTTGTCGGACCTGATCAGCCCGTAGATAAGCGGCCAGTTGAGCCTGTTGTCGCCGCCGCCATTCGAGCGGAGGTCGATCACGAAACGCTCGACATCATTGGCGTCCACAAAGCTAAATACCCGCTTGAAGAATTGCTCGAGCGTTTCGTCCGGCTTGTCCGCCACCGCGTTGTACTGCAGGTAGAGCGTCCGGGAGTCTGCCAGGTACTCGAACCAGAATGCGTTAGTTGGGTCCTTCAGCCACAGAGGGGTGGGACCACCGGCCAGGCCGGCTGCGTCTATCCAGGGCACCTCGGTTCCAGGTGGGACGGGCTCAAAATAGACGGTGGACCGCGTGCCATCTTGCTCCAACCGAAACGGCACGCCGGTAAGAGCGGTCGAGATGCCCAATGCGTGGAGCACCTCGGGCACGACGAGCAGGGCAGGCGCCCAGGCGCGGACTCGCATGTAGTTCTCGGCTGAGATGACCGGCTCCACTTTCTTTATCGCTTCGCGAACAGAGCGCGTGCCGATCCTGCTGATTCGAGCGCCAAGCAATTGCTCGTGCGCGACGTCGGTCGCACGCACGAAAAGTTCGTCGCCCGCGAGCCACAGCCGCAACGGATAGAAGTGGAACTCGACGGCGGGGTCATAATGCCGCAGGTAAACGGTGGTATGAGCGTCGCCCACCAGGGCAACTATGCGCGCGATTTCGACTATGATCCGGTGCCTGTCCAAAGCCGGCACTCGCGCTTGCAGACGCTTTACGGCTCCCAGGAAGCGCCGCCTGCTGACGGTGTGGAAGAGATTGCTGTGCAGCCTCTCCATTTCCGAGGCCATGATGGCCAGGTCGGCGCGCCACTCACCGGCCGCCGGCACCCGATACTCTTGCTCAGGGTTCATGTCAGTGCCTGCATCTCTACGCGGGCGCCATGAATGAAAGTGGGCCTGCACCCGGCAGGCCCACTCTCGTGCTCTTATTTAGCGGCTAATTGCTTCCACCAGGGGTAGGCGTCTGGCCGTTCTCGTCTTCGAACACCAGCTTGTCGATCATCCACTTGCCGTTGACCTTGGTGAGTGAGTAGGTTTCGGTCAGGGTGTCGGGTCCCCTCGATTCTATCTTCTTGTTATCCTCTTTGCGGTAGAAGGTCACCGTCCATACTTCATGTGTGCGCACGGTTGCCTTGTCGCCGTCTACCTTCACATCCAGGTACTTGAGCTCTACGTTCACCGGGACGGCGTACATGTGGCCGCTCTTGAGCTGATCGACCATACCCTCCTGCTCAGTAAGCACTTTGCCGGTGCGCGTGCCCTTCAGGACTTCGGTGTTGAGGTCGCGCCAGGCTGTGATTTGCTCGTCGTTGCTGACGCGTATGACTTCTTTGACCTTGTCTTCCTCGGGCGCGTTGGCGGGCACCCTGGTGGCCTGGGCCCCTACCGTGGGCACGGGCGTTGGAGGCTTAGCTCCACCGGACGAAAGCGGGGCGGCGGGTGTTTCTGACTTGCTGTTAGCCACCAGCCAGCCGCTGAACCCGGCCAAGCCCAGCAGCACCACGGCAGCGCCCACGATGATGGGCATGAGGAAGGAGCGCGAATTCTTGGACTTCTCGAGGGGGGCCGCGGTGCCCGCCGAGTAGGGCATGTAGGCGGCCCCCTCGTTGCGGCTACTTGCGCCGGGAACGTATCCCTGGTAACCTACGGATGGACCGGCCGGCCCGGCGGGGCCCTGAGCACCCTCCGAAGCGAAGTATTGAACCGGCATGGAAGATGGGGCCGGGGGCGGCACGAAAGTGCTCATCGGCATGGTCGGGGCCTGTGGATCGCTCGGTGCGCCTTCGGCGTCCGCCGAGGTCTTGACAACGTAGGCAGTCGAGGGCGGGGCCCAGGGTGAGCTTATGTTGATGTCGCCGGCAGGGGTCTCGGCGCCGGGAGAGGTTGCCTCTGGTGTCGCCGATGCCGATGACAGCGTAGATCCACAATTAGAGCAGAACTTGTTCGTGTCGAGGTTTGCCGAAAAACAATTCGGACAGGATTTGGTCATGGATTGTTCCTATTTTTCTCTGTTTCACAATACGGGACCGTCCCGTACACATAGCGCGGTCGGCAGTGGGCATTTATCGAAGTATACGATAGGCGGGATGCGTAGTCAAGAGTCAGTTCGCGGGGTGGGGCGGCTGCCCGCCTCCCGGTGGAAGAATTGAAGGAAATATTTGGGGGACACCCCCAAACCCCCGGCAGGGAGGACCCTGCACCCCTTGGGAACTGGGGGAGAGTTGAGGGACACCCCCAAACCCCCGGCAGGGGGAACCCTGCACCCCATTTTGATGGGAGCATGGGGGAGAGAGTTGGGGGACACCTCCAAACCCGCGGCAGGGGGGACCCTGCACCCCTTGCCTTCCAGGCGAGTAGGGAGACCCCTGCACCTTTGATGTTGGGGGAGACGGAGGGAATTGGGGAATACCCGCAAGAGCCTGGAGGGGAGAACCCTGCACCTCTTGGGACATCTCCGGCCCCTGGCTGGGAGATCCCGGCGCGGCTCCGGGCGGTGGCGCTTATCGTGGCCGCGGGGCTAGCCATCCGGCTCCTGGTCATGGCGGCGATTTGGGCCAACGGCGGCAGCCCGCTGATAGGGGACGAGGGCAACTACGTGCTCAGCGCCCTGCCCCTCTCCGAGGGTAGGGGCATACCTGACCTATGGCTCTGGATTCGCGCCCCAGGCTTCATCGGCTTCGCAGCGGGGGTGTTCGCCCTCACCGGCGGCTCCCTTTTCGCCCTCAACCTGGTGCAGATCGCCCTCTCGGGCATTACAATGGTCATAGCCTATGCCCTGGGCACCTTCACGACGGAAGACCCCGCCATCGCGCGGCGGTCCGGGCTCATCGCCACGGCGCTGGTGGCCTTCAACCCTCTCTTGATCCTCTCCGACAACTTCTTCCTCTCCGAGCCTCTGTACATCCTGCTCGTCATGGGTCTGGTGCTGGCCCTTGTCATCTACGCGAGGAGCGTCAGGAGCGGCGACGCTCGGGCTTGGAGGTGGCTGGCGGTGGCGGGCCTGATCGGAGGGCTCGGCCTGCTCACACGGCCAAACCTCCAGTTTTACCTGCCCCTGGTCGCCATCTGGCTCTTCTGGCTGCACAGGCGGACCCCGCTCGGGGCGCTGGGGCGCGTGGCCTTGCTGGCGCTGGTGGCCCTGGCGGTGGTGTTGCCCTGGTCAGCGCGCAACCTGGAGCGCTTCGGCCACTTCATATTCATCGATACCGTGGGCTCGTATGTGCTCTACTTGGACAACACCAACCTCTCGCCCGCAGAGGTGAACGCCGACCTCCAGCGGATCCCCAACCAGGGCGAACGCCAATCTTACGCCTTCGAGCAGGGCTTCAAGTGGATAGCCGCCCATAAGGGGCATTTCCTCACCCGCACCCTCGCCCGCATGACGACAAGTTGGTCGGCAGACCCGTTCCTCGACCTGCGCTACCCGGTGCGTGACAAGCTGCCCGGCACCTCGCCCTGGGGGCGCGACCTCTACGCCCTCGCCGCCTCAGTCGCCTACCTGCTGCTCACCGCCCTGGCCATAGGCGGGCTAATCGCCGCCCCCCGCGGCGACCTGAAGTGGCTGGTCCTTCTGTTCCTGGCCGCTTACGTTCTTACCATCGGCCTCAGCAACAACGAGTTCCGGTATCGCCTGCCCGTGTTGGCCCTCACCGCGCCCTTCGCCGGCTACGCGCTCGCCGCGCCGGGCACCTTCTGGCCTCTCAAGCGCGAGAAGTGGAGGCCAGGAGCCGTTGCCGCGACACTCCTGGCGCTCCTCTTTGTGCTCGTCTCGTTGCCCCTGGTCCTCCCTGGTCTGGCTGATGCCGTGCAAGCCCGCACCCACAAGACGGACCAGCGCGACCCGGCACAGCGAGCGCAAGCGCTGGAGGAAGTCGCTAAGATGGACGTCGTCTACTCGCAACCCTGGCGGCAGGCAGCGGCCTCCTGGGTGGAGGCAGGGCGGGCGGATAAAGCCATCGAGGACTACAAGACGGCCCTGGAGCGCGAACCTGGCGATTGGCGGGCCAGGGTCCGGTTGAGCGAGCTTTACCGCGACGCGGGCAACCAGGGCAAAGCCGCGCAGGTGACCAACAGCGTGCCCCCCACCTTCAACGCCACCATGCAGAGTTGGGCCTGGGCACATGCCGCCCCACCCCCAGCCCAAGTCGATGTCGGCTCCGTCGACGTGGGCTGGGTCAAAGGATTCTACGTTGGCGAGGGCTCCAACTCGGTCACCTACCGGTGGTCCACGGGCGACGCCTGGATAATGGTTGGCCTGCCAAAGCCGAACGCAAAGCGGCTGATCATACATGCGAGGGGCCTCCCCACTCCTGATGGACAGCCCCTCACCGTCCGCTGGAAGGTGAACGGCCAGGACGAAGGCACGCGTCTCCTGGACGGGGGCTGGCAGGACTACACCTTCGACATACCGCAGCCCTCCGCCCGCGACCGCGTCGAAGTCGAGCTGTACGCCCAGGCGAGAAGACCCTCTCCGGAAGACCCCCGCGAGCTGGCGGTGGCCGTGGATACGGTGAGGGTGGAACCGTGAGTGTGAATTACTGAGCAGGTCGAGCTACGGATTCGGGTGGATCACCTTGTTGAGGGTCTGACGGGTGGACGGAAGCTGATCATCCCAGGCGCTGGTTTCCCAGTCATCGAGGGTGTCCCCCGGCGGGATCCAGGGCGGCAGGGAGACCTGTATGCGCTCGGCAAGGGCGCTCACAAACGGCTCATAGGTGGCTCGTAGATCGGCCAGATCTTGCTCGGCTGCACTGCCTTCCCGCAGGCGTAGGCCCGCTTCCGCCAGCATCGCTTGCAGCCGGGCGTATTCGCCCGGTGAGAGCCGGTTGCATGTAGTCCTGGGGGCGGTATTGAGGACCTGGGCCAGGTCGACAACCGCATGCCGGGCCATCGCAAAGGTAAATCTGGCCGGTTCGATGGGCATGCCCTCTATGCCCGTCAGTAGGAGCGCGCACGTATCCAGGATGAGGGTCAGGGCCTCCACCCACGATTGTTGCTCGTGTTGCGAACGGTAGAAGGCCAGAACCGGATAGGAGAGGTGACTCTCCAGAATATCGGCGCACCACTCCTCCCATTCGTGCAGGAGCATGCGTAGTTCCTCGACGTCCCTGCCGGCGCGCCCCGGAGGGGACCCCGTATTGCGGCGCAGGAGTTCCACGGCCGTTGCGGGCGAACCGGCACGCGCGCCCAGTAAAGAGATCCGCAGTTCTCGCCGCGAGAACGACTGATAGAGGACGGGCACGTAGCTGATCACCAGGGCAAGGAAGGTGAACCCCAGTGCGACCTCGCTGACCACCAGGAAACGTCCCACACCCGATTGCGGATCAACATCGCCCAGGCCTAGCGTGAAAAACGTGGTGCCGCTCAGGTAGAGATAGGTCAGGAAATCGGCCGAGTTGGCGGAGGACTCCAGTGGAAGCGCCAATCCCCACATCACGAGGCCATATCCCAGCACGAAGAGCGATGCCCAGAACACCACCAGCGCCAGCAAGGACAGTGGCCCAATATAGCCAAAGAAGGCGTCCCGCCCGGTGCTCGTCCGGATCAGGCGGCCAACGGAGTACCAAACGAAGTGGATCAGACGATAGAAGAGAGTGGTGAAGCGGATGCGCCGGGTGACACGGCGCGGCAAGACGATAGTCTCAAAAGCGTCCTGCCCCACCAGCACAATCAGCGCGATTCCCAGGATCACCGCAACTATGCTCATGTGTAGTTTCCAGGTAGGGGAAGTCTTCGGGGCGTGCCGACTCTGCAGTACCCAACAGAGCCGTTACGGGTGCTCCGCTCACGCGGGGGAAGCATTACCCAAAGTGCCTGCCGTAGGTATTCGCGGGTGGTCCCATCGATTCGAAAAACTGCTCGTCAACGTAGCACCATCCCCAGTCCTCATCCGGCTCGAACGAGCGAATGACGGGGTGCCTGGTGGCATGGAAGTGCCCGGTTGCGTGCTTGTTCGGTGAATTGTCGCAACAACCCACATGCCCACACTCGGTGCAGATGCGCAGGTGAACCCACCCCGCTCCTGTTTTGAGGCAGTCTTCACACCCAAGCGCGCTGGGATCCACGTTCCGTACGTATTCTTTCGTTAGATGGGGATCTGTTTGTTGGGGATTTGTCATCGAGGGCCTCCAATCCGCTCCAGCGCTTCGCGGTCCCAGTGAGCCAGGTCAGCGCCGGCTTCGTACGTGCTCTGCAGAAAGTCCAGCAGGACGGTCCGGGGTTCGGCGGCGCCGCGCACGGCGTCGTAGGGCAGGAGATATTCACCCAAGCGATCACTATAAGATGCTTCCGGGGGCCTTACGGACGCCCTCTCGTAGCCTGGTGGGGCAGGCACCGTGTAGGCGTAAAAGACCGGTGCGGTGGTGCTGTCGCCCGACCAGAAGCCGACACTGCTACATTCGTGCGAGTATGCTTCCCGCATCACCAGGTCTGCCCCTGGCCGCTCAGGGGCGCGGCGTCCTGAGAAGCGCGTCACGGCGAGATCGAAACTCCCCCACCA
Source organism: Chloroflexia bacterium (assembly GCA_045805005.1). Lineage (GTDB taxonomy): Bacteria > Chloroflexota > Chloroflexia > QHBQ01 > JADMIH01 > JADMIH01. Next base: position 8,104 of record JBJMMB010000497.1, read on the forward strand.
GAAATGCACGGGGCTGCACTTGCCGATGAAGCCTCCTCGGAACTCCTGGAATATGATGCTCGTCTGTAACAGGATGCGCCAGAACCTGTTGGCGTACTCCTGATCGTACGCGTTGTGCACGGTGTCTATGTCACAGGCGATAGGA
>JBJMMB010000498.1:0-7225 GCA_045805005.1 Chloroflexia bacterium
ACGTAAAACGTAAAACGTAATGGTGGTAGGCGTACCTGGTTCAAGTTCCACGAACCAACTACCTTCACTGCCCTTACGTTTTACGTTTTACGCAATATCGAGCATGCAACTAACTATCACCGCCATCGACGGCATACCCGAAGTCCGGCCCGGCGACGACCTGCCGGGGCTGATCCTGTCAGGGTGCGAGGCTACCGACGTGCGCCTGGAGCCCGGCGACATTCTGGTCGTCACTCAGAAGATCGTCAGCAAGGCCGAGGGCGCTAGTGTCGACCTTGACCAGGTCGAGCCTTCCGCCTTCGCCATCGACTACGCCAACCGCTGGGGCAAAGATCCCCGCCAGGTGGAGGTGGTGCTGCGGGAGAGCGTGCGCGTGGTGCGCATGGACAAAGGTGTGCTCATAACCGAGACCCGCCACGGCCTCGTCTGCGCCAACTCGGGCGTAGATGCCTCCAACGTCCCCGGCGGCCACATCGTCACCCTCCTCCCTAAAGACCCCGACGCCTCCGCCGCCCGCCTCCGCCAGGCTATCCAGGACCGCGCCGGCGTGGACGTGCCCGTCATAATCTCCGACTCCTTCGGGCGCACCTGGCGCAACGGCATCATTAACGTAGCTGTCGGCATCTCCGGCCTCCAGGCCCTCATCGACTACCGCGGCCAGGACGACCCCTACGGCTACCGTATGAGCGCCACGGTAATCGCCATAGCCGATGAACTGGCCTCGGCAGCCGAGCTGGCCATGGGCAAAGTAGAAGCTCGCCCTGTAGCCCTCATCAAAGGCTACCCCTACACCCCCGCCCCAGGCACCGCCCATGAGCTAGTCATCGACCCAGAAAGGGACATGTTTAGGTAGAGGTGGGGTGTGCCCCAACAAAGGCGTGCAGCGGTCTCCCTGCCGGGGGCTTGGGGGATTGGAGCCCGACTATCACAATCATATTATTTACGCCCTCTCCCCTGAGGGAAGAGGGGGCCGGGCGTGAGGGCTATTTCCCTACTACCCAAATCATAAGAAACCAAAGGAGAAAACCCCATGGGAACCATCGGATACGCGGTCATGTGCGAGCAGTTCCACCCAACCGACCTCATCACCTACAGCAAAGCCGCCGAAGACAATGGCTTCGGGGCCCTCATGGTCTCCGACCACTTCCACCCCTGGGTCCCCTCCCAGGGCCAAAGCCCTTTCGCCTGGGCTCTCCTAGGCGCTCTAGGCGAGGCCACTTCCCTGCGCTTCGGCACCGGCGTCACCCCGCCCGGCTACCGCTACCACCCGGCCATTCTCGCCCAGGCCGCGGCCACGCTCGAGGCCATGTATCCCGGCCGCTTCTATCTCGGACTTGGCGCGGGCGAGGCCCTCAACGAGCACATCACCGGCCAGTACTGGCCCGAGTCCGTGGCCCGCCTCGAAGTGCTCGCCGAGGCCATCCACCTCATTCGTGAGCTCTTCACCGGCAAAGTGGTCAAGCACAAAGGGGCCCACTTTACCCTTGAAAGCGCCCGCCTCTACACAATGCCCGAGGCCCCGCCCCCCATCTACGTAGCCACTTCCGGCCCCATCAACGCCGAGCGCACCGGCCGCACCTGCGACGGCCTCATCACCGTGGGCGCAGCCGACGAGAAAATCAAGCTCCTCCTCGGCCGCTTCGAGAAGGGCGCTAGAGACTCGGGCAAAGACCCCTCCACCATGCCGCGCATCATCCAATTGCATGTCTCCTGGGCCGCCACCGACGACGAGGCCCTCGACCAAGCCGTCAAAGAGTGGCCGAACGGCGGCATGAACTTCCCCAAGCAGGACATCCGCAACCCTGAGGACTTCGAGGCCGCCGCCCGCATGGTCCGCCCGGAGCACTTCAAGGGTCGCGTGCTCACCTCCGCCTCCCTCGATAAGCACCTCGAGCACATCCAGCACTTCGTAGACCTCGGCTTCACCGAGTTTTACATGCACAACGTAGGCCGCAACCAGAGTGAGTTCATCGAAGCTTATGGCCGCGAGGTCATTCCTAACGTAAAATGGCCCAAAGAGTAGAGCCTTCGGCAGACGATGGACGACGGACGATAGACGATGGGGGTAAAGATACCGGTCCCGCAACCCCATCGTCCATCGTCCATCGTCCATCGTCTGGTCCCCCGACCCCCGCCTCGGCCGCCTACGTGGGGGCCCAGCGCGTCGCCCGCCTCGCCACCGCTGACCGCGAAGGACGCCCCTACGTCGTGCCCGTCTGCTACGCCTTCGACGGCCGGCGCTTCTACATCGCCCTCGACGACAAACCGAAAACCGTATCCCCCCGCCGCCTCAAGCGGGTGCGCAACATCCTCGATAACCCACAAGTATCGCTCCTGATAGACACCTACCATGAGGATTGGAGCCGACTCACCTACGTCCTCATCACCGCCACCGCCACCCTCATCGAACCCGGCTCCCCCGACCACGCCAGGGCCATCGACCTGCTCCGCGACAAATACCCCCAGTACCGGGAGATGCCCATCCACGCCCGCCCCGTGATCGCCATCTCCCCCACCTCAGTCCACGAGTGGCACGGAGCCGGCGACCCTAACCAATCCGAACCCGACGAACCGACCGCTTCCCGAACAGGCATGGACTTCGCCTCGCTCGTCAGGGGCAGGCACGTAGTCAGGCAGTTCAAACCCATCCCAGTACCCAGAGAATTAGTGGAGCGCACCATCGAGGCCGCGGGCTGGGCCCCCTCGCCCCACGGGGCCCAGCCGTGGCGATTTGTGGTCCTCACCCGCCCCGAGCCCAAGGCAAAGCTCGCCGAGGCCATGGCCGGCGAGTGGCAGCGCAACCTGGAGATGGACGGCCAGGAGCCCGAAATCGTGCAGATCCGCCTCCGCAAGTCGCAGGAGCGCATCACCAACAGCCCAGTGCTGATCGTCCCCTGCCTCTACCTCGAAGACCTCGACCGCTATCCCGACCCCGCCCGCCAGGAGGCTGAGGTCACCATGGCTGTGCAAAGCCTCGGCGCCGCCATCCAGAACCTCCTCCTCAGCGCCTACAGCCTCGGCCTGGACACCGGCTGGATGTGCGCCCCCCTCTTCTGCCCGGACGTGGTACGCGATGCCCTAGACCTCCCCGACACCCTCACTCCTCATGCCCTGATAAACCTCGGGTACGCAGCCAAAGACCCCCCTCGCCGCCCACACCGCTCCATAACCCAGTTGATAGCCCGCTACGATTAACACCGCAGAGTAACTATGAGCTAGGGAGTGGGCGTCGTCGTGTCCTGGGGGGTGGGGGTTTCGAAGGTGAATTGGGCGGTGGCTTTGTCGATGAAGTCGGGGGAGGAGGCCACGATGACGAGCTGGCGCAGGGTGATTTCATCGCCGTTGGGCCAGTGGAAGGGCATGATGAAGCTGGCCTGTATGTTGCCGTGCTCACCTGCCTGGGTTATGGCGTAAATCTGCGGCTGCGCCCCGGCCCCCACCGAGCCCAACCGTATCTGCACCACCTCGTTCGGCCGGAAGCCGCCGCCCACCACTGTTATCTCCATGCCCGACCTGCCGCGGGTGGGGCTGATCCGGATGTTCGGGCGGGTGGGGTTGGTGCCCGGCTGTGGGGTCTGGCCGTGGGCCTTGAGCTTCACGGGCACCGAGGCCCGCTGGTCTATGCTGCCGTCCCTGGCCGAGGTGGTGTAGATAGTTACCAGCCCATCGGTATCCGCGCCCAATGGGCCAACCGTCACGTCAGCGATGAATTTGCCTATCTGCCCCGGCTGGGCGTCGGTGGTCGCCACCGAGCGGCCCAGGGTGGCTCCGTTCGCCACTACCTCTACCGTGATGGCATTCTCGTACGCCATCCCCTCGCCCTTCACCACCACCTTATCCCCGACCACCGAGTTGGGGGTGGGCTCGCTGATGGCCAGGGTGTTTTTCGTCCCCATTGGCGTCGAGGGCATGGCCGGATCCCGCGTTGGCGTAGCCGGTGCGGTTGGGGTTTGCGTGGCCGTAGGGGTCGCCGTCATCCCTTGTGGCACATCGCAAGCCGCCGACAGGAAGATCACTGCGGCGAGCATTATCGTTATTATTGTGTTTTGAACCCGTCGATATGCCATATATTCAACTATAACGGCGCGCAGGATAAAACGCATCGGCAACTCCGCCGAGAGCCGCTTATACCAAACGACTATTTTTCCGGTACGCCCTTTGACGTACCGGCATAACTTGCGCTGTTTCTATCTTAGCCAAACCGAGCGGCGATGGCATACGCTATTCGGCCTATTAACAGCACGAAAGTGCGGGCAAAACACCGACCCGTGAGGCCAGATATGTTATAATCCCGGCGAAAGACGCACACCCTGACGGCCACCTTACCCGTTAATCTTACAGAAAGCCATGCCCAAAACGAACAAACTTGCCCCTCCCTCCGATGGCCCGCTAGCGCCCAGGCCACGCCCCGGCATCTCAGTCTTCTTCCCGGCGTACAACGACGCCGGCACGATTGCCTCCATGGTGCTGGCCGCCCTCCACACCTGCTCCACCCTCACCGACGACTACGAGGTCATCGTCGTCAACGATGGCTCCGCCGACTACACGGGCGAGGTATTGGCCGACCTGGAGTCGAAGTACGATCACGTACGCGTGATCACCCACCCCGTCAACCGGGGCTATGGTGGGGCCCTGCGCACCGGCTTCAAGTCGGCCACCAAGGAGCTCGTATTTTACACGGATGGCGACGCCCAGTACGACGCACACGAGCTGGCAATGCTCCTGCCCGCCATGCGCCCCGAAGTGGATATAGTGCAGGGCTACAAGATCGCCCGCCACGACCCCATATTTCGCATCATCATCGGCAAGACCTACCACTGGATAGTCAAGCTCTCCTTCGGCCTCCACGTGCGCGACACCGACTGCGACTTCCGCCTCATCCGCAAATCGGCCCTCGAGCGCGTGGACCTCAAGTCGGACACAGGCACCATTTGCGTGGAACTGGTCAAGAAGCTGCAAGAGTCGGGCGCCGTATTTGCCGAGGTGCCCGTGCACCACTATCACCGCGCCTACGGCCGCTCCCAGTTCTTCAACTTCCCCCGCCTCTGGGCCACCGGCGTGCACCTGCTCCAGATCTGGGCAGAACTGGTCCTTGCCCCCCGCCTCACCGGCCGCAAGCCCGTCAAAACCCGCAAACCCTCTATGCCGGTTGACGAGCGCAACCCGTCGCTTATCTACGCAGGTGTTGCTGTCCCTGCGCTGGGAGCCGAAGGTGCCATGAAGACTGCCCCTGAACCTGCTGCCGCAGTAGAAATCCAAAATCCAAAATCCAAAATCCAAACTACCCAGGAGACTGCCCCTTGAGACCTGGCTGGGTCTGGGATACCTCCCCGCTGGCGGGCGCCGAGGCGGGGACCGACCCGGGCGGGGATCGAGAGCCCGCCGAGTACGAGCAGCTGTACGCGGGCAAGCGGGTGATGATAACCGGAGGGATGGGCTTCATAGGCTCGAACCTGGCCCGCAGGCTGGTGGCCCTACGCGCTAAGATTCTGCTGGTCGACTCGCTCATACCCCAGTACGGCGGCAACCCCTTCAACATCGCCGGCATCGAGCACCGCGTGCGGGTGAACATCGCTGACATACGCACCCAGCCCACCATGAACTACCTGGTGCAGAACCAGGACTACATTTTCAACCTGGCCGGGCAGGTGAGCCACCTCGACTCGATGGCCGACCCCTACACCGACCTGGAGATCAACTGCCGCAGCCAGCTTACCCTCCTGGAGGCGTGCAGGCACAACAATTCCTCGGTGAAAATCGTGTTCGCGGGCACCCGGCAGCAGTACGGCAAGCCCGACTACCTGCCGATAGACGAGCAGCACCTGATGCACCCCACCGACGTGAACGGCATCAACAAGATGGCGGGAGAGTGGTACCATATCCTCTACAACAACGTCTACGGTATCCGGGGCACCTCCCTCCGCCTGACCAACACCTACGGCCCGCGTATGTATGTTAGAGACGCCCGCATGGGCTTCATTGGCTACTTCATCCGCAAGGCGATGCACGACGAGGAGATCACCATCTATGGCGAAGGCACCCAGATACGCGACTTCAACTACGTTGACGACGTGGTCGATGCCTTCCTGCGCGCTGGGGCCAGCGACGCCGCCAACGGCCAGGTCTTCAACCTCGGCGGCGAGCCGATAACCCATGTCGAGGTGACCAAACTGCTAATCAAGGTCGCGGGCTGTGGCCGCTACACTCTGGTCCCCTGGCCCCCGGAGCGCAAGGTGATCGACATCGGCGATGTGTATAGCTCCTACGACAAGATACACCGTGTGCTGGGCTGGAAGCCTGCTGTGGGCATGCAGGAGGGTCTCAAGAGGACCATAGACTTCTACGGGAAACATGGGGAGTATTACTGGTAATCCTCGCCGACGCGGGAGGCTGTGCTATAATCCAGTTGAGGAGGCCCAATTATGCTGGATACGCAAGCCTTATCTAAACTGATCAATCGGGATCCTGAAATCATGAGCGGTACGCCCGTCTTCAAAGGTACGCGCGTGCCTGTCCAGACACTGTTTGAATGGCTTGAAGACAAGGAGTCCCTCGACTACTTCCTCGAAAACTATCCGAGCGTATCCCGCGAGCAGGCTGTCGCCGTGCTTGAACTGTCCAAAGACTTGCTTCTATCTGAGGTCAGGTGAGAATACTGCTGGACGAGTGTCTGCCGAGGTTGCTGAAGAACGATATTACCGGGCATGACGTTGCGACGGTGACGCAGGTGGGTTGGTCAGGTATCAGCAACGGTCAGTTGCTCAGTCGGGCTGAGGGGCAATTCGACGTGCTTCTGACGGTGGACTGCGGTATCGAGTACCAACAGAACATCCGTGGAAGGCAAATCGCTCTGATTGTATTGGACGCTCCGAATAAGCTGCCTGCCCTGCGTTTATTGATACCTGGTTTATTGGAGACTCTTGCTACCATTCAGCCGGGTGAAGTGGCACATATCGCTTCCTAATGGGCAAGCCAGCAGTTGGCGCTGGCTTCATACGTCTCGCCCTTGAACCGAGAAGCAAGATCATCACCGTTGCGAACGAAATTGTCATCAAATTACAGAATTAATGAATTGGGCCACATACGCGATTGAAGCTCTCTGGAAAGGGGAGAGCGCCCAGGTCAGACCGCGAGGCCATTCGATGAAGGGTAAAGTAAACGACGGGGACCTCGTGACGCTTGAGCCTTGCGCGTCCGAGAGGCTCAAGGTAGGGGACATAGTCCT
>JBJMMB010000499.1:0-7495 GCA_045805005.1 Chloroflexia bacterium
CGTCGAACGCCTATGCCAGTACTTCGCCCGGTACAACATACCCACCGACCCCCCAACCCTGGCCCGCGACATCTGGAACCAATGCATGCCAGGGTGAACCTTTCCGCCAGGGTCGCGGTATATAAGTCGAATGTATGCATTAGAATCCGGAGGTCCCAATGAAAACCCGAACCTATGACGAAATGATCGCCGAGGTGATGGAGCATTACGGCGCGGAGGACTACACGGGCGCCCTGCAGGTGCTCGACCGCGAAGGCGGCCGGTATCCGGATATGGCCCCCATGGTCTACTACCTGCGCTCCTGCATGGCCGCCCGCACCGGCGACCACGCCCTGGCCGTGGGCGTGATACAAGACGCCCTCGACCATGGCATCTTCTACGGCGAGCAAGCCCTACGCACCACCCCCTCGTGGCAACCCCTCCAGGGCACGCCGGACTTCGAGCGGGTGGCGGCCCTATGCAAGGCCAGGGAAGCCGAGGCCCAGGCGGGCGCGGGCCTGCTGACGGTGGTGCCCGCCGGCGGCTGCTCCGAACAGCGCCCCTGCCCTGCGCTGGTGGCCCTGCACGGCAACGCCGGCGATGGCGAGAGCGCCCTCGAGGGGTGGCGCGCCGTCACCTCTCAGGGCTGGCTCCTGGCCGCCATCCAATCCTCACAGATAATGGCCACCAGGACCTATATGTGGGACGACCAGGAGACCGCCCTGCGCGATATTGCTCAGCAATACGCCGAGCTCCGCAACCGGCATGCCATCGACCCCGACCGGGTAATCCTGGCCGGCTTCTCCCTCGGAGGCGAGACCGCCCTGCGTGCGGCCCTCACGGGCACGGTCCCCGTGCGTGGCTTCCTCATACTCGGCCCCGGCGGTCCAACCATCGACACCCCCGATGAGTGGCTCCCGCTCATAAAAGAGGCGGCTCCCCGCGGCCTGCGCGGCTACGTCCTCCTCGGCGACCAGGACGAAGGCGTACCCCAGGAGCAAATCCACCGGCTGGTAGAAATGCTCAACGAGCACGGCATACCCTCCCACCTTGAGATTCTCCCCGGCCACGCCCACACCTACCCCCGCGACCCCACCCCCGTGCTCCAGCGGGCCCTCGCCTTCCTCAAACAAGAATAGGGGTGCAGGGCTCCCCTGGCGGGGGCAAACGCATGTCCCCAATCATCGCAAAGGGGTGCAGGGCCCTCCCTGCCGGGGGTTTGGGGGTGTCCCCCAATTATCCCCCTTCCCCCTTCCCCTTATTATCACCTGCAAAGGAGGCGAAGCAAAGACCCATGAAAATAGCGGTCATCTCCGACATCCACGGCAATTGCATGGCCCTGGAGGCCGTGCTAACCGACCTTGAGCAGCACCCCGCCGATACCCTCGTCTGCCTGGGCGACGCCATCCAGGGCGGTGCCCAGCCCGCCCAAACTGTCGCGGCCTTGCGACGTCTTGCCTGCCCGGTGGTCATGGGCAATGCCGACGCGTGGCTCCTCACCGGCGAGAACACCAGCCCCACAGAAGCTATCACCGAGCAGCAACTGGCGGTCCGAGAGTGGACCCTGCACCAACTCTCGGACGCCGACAAGCAGTTCATACAGAGCTTCCGCCCCACCATCGAGATCGAGCTGGAAGGCGGCCGCACCCTCCTCTGCTTCCACGGCTCCCCCCACTCCTTCGATGACCTCATCTTCCCCGAAACCCCCGAAGACGACTTCCAGCGCCTCCTGGACGGATCCGACCCCTCCTTCCTCTTTACCGGCGGCCACACCCATCTACAGCAAGTCCGCCGCCTTGGCGACTCCTTCTTCTTCAACCCCGGCAGCGTGGGCGTGGCCTTCAACCGCCACCAACCCGAGGAAAACCTCCGCCTCGACCCCTGGGCCGAATACGCGGCCCTCATCTCCCAGGGCGACCGCCTGGCCCTGGAATTCCGCCGCGTCCCTTACGACCCCGCCCAACTGATCCGCACCACCCTCTCCAGCGGCCGCCCCTACGCCGACCTCTCAGCCGCGCAATACGAACCGAAGACGTAAAACACAAAACGTAAGGCTCATGAGAGGTAGCCGAAAAGAGGTTCAATAGGATGACTACGAGACCTTATGATCCCACGATCTACCGTGGTAGCGCTGCGTATTATGCCCAGGGTCGGCCTCCATACTCGCGAGCTTTGGCCTCTACGCTCGCAGCCGAGGTAGGCCTTGATGGCTCGGGCCGTCTCCTAGATGTCGGATGCGGTCCTGGTACGATTACAATCGAGCTAGCCGGCCGCTTCGAGGAGGCAATCGGCCTCGACCCAGACCCGGATATGCTGACCGCAGCCACTCATCGAGCGGTTGCAGCAGGGATCACCAACATTCGGTGGGTGCAGGCGCTTGCCGAGGACATCCCTACGCTTGATCTTGGGACGTTTCGGCTGGTAACATTTGGCCAATCGTTCCACTGGACCGACCGCGAACGGGTTGCTGAAGTTGTGTTTGAGATTCTCGAACCAGGTGGTGCACTGGGGCTGATTGTTCACACGTACGAGGGCCGTCCGCAGCCACTTGGCCCAGGCTACCCGCCGATTCCGCACGACGCGATCCGGGCGCTGATCGATGACTATCTCGGGCCGGGCCCACGTGCGGGGCAAGGGTACGCATCACAACAGGCAGATAGCGACGAGGATGCGCTGGCTCGCACACGCTTCGGCTGGCCCCGCAGCATCTTCTGTGCGGGCCGTGCTGACATCGTCCAAGACATCGATAGCGTGCTCGCCAACTACTGGTCTATGTCGTTCGCCGCCCCACATCTGTTCGGTGACCGGCGTGCGCAGTTTGAAGCCGATGTGCGCAGCGAGCTTGCGGCCCGATCCCCGAGCGGTTTGTTCTGGGATTGGCCAGGCGATACGGAGATCATCCTGGCACACAAACCGAGTTGACCCCGATGCAATGACATACGAGAGGAGGCGGGAGCCACCGAATGGTGCTCCAGTCTCATCCTGGAAGATCTGCAGGTGCTGGCACAGGCTAGTGCGGAGGCGCGTCCCGGCTCGGGAGTTGAGCGGCTGCGGATGGCCGTGAACCCGTCAACTCCTTCTATCGCTTTCCAATGCGCTAGGGCGGCCTAAAACAAGTGTGTGTCATGCACTAAGACTACGCGCATGATAGACTTTCCAATGACCGAGCTGCTAGATGATGCCACTTGCCCGACGTGGCTGGAGCAGCACATCCACATCCCTTACGTTTTACAAGTCCGTTTCGCGAGTCCCCCTTGCGCCCCCGCCGCCATCTCGTTTACAATGAAATGACTCTGCTCAAATCAGCATGGGTTACGAATTATGAGATAGGGAATTCCCTTCCCGAGCCTTCAGCCTCATCGCTCGTATCCAATTGCTCATTGCCAGGGCTCAGGATTTTCGGGGTGACAAACAGACCCTGATCCCCGACCCCCGGTCCCTGACCCCTACATAAAGTGCTGCACGCAACAAGGAGGTTGAGTAATGCAGGACACCATAAGGGCCATCGACGGCCCCGCTTTGTTTGAGCCCGACCCTTCCACGCACAATCTTTCCACCGCCCAATTATATGAAGAGGCCATAACTAATCGAGAAGGCTTGCTCGGCGCCACCGGCTCCCTGGTGGTAAGCACAGGCCAGTACACCGGCAGATCCCCGAAAGACAAGTTCGTCGTCAGAGAGCCATCCAGCGAAGACAAAATATGGTGGGGCACCGTCAATCAGCCCCTTGATGAAGACAAGTTCGACGCCCTGCGAGACCGGATGCTCGATTACGTCGAGGGCAAGCGCCTCTACACGCAAGACCTCTTCGTGGGCGCCGACCCCAGCTATCGCCTCTCGGTGCGCATCACCACCGAGAGCGCCTGGGCCAACCTCTTCGCCCGCAACCTCTTCATACGCCCCGGCAAGCAGGAGTTGGCCGGCTTCGAGCCTAACTTCGCCGTGCTCAACGTCCCATCCTTCCGCGCCGACCCCCTACGAGACGGCACCCGCTCCGAAACCTTCATAGTGCTCGACATGAGCCGGAAGCTGGTGCTCATCGGCGGCACCCAATACGCGGGCGAGATCAAGAAATCCATGTTCACAGTCATGAATTACATGCTCCCTTTGCAGGGCGTCATGCCCATGCACTGCTCCGCGAACATAGGCGCCAAAGGCGATACTGCCCTCTTCTTCGGGCTGTCAGGCACGGGCAAGACCACCCTCTCCGCCGATCCCAGGCGCACCCTGATCGGTGACGATGAGCACGGCTGGACCGATGGCGGCGTCTTCAACTTCGAAGGCGGCTGCTACGCCAAGGTCATCAAGCTCTCCCAGCAGGCCGAGCCCGAGATTTGGGCTGCCTCCCACAGGTTCGGCACAGTGCTCGAAAACGTTGTGATCGACCCCCACACCCGCATGCTCGACCTCGACAGCGACTTGCTCACCGAGAACACCCGCTCGGCCTACCCCATCCACTTCATCTCCAACGCCTCCCCCAGCGGCATGGGCGGCCACCCCAGGAATATCATGATGCTCACCGCCGACGCCTTCGGGGTCATGCCTCCCATCGCCCGCCTCAACCCCGAGCAAGCCATGTACTACTTCCTGTCGGGCTACACAGCCAAGCTTGCGGGCACCGAGCGCGGGGTCACCGAGCCCAAACCCGAGTTCAGCGCCTGCTTCGGCGCGCCCTTCCTGCCCCTGCCTCCCATGGTCTACGCGCAGCTTCTGGGCGAGAAGATCAAGCAGCACGGCTCCCACGTCTGGCTCGTCAACACCGGCTGGACGGGCGGCCCTTACGGCACCGGCAAGCGCATGAGCATCGAGCACACCCGCGCCATGATCAGCGCCGCCCTCGACGGCTCCCTCTCCCAGGTGGACACCCGCCCCGACCCCATATTCGGCTTCGGCGTGCCCACGAGCTGTCCCGGTGTGCCCGACGAAGTCCTCTGGCCCCGAAACACCTGGCAAGACCCTGACGCCTACGACCAGGCCGCCCGCGACCTCGCCAGGCGCTTCCAAGACAACTTCGAGAAATTCGCCGGCCAGGTTACCGCCAAAGTCCTCCAGGCCGGCCCCCAAATTCCGGCATAGCCATATCGTAGGGGCAGGCCCCCGTTGCCTGCCCCCTTCTCCCCACCACCCAACTCCCCACCCAACCACCGAAACCCACTGTATGGGCGCACCAAGCGGTGCCCCGCCACCCTAGCAGCCAAAACTCCCAATGACCACCCGAACTTCGTAAGAGCAATCGCCTATGTCACCCCTCCAGCCGCCGCAGAATTAGAGCTAGAGGGTCACTCAACAATCAGCGCTCGGTGAGATCTTCATCACAAACTTCCCGGTACGCGCACGCCCGGCATCGGCCCGGCTGCTCGTGGTTCCGGTGCACTTCGACCAGCTTACGCGCTTCTTTCATCTCGTCCAGCACATCCAGGATGTAGGCCCGCGTCCGGCTGTTGTAGTCTACTTTGAACGTATCATCACGGTAGCGGAGCAGGCCATATGGCGGGGCCTTGCCTTCCGAGTCTTCCAGCAGCAAGCAGTACGCGAGGACCTGCAGGAGATGCGACTCCTGCGGCTCGGGGTCGGTCCGCCCCGGCTTCACTTCCACCGGCACAAGGCCCTGGCGGGTTCTTATCAGGTAGTCCGGCTTGCCCGTCAGGCCATAACGAGTCGCATACAGAGGCTTCGCCTGCACCCGCCCCGCACCCGTATCCGAGTAGACCACGTCCCCTTCGATTCCATGCAGCCTCCGGTAGCGCGCCGACAGCCCCAGGGCCACCACCGCCAGAGCGAGCAGCAAACCTCCCAGCGCCAAACCCGCTACCGCCAACTCATCTGGCAGCATACAACCCCCAGCCCGCGCAGGCGGGCTTCGTAAATGTTGCCCGCGGCTTCAGCCGCCGGGCCACTGCCTCGACAAGAAACCCACCAACGTGCCTATCGTCTCCAGGCTGTCCAGGTTCAGGTCCTCGGAGGCAATATCCACGCCGAACTCCTGCCGGACACCTTCCAGCAGTTCCAGCCCCGTGAGCGAGTCCAGCGATACGCCCGACCCGAACAGCGGCGTGCTATCGGGCAACCCCTCCACCTCCCCCGGATCGCGCTCCAGCACCCGAGCGAGCAGCAAGCGCACCCGCAGCCCGACGTCGTCAGTTATCATCTCCATCTCAACGCGGGTATAGCGGTCTGATCTTCGATGCGGTTGTATGCCGTGCTCATGCTCCCCTTACTCTCCGTTGACGGCCAGCCACTCCGGGTAAGCCTGAAGCGGCTGCGTGAGGTCGCGAGACACGAGCACCATGTTGTCACCGCCTATGGTCGTGAAGCCCAGTTGTCTGAATAGCAGCCGGATAGGCAGGTTGCGCTCGTCTTTCCTGTAGACCGCCCTGAGAGCGTGGATGCCTGCGTCCAGCGCCTCCCGCATCAGCCAGATCAGCAGAGCCGCCGGTATGCCCCGGCCCTCCACCCGGCACGACAGCATAACCAGCTCGGCCAGCCACACCCCCGGCGGCCAGGGCGCTTCCTTGTCCACAACCGCCGCGCCGATCAGCCCATAGTCCCCGAATCGGTCGGTCAGCCGCGCCGCCGGCACCAGCCACCTCTCGCTCCGTATGCATTCCTCCAACTCCTCGATAGAATACCGCCTCCCTGTCGAGTTCAGTTGGTGGGTCCGCTCGGTCATCTCGGCGAGCCGCTCCAGGTCCTCCAGAGTTGCATGCGCGATCCCCAGGCGCATTTCGCACCACGCAAGGAAATCGGTCCGGCTCCCCCCGAACCCCTCCTCCGCAGCCCGCCGCTCCTCCTCGGCCCGGTACATCCCCGCCCGCCTCCGCGCCTCCTCTGTAACCCTCCCAGGGTTGAACGCCGGCCCCTTGACGGCCTCCTTCATCTCCTCCGGCGACAGCACCATCACCTCAGGCGCCATGTAGGTCACCTCGGCCCGCTCAAAAGGGCTATCGTCCACGAAGGCCATCGCGTCCACCCCGATATTCAGCCTCTCGGCTATCCGCCGCACCGCCTGGCTCTTCGGCTCCCAACCCACCTGGGGCGCGACGAACCTTCCCGCCAGTAATGGGTGAGCAAGCAACCTCTCCCCCAGGCCGGGATCGTTGCGGCTCGCCACACTACTCACGATGCCCCTCGCCTCCAACTCGTAGATTATCCGCAGCATCCCGGCATCGGGCTCCGGCGTGGCATCAACTTCTCCCTCGGCGGCGATCCCCGGCCACAGCGTATTGTCCAGGTCCCACACCACGCACTTTATCGCCGGGCGGCCTGATTTTGGATTTTCGATTGTGGATTTTGGATTTTTCACCGCAGAGTAAGTATGAGCGGGGCACACCCCCGTAGATGTAAATAAGGAGAGAGTTGGGGGCACCCCCAAACCCCCGGCAGGGGAACCCTGCACCCCTATTTTCACAGCAGAACGCAGAGTAAGCAAGCATTTTATGGGCCGACCCCCGACCCCTCACATTATCAAGCGTCAAGGATGAGGAGTCAAGCGAGTGTGGTAAGATGGGCTCACCTC
>JBJMMB010000500.1:0-5620 GCA_045805005.1 Chloroflexia bacterium
AGGCCCCCATTGCCTGCCCTGTGCATACACTACCAATGCCGCGGTCGGGGAACCGGGCAGGCAACGGCGGCCTGCCCCTACGCAAGAGCCTGTTTGGGCGTCTAGCTCGCCACTCAGCATGCACACCGGTCCTTAGCTTAATACGCTTAGGGCGAACACAAGGTTCGCCCCTACCCACCATGGTTCGCGTTAGAGTTTTATTGGGCACTCCCAGGCCAGACAAACGGGTAGTAGCCACAGCCCCAGCACCCAACACCTAGCACCCAGCACTCCTTTAAGGAGATTCTATGTTCTAACTCCACTATTTTCCGGAGTCTTTAAGGGGTGCACATGTAAGATATCAGCAGTGAGTGGTCCAGCCACATTATATACAAACCAAGGTTATAGAAATCAAGGAGTACAAAAAAGTGTCGAACTCAAATCTGATAATGAAAGCAAGCAAAGTAATCAAGGTCCTGGGTGTATTTGGAATCATGCTCTCGCTGGCCGGTGCTCTCGCGGTTGCCCCCTCCGCCTCCGCCGCCACCCTCACCACCGGCACCGCCGGAGGCAACTCGATCGGTGCATATGCGCCCCAACCCGACGGTAAGCTGGGTGTTTACGCTATAGACACGGTCAAGGGCGCTGCGATCCCAGGCGCGCAGGTAGTGGTGATAAACCAAGCCGGGCAGAGCGTGGCCAAGGGCCTCACCAACGCCAACGGCTTCTTCTCGACCTCCCTCCCCGCGGGCACCTACAAGGTAGCTATCTTCGCCAAGGGTTACAAGCAGCAGAGCGAAGCCGTCGAGGCCAAGGCAGGGGAAACAACCATCACGAAGATCGGCGTCGAACCAGTGAACACACCCGCTCCGGCCTTCCCGCCGGCCCTCAGCTAGACATCCAGGTTCACTCACGCCCTTCCCCTTTCCTGGGGAGGGGCATTTTCATGCTCATCAGCAGGCAATAGGCCGTAATCACCTACCGCCTACCGCCTACCGCCTACTGGCCACTGACCACTGACCACTGACCCCTGACCACTGCCTCAAGGCACGATCACCGTCCGCACGCTGCTGCCATAGTGTTCCAGTTCGTCCATAGCCGCGTTGATCGCCCCGGCATCTAGAGGTACAGTGGCTGTAACAGCCTCCGATAGGTCCAGCTTTCCACAGCGGGTTAGCTCCAGCAGGAGGGGCAGCTCGCTCAGGAGGTGGTCGTTAGTGCCGATAATCTCCGCCTCCCGGCCCAGCAGTTCGCGGTACGTATCCACCTCCAGAGGCCTGTCGGTGATGCCCGCCACGACGGCCCGGCCCATGACAGCCAGGGAGCGCACCGCCTGCTTCATCGTCAGTGGAAGGCCGATCAGCTCCAGCGCCACATCCACTCCCCTGCCCTGGGTGAGCCTCATGATTTCTGCCACCGGGTCGACCGAGCCTGCGTCGACCGGCACCGCCCCGTATTTCTCCGCCAGCCCCAGCTTGGGCGCGTTGATATCTACCCCGTACACCTCCAGCGCTCCCAGGGCGCGGGCGAGTTGGATGGCCGATATGCCGAGGCCGCCTATGCCAAAGACCGCGACGCTCTCCCCACCCTGGAGCCTGGCCTTGCGCAGGGCGTGGAGCGAGGTGACCGAGGAGCACATGAGGATGGCCCCGTGCTCGAAGGGAATTTCGGCGGGTAGGGGGACCGCATTGCGCTCCGGCACGGCCAGGTATTCTGCATAGCCGCCGTCCACGTAGCGTCCAATCATCGAGCCCTCTACGCAGAATTGCTCTTGCCCCGCCATGCAATAGCGGCACCGGCCGCAACTCAGCACATAATGCACGCAGACCCGGTGGCCTTCCCGAACCGTAGTGACCTGCCTGCCCACCCGCTCGACCACTCCGGCCACCTCATGGCCCAGAGTGCGCGGCAAGGGGCGAACTGGCGAGTCGCCCGTCCGGTAATGCACGTCAGTATGGCAAATGCCCGCCGCCCGTACCCGTATCAGCACATCCCCGTCGCCTATGGTGGGTACCGAGATGTCCTGTAACTGAAGAAGGCCCGGGGCCTCGACCAGGCGAACCGCTTTCATGCTGTTGCTCTCCCTGCCTTCAGATTATCCCATGCCTGCCCGGCTTCGGCAAATGTGCCCTGGTAGCCGAAGAAGGGGCCGAGCAGGGGGTTGTGAATCGTGACCGAGATACCGAACGTGCCGCCAGGCTCGTCCCACTCTCGTACGTGGGCCTCGCCGGCGAACCAGGGCGGGACGCGCAGTTGCAGCGGCCCCAATTTCATCCACTGGCGGCGGGAGGTAATGCAAAGGCTCCCATGCTCGATGCGCGGGCAAAGCTCGACCTCCAGTTTACCGTCCTTACCCAGCAAGTCTACAATCACACCCTTTTCTGCATCAAAGACCATACAGGCATAGAACCGGCGCGTGATGTGCTTGAAGTAGAAAGTTCGGGACCATCGCATCGCCGTCCTGCCGTCTGGCAGGTCACTTATGCTGTTTTCGAGCTCAAAGGGCACGTCGGTGCCTGTCTCTGGGAAGAGATTGTCACTGAGGCTTCCCAGCCAGAGGAAGGGGCGAGCCAGCAGCCCTTGCCAGCCGTCGCGACGCCATACGTTTCGCATTGTGCCTCGGTAGAGGTGAACGCCTTCCGATTGCGAGAAATGCTGCTTCACGCCCGATGACGCGCGGTCCAGGTCCTGGCCAAGGGCGTCGATAAATGGGGAGCGATTCATATTTTTTCCTCCTTCACCTTGTAAGCTCTGGGCACCGCGGGCACGAGAACCCAAACCGCGAGGGCACAAGCAATCAGAGCCAGATCCTTGGGGACGCCACCTAAGGGGTCTATCAGTACTGAAGGACTGGTCCAGGCGGCCACCCCGGACAGCGCCAGCATAACCAGGCTGGACGTGGCGACGGCGGCCCTCTCCGCCCTGCCCGACAGCAGCCATGCGCCCATGACTATCTCGAATAAACCTATGAGAGCCAGGGCCAGCCTCGGGTTGGGGCCCGAGAGACCGGATCCGGCTACCAGGGTAACTTGGTCGGAGCCTGCGAAGAGGAGCTTGAGCACCAGGCCTTCGTACACCCAGACCAGGCCGAGGGCTGTCCTGGCCGCGATTTTGCTGACCCATAAGCGGAAAGAAAGCTCGGGCGCCTGGCCCCGCTCTATCCACAGGCGCAGCCGGTCGAAGCTCCAGCGGGTGGCCCAGACCATGAGCGGTCTCAAGACCAGGCGGTCGACGGCGGAGCCGAGCCGCCCATAGCGGACCGAGTAGTCGTAGACGGTGCGGAAATGGAAGCCTCCTGTAATGGGTTTGTAGGTCCAGGAGCCCGCGCCATCTCGGATGAGGGAGAGCGGATCGTCAGAGCCGAACCTCAAGGCCGAGGTAGCATGGTCGGGTCCGCCGATGGTCTCGCCCCAGCCCCGGATGGCCTTGCCGAAGCCGATCCTGGTGGCATAGTGAAACCTCTGGAGCTTATCAGAGGCGCTCCTTGGGAGGTACTCGATGTCGGTAAACCTCAAGTCCCAACGGGCGTGGTTTTCCGGCGTCTGGGTCATACGCCAGAGGGTTTCTTTATCGGTGCGGATAGTGGTTTCAGCTCTTAGTTTCATGCCGTGGCTCCCTTGGCTGGCAGAATGGCTCGGATCGATCAGATATCGAGAAACCTCTCCCTGTATTCGGGCCGGGGCATGAGGCAGGTCGCGTACTTACCGAATAGCCTGTACCGGACTCTGGCCAGGAGGTCGTAACCCGCATCCAAGACCAGGGTGGGCAGGAGGTTCAAGAGCGAAGCCAGCCTCCAGGTTCCGCCGATTTCGACAAGGATGAAGAGCGCGGCGCGGGCTTTGGAGAGCAAGCGCTCGGATTCCTGGCCGTAATCGACGAGCACGTACAATGTATCGAGGTCTTCGGGGCTTTTCCGGTATTTTTTCAGGACTTCGCTGGACATCGGGCTTTGCAGAGAGGCGAACAGGAACCTGCCGGACCCGTCTCTAGTAAGCACAAACTGGTTCAAGCGATTGCAGAAGCCACACACGCCATCGTAGAGGATAAGATGCCTGCTCGTTTCGTTCATGGCTGCCACCTCCTGTTTTGCCGGTGGGCGCATCTATTTCAGTAATCTCATTATCAAAGGAAAGATGCGCTTCTTCTCGGAGGAGGCCACCTTCTTCATTGCGCTGCTGGCGAGACCGGCGTACTCGGCCAGCTCACTCAGTTGCTTGTTGAAGGCAGCTACCTCCGCTCCCTTGAGCTTTTTGGTGCTCTCGACGCACGCTTCGAGCAACGCCAGGGCCGGCTCGATCTCCCGCCTCTGGCGCTCGCGGGTGATGATGCAAATGATCTTCCACACGTCCTTTTCGGCTTCAAAGAGCTCTTTGCGCTCGCCCTTCCTCACCACGCTGCGGACCAGGCCCCAATCGACCAGGGCCCTCAGATTGGCATGGGCGTTGCCCCTGCTAATTTGCAGATCCTCCATCACCTGGTCGGTGGTTAGAGGCTCGGTAGACACCATCAGCAAGGCATGGATCTGGGCCATGGTGCGGTTGATGCCCCATGACGTGCCCAGCGAGCCCCACTGGGTGACGAACTCGTCCCTAACCCTCCGGAACTCTATCTGCTCTCGTGTCGCCTGCTCTTGCATGCTACGTCACCGCCTCCACTTGCGTCTGCTCTTCCAATCACAGTATAGCACCGTTTTCTTTCATTGTCAACAGTATTTTCAGTAAATATTGAAAATATCATAACAGGCTCCATCCGGCAGATGAATTTTGTTCGGGGTTAGACCACGAAGCAGGGCAACGAGATCAACAAGTGCGCCGGGGCTATTATTCCCAGGATAAGCAGGCGGTCCGCCCGGCGTTAGCTGGGAGTGAGCCCCGGCGGAAAGCCGGTGCAGGGCTTCACCCCTCAGACGCGCGCCAGGTGAGTGTCTTTGAACGCCGTGGTGTATTTCAAGCCGTAGCCTACCGTGCGGTCCATGCCGATGTGGGCGAGCCAGATGAGCGCCAGCCAGGTAGCGAGCGGTTGAGCAGCCAGCAAACCGAAGGCGCCCAGGAGCGCGGGCAGCGGATAAGCGTGCACGGCATTATATACGAAGGCGCCTATCCGGTTGCCCGCCAGGTAGCCAAGCATGGAGAGGTCGGGCGCGAGGAGCAGCACCAGGAACAGCCACCAATTGCCGCCCAAAATTGCATACGCAGCCACGCACGCGACGAATAGAGTGGCCCCCTCAGCGTGCAGCAGTAGCCTTGGCCCCAGCGGCTTGTTGCGGTCGGCAACCACACCCTGTTCCAGGGACCGGCGCTCGGCCTGTACCGCCCCCACCGATTCGCTTCCCGGTATCACTTCGTTCATGGTTGATCTCCTCTAACCATCTCCCTATCTCCATAGCCTGTGGCGACCACTGGATCCATAACTATTCGGATTGCGGTAACGCCAGTATACATGACACATCTCTCCACCTCCCACCACCTGATCCACCCGCTACGGTGGTAAGTGTTCAGATTAGGAGTGCACGCGTAGGGGCGGGTCTCCGTGCCCGCCCTGGGAAACTGCGTGAGCGCGATTACAAGCACAAGTGATATTGACAGCGAGCTGCGGGCGAGGGGCCACCGGTTGACCCCGCGCCGCCTCATGGTGGTCGAGG
>JBJMMB010000501.1:0-25265 GCA_045805005.1 Chloroflexia bacterium
CCTCTCCAAGTACCTTGCAGCGGTTCAGGTGCCTGGCGACCATCCAACCGTCGCGCAAGCCGAGACGGCGCAGGGAGCGCAATAAACCGGGCAAGTCCGGCAATCGCGGAGGCCTGGTGTTGTAGCAGGCCACGATAAGGGCAGGCGTCTGTGCGAAGTGCTCCTCTTGATAGCGAACTGCCGCGAGCGTGCGTTGGCCCTGCTCCGTCGTCATGCTCGATGCCGCGAACCTTCCAGATAAGGGTAAATAAAAGTCGGCTACCTTGCGCCACAGCACAGCCAGCCGCGACATCTGCGCGCGGTCGGTTACGATGAGGTAGCTGTAAGCCTGAGAATTACTGGCGCTCGGTGCCCAGGTCGCAGCCTCTACGAGTTGTTCCAGCAGGTCTCGCGGGACGGGGTCGGGTTTCAGCCGGCGCATGGCGCGCATGGTGTGCATCAGTTCAAAGATCATATCCCGGTCGGCGGGCGGCGCAATAGATTGATCCTCAAGCCGAGCGGTCTCCGGCGACTCATCAATAGCTGACATCGTAACTTCCCTCCTATAGATTTTCCCAATATATCAACATCAAGAAGGCTCGGAAGCAAGACTCACCGCCGAAAAGATCTCTCCGAGGAACCTGCTGGGCACGGTCGCCAGCAGGTGCGTGTCGACAAAACCGGCCTTCCGGGCCAGCGCCTCCCAGGTGCCGTACGAAAGGGGGTGCGGCACCCAGGGGTTGCCCCTGTCGGCGTTGTACTCCACCAGGATCCACCTCCCGCCGGGACGCAGGTAGTCTAGCACGGCCCGCACCACCGGCTCTTTGTTGCGCACGAAGTGGAGCGAGTTGGCCATCACCATGCCATCGAGCGGGGGCAGGTCCAGGGGGCGGGTGAAGTCAGCGGTAACGTAATGTACGGTGGTCAAGGGGAAGCGGGAGTGCATCGCCCCCTCCTGCTCCCGCAACGCCCCGCGGTCCCTATCAACCGAGTAGATAGTTGCCGAGGGGCCGAGCAGGTCCGCCAGGGCCAGCGTGAAGGCCCCCGCGCCCGAGCCCAGGTCGGCCCATGTGCCCCCAGGCGCCGGTATCCCGCCCCGCAGCAAGTTGACGTGGTCTTCGTGGGTCATTCTTGAGCCGCTACAGGAGCGAATACCATGAGTGCCAGCCGTATGGCGGTATCCCATGTGAGGAGTCCGCTATCACCTGGTTAAACACGACCAGCAGCAAGAAGCTCACGATCCAGAAGAGGACCAGGACCCACCCGCCCCGCATATACAAGCGCATCAGGCGGCCAGAGCCGGCCACAGCGGGGCTGCGTCCCCTCGCGATTGACAGGAAGTTCCAGGCGTTCCAAAGCACGAACAGCGCGGTCAGGATCAGTAGGCTGCCAAGCGCTATCGTCGCCACCCGCGCGCCCCAGGGCTCGATCACTTCGACGTCATAAGGCATCACTGCGGGCATCGCCAGTTGCTCATCGATCTGCTTGCTGACCGGCTTGTCGGTCACGCCGCTGAAGCCGTACCAGACCAGGCCGCACAAACTCACCAGCCCTGCCGACACCAGGGAGAGGAAGAGTAGCGCCACCGCCCTGCCGAGGTCGGCGCGCATGGAAACGGATTTAGCCTCTTCGCGCAAGCTCGTTCTCCAGTGGGTTGGTGGTCTTACACGCGGGATGGCACGCGAGCAAGATATGCTCAGGCCATTATCACTTTGCCGCCCTCCAGGCGCTCCACCTGCGCGAGGGTGGCGATGGGGATGCCCATCCGTTCGAGCCCCTGGCGGCCCCGCTGGAAGAGCTTTTCGACGAAGAAGCCCGCGACCACCGTGTGCGCTCCCGCGTCGGCCACGATCTCGGCCAGGGCCACGGCGGTGCGGCCGTTGGCGAGGAAGTCGTCAATGATGGCCACGCGAGCGCCGGCTTGCAGGTAGCGGGAGGCGACCACCAGGCGAGCCTCGCCCCCCTTGGTCGGCGAGGGCACTACCCGCGACAGGGCGGGCGGCTCTACGACCGGCGAGTACTTCTTCGCATAGACCATGGGCACACCCAGGGCGTACGCTGTGGCAAGCGCGGGCGCGATGCCGCTCGCCTCTGCGGTCAGGAGCAGTTCGGGCCGGAAGGCGCGTATGCGGCCGGCCAACGCCTCGCCCATCGCCGACATAAAGGCGGGCTCGATGCGATGGTTGAGGAAGTGGTCGATCTTGAGTATGCGGTCGTTCTCGACGGCGGCCTCGCGCACAATGCGCTCGACAAGCGGCGCGAACGGCGCGTTGATGGGCACAGTAGAAATTGCGGTCAAGGTGCTGCCCCCTCGGTTTTCATGAGCGGCGGTTGGTTGTGCCCTATTCTACAGCGTCAGGCGCCCGGTATCAACAAGGGGCCTCCAGCACCGCAAGGCTGTAGGGCCGGAAGCGGAGCAGACGACCCCCGTTGCCTGCCCAGTTTCCCCACCACCCAAACCTTGTAGGGGCAGGTCTTGTGCCTGCCCTGTTTGCGCACCCTGGGCTTTGGCGGTAAACAACCAGGGCAGGCACAAGACTTGCCCCTACAATTCCGCTCCCGCCACCCTTAGGCCACGGGCGGACCTTCTCTTCTTACACTCTCGTACACCTCGGTGATCTCCCCGGCCACCGCCTCATACCCAAACCTCCCCGCGGCCTCTGCGGCCAGGCCTTCCGGGTCGTACTGGTCGAGATTGCCCAGCAACTGCCCTATCGCCCCCGCCAATTGCTCCGCGTTCCCCGGCTCCACGACCAGCCCGTTCCCCTCATCTATCAGGTACTCAGGGCCGCCGCACCGGGTGACCACCGCGGGCCGCCCGCTCGCCAGCGCCTCGATCACCACCAGGCCCTGCGATTCGTGCAGGCTCGGCAGCACGAATATGTGGCACTCCCGGAAGAACCGGGCCATCTCTGCGTGTGGCTTCAGGCCGTGGAAGGTAACCGCCCCCTCGATGCCCAACCGCCGCGCCTGCTCCTCGTACTCGCCCCACAGCAGCCCATCGCCTACCAGATCCAGGTGCACCCGCCTCTCCCCGGAGCGCTCCAGCTTCGCCATTGCCTCGAGCAATATGGGCACTCCCTTCTGCTGAGTGTCCATCAGCCCCACGAACAGCAGCCTGTAGCCGTCCTCCGTAGGGGGGAGAGGCGTGGGCTGGAACCGCCCGGTGTCCACCACGTTGGGCACGACCACCACCCGGCGCGCCACGCCGAAGTCGCGCAATATGTTCTGTCTCTGCCCCTCGCTGACCGCGATCACCACGTCCGCACCCGCGAAAGCCCTCCGGGCCATCCAGCGCAGCCCCGGGCGCTTCAGCCAGGGGCCGAACTCGCTGCTGTGCTCGGTGAGCACCACCGGCACCTTGAACAGGCGGCGCGGCAGCAACCCTCCCCACCCCGCCGGCACGGCCACGTGGCAATGCACCACGTCGGGCCGGAACCGGCCGCGCAGCCTCGCGAACGCCCGCACCAGATACGCCAGGTACAAGAACTGCCACAGGAGCGGGAAGTTGGGCACCTCCACCACTTCCTCCACATAGCCCTGCTCCCTGCTCACCCAACGGCGGGGCCGCCTCCACTCCCCCCTGGGCAGCACATGGAGATAAAGCACTCGCAGGTCGTGCGTCCGGCTCAGCGCGCGGGCCTGCTCGCGCACGAACACGCCGCTGACCGGCTTCGCGGGGGTAGGGTACCAGGATGGGATGATCAGCACCCGCATGGGACGTTATGGAGTAGATCGGGCGTAGCGCCTGAGCACGGGCACGCGGGCCATCCCCGCCCTCAGCAGACGCTTGTAATCCTGGAAGTCCTCGCGCCGGGGCACGAGCACCCGCAGCGGCGATAGGCCCGTATTGCGCCGGAAAACGTAGAGCGTGCTCGCCATCGCCAGCAGGTAAGTGAGCGCCGAGGCCAGGGCCGCGCCCACAATACCAAACGAGTAGATCAGGACAACGTACAGAGGGATGCTCACCGCCAGTTCCAGCCAGGCGATGATCGACAACAGTCCTGGTCGCTCCATCTGCCCCAGTATGTACGTGTCTACGATCAGCATCACCGCGAAGCCCACCGTGCCCACGAACAATATGAGCAGTGGCAGCACCGAGGCTGAGAACTCCGGCCCGTACAGGAACGGTATCAACCAGGGGCTGACGGCCGCGAAGGGTATCGCCATCGCGAATAACAGCATCAGCGTGCTGCGCGTCACCTTGGCAGTGAGCAGAGCCGATTCGTCGGGGAGCAACTGGGCTATCTTCGCCGTCGAGGACGACTTCACCACGTTGAGGGGCATCCACAGTTTCTCGGCCAGCGACGTAGAGAGGGAGTAGAAGCCTACCTGGGTGGTGCCCGCCAGCGCGTTCACCGCGAACATATCGAAGCGCAGGAACAACTGGTGCGCGATCCCCAGCCCATGCAGGCGCAGCCCATAGTGCAGCAAATCGCGCAGCGCGGCCCGCTTCGGCGGCCACCCGGGGCGCTCGATGCGCGCCGCCATCACGAACCCCACCACCGCCCCAATCAGTGTGTTCAGCCCCCACGCCGCCAGGAACCCCGGGATGCCCAGGCGCAGCACCGCCACCGCCACTATCAAGAGCACGGTGTTGCTGATGTTCAGCGCCAGGTTGACCTTGTTCATCATGATCACCCGGTTCAACCCCGTCATCATGGCGTTCCAATAGGTCTGGTAGATGGTGAGGGGCGTGAGGAGCAGCGCCGCCAGGAGGTATTCGTAAGGTATGTTGCGAAACACGCTGTCGCGCAGGAACAGGAAAGCCACACTCACTATCACCACGCCCGCCAGCCCGAGGACCACCGCCGCGATAGTCGCCACCGTGTTGATCTCCGCCAACCGGTAGCGGCCTCTCGCGAGGAACGTGCTGCACGCCACCTCCATGCTCAGGTCTATAAGGTGCGTCAGCAGCACGTTGGTCGCCACCAGCAGCACGTAAATGCCGCGCTGCTCCGGGCCCAGGCTGCGTGTGAGCACGATGCTGAGCACGACGCCCAGCCCCAGCACCGCGCCGTTGGTCACCAACCCGACCGCCGTGTTCCTCCCGATACTCATTCCCCGGCCACCCCGGCCAGCCGCCCCCTGGCCCTCAGCCTCGAAATGACGCGCCCCGGCACCCGTCCGCCAACCGCCCACAATTCGCGGTCAACCACCATCGACGGATCCGAGCCGAACGCCCTCGTCAGGTCTCTCGCCCTGCGCCCCACGCTGCTTCCCTCGTGGAGCGCCAGCACGAGCCAGGAGCGCGATTCCAGCTTCCTCCGTATCCCATGTGGCAGCCGCTCACCCTTGGGCCCTTCCCTGACGAAGCGCACCGCCTCTTCAGCCGTGGCCAGCGTGGGCTGTTGGGACCGGGAGTAAATGAGCGATTGCAGGAACCGCCCGGTCGCAATACCCTCGGGATAGTGCTCGGCGGCCTTCCTCAAGCAGGTGCGTGCGGCCTCCAGGTTCCCCGCCCCGTAGTAGAGCGCCACAGCCCCGGCATATTTCTGGAAGTAGGCCCGGCCCCTCCACCGCATCACTTCCTCCGATAGCCCCGGCAGCGCGTAAAACTTATCCAGCATCTTGACCCACACGCTCAACATCAGGTCCGGCTTGGTCGCCGTATTCTCCTGGTGAATCCTGTACTCAGCGAGTGGCTTTTCCACGGAGAAAAAGCTGTATCCCCTCGCAGCCAGCCGCAGATACAGGTCCCAGTCGTCCGCCCCGTTCAACTCCGGGTCGAGCGACCCGTTGCTAACCAGCACCTCCCTGGGCATCAACACAGAACTGGTGCAGATGGTCCCCTTCACCAGCAATTCGGGCAGAGCCCACCACTCCCTCTCGCGCAATCTCGCGAGATTGGTCCGTGCACCCGCGCTGTCGATGAGATAGTAACTGGAATGGACCAGCGCCACCCGCGGATGGTCCCGCAAGGCCCTCACCTCCATCGCCAGCTTATCCGGCAGCCACACGTCGTCCTGGTCCAGCCACGCGATCAACTCGCCGGTGGCCGCCTCCACCCCTGCGTTCCGCGCCGCCGCCACCCCGCCGTTCTCCTTCTCCAGGTACACAATGCGCCCCAGATAAGGCTCAACCGTCTCCCTGGTCACCGGGCTGGTGGACCCATCGTTCACCACCACGATCTCCACCTGCGAATACGTCTGCCCCAACGCGCTCCCAATGGCGCGCGCAAGCAAAGGCCCCTGGTTATAGGCGGGGATTATCACACTCACCAATGGATCAGGCCTGGTGCTTATCATCTCTCTACTCACGAGTATACTTGAGAATCGCTAACCCCTTCAACTCATGCTAGGGGTGCAGGGGCCTCCCTGCCGGGGGTCTGGGGGTGTCCCCCAAATCTATACACTCATTATCACCCTCAGCATAAAGGTCCACCCCTCCGGGTGGACCTTTATGCCCACATACCCTATACTGTAGCCCAAAACCCCACAAAAATCGCAACGTTTCCACGAGGAGGGTCCGCAAATGAACTTCGAGCGCTCCGGGGGCGTCCTGCTGCACCCCACCAGCTTTCCCGGTCCTTACGGCATCGGCGACCTCGGCCAGGAGGCATACCGCTTCGTCGACTTCCTCAAGCAAACCGGCCAGAAGCTCTGGCAGATCCTGCCCCTTACCCCCACCGGCTATGGCGACTCGCCCTACGCGGCCTTCTCTGCTTTCGCGGGCAACCCCCTCCTGGTAAGCCCCGACATCCTCCTCCGTGAGGGCCTCCTCGAGCGCGCAGACCTCCAGAACCTGCCCGATTTCCCCCCCGACCGGGTCGAGTACGGCCCGCTCATCGAGTGGAAGATGGCCCTCCTCCGCCGCTCCTATGATCTTTTCAAAGCCCAGGGTATCCCCGAAGTCCGCGCCGAACTGGCCCGTTTCACCGCCGAGAACGCCAACTGGCTCGAAGACTACGCCCTATTCATGGCCGTCAAAGCGGCTCACGGCGGCGTCACCTGGAGCGAGTGGGAGGAAGGCGTCGCCCTCAGGCGTCCCGAGAGCCTTGCCCACTGGCGCGTCAGGCTGGAGGACGACCTGGGCTTCCAGAAGTATATCCAGTACCTCTTTTCCAAGCAGTGGGCTGCCCTCAAGCAGTACGCCAACGCCCGAGACGTGAAAATAGTGGGCGACATCCCCATCTTCGTGGCCTACGACAGCACCGACGTGTGGGCCCACCCGGAAATCTTCTACCTGGACGAGAAAGGTCGCGCCACTCTGGTCGCAGGCGTGCCCCCCGATTACTTCTCCGCCACCGGGCAATACTGGGGCAACCCCCTCTACCGCTGGGACGAGCTAGCCGAGGATGGCTACGGTTGGTGGGTGGAGCGCTTCCGCAACGCATATCGCCTGTACGACATCGTTCGCCTCGACCACTTCCGGGGCTTCGCCGCCTACTGGGAGGTGCCCGCCAACGCCGAGCAAACCGCCGCCAATGGCCGCTGGGTCAAGGGTCCTGGCGTGCCGTTCTTCCAGGCCCTGCGTAATGCCCTGGGCGACCAACCGATTATCGCCGAGGACCTGGGGGTGATCACGCCCGATGTGGTCGAAATCCGCGAGACCATGGGCTTCCCCGGCATGCGCGTGCTGCAATTCGCCTTCGGGGCCTTCGAGACCGACGCCACCGACCCCTACCTCCCCCACAACTTCGAGCACAACACCGCCGTGTACACCGGCACGCACGACAACGACACCACCCCCGCCTGGTACCGCACCGCCTCTAAGATGGAGCGCACCAACGTCCGCCACTACCTGGACCTCGACGACCTGCCCGAGAACGAGGACACAGGGCGGATAATCGCCTCAAAGCTGGTGCGCCTGGCCTACAGTTCAGTGGCCGACATAGCCATCGTGCCCCTGCAAGACCTCCTGGGTGCGGGCCACGAAGCCCGCATGAACTGGCCCGGCAAAGCCAGCGGTAACTGGAGCTGGCGCTACGCCCCCGGCGCCCTCACCAAAGACGTCCAGGAAGCCCTACGAGACATCACCATCCTCTACGCCCGCTATATCCCGCCGAGGGCTAAGCCGCTAAAAGGACAAGGAAATATCTAAAGAGCTATACTTCTCCGCTAGATGAAGATCCTGATGATTTGCCAGGACGTGCGCATTGACAGGCGCATCGTTCTCGAGGCGCAGACCCTCGCGGCGGGCGGGTACCGGACGGCCATCCTGGCGCGGGCCGAGCCCGAGGGCCCGCTTCCCCCCGACGAGACTGATGGCGGCATCCCGGTGCGCCGCATACGCGTCGAGGGGCACGACCCCCGCTTCCGGTGGCTCTATCGACTGCTCAAACCGGCGGGCCGGAAGGGCTACCGTGCTGCCGTCAACGCCTCCAAGTTGTGGGGCTCGCTGAGCGCCAACAATACCTTCAATGTGCTTGCCCTGCCGGAGGCCATCCGCGCCCGAGCCGACGTCTACCATGCCCACGACCTGATCAATCTCCCGGTGGCCCACCGCGCCGCCGGGGCCTGGGGCGCGAAACTGGCCTACGACGCCCACGAGCTTTTCAGCGAGATCGACAACCCCTGGATAAGGGTGCGCAGATCATACTGGCGGCGCACCGAAAGGCGCCTCCTACCCGCTTGCCTCCTCGCCACCACGGTCAACGAGTTCATCGCCGAAGAGATGGCGAAGCGCTACGGCGTGCCCGCGCCCCAGGTGATCTACAACTGCCCCCGCACGCCCGAGGACTTCGACCCCGATGGCGAGCACAATCACCTCCGCGCGGCCCTCGGCCTGCCGCCCGGCGTGCGCATCCTCCTCTATCAGGGCTGGCTGGGCGAGGGCCGCGGCCTGGAGGAGATGATCCAGGGGGCCGCCGGCCTGCGGGGCGCCAACGCCGTGCTGGCCCTCATGGGCTACGGCGACTACCGCTCGGGCCTGGAGGCCATCTCCAGCCGGCAGGGCCTGGGTGACGTCGTGCGCTTCCTCGACCCAGTACCCCAAAACGACCTGCTTGCCTACTGCGCCTCAGCCGATGCGGGGCTCATCCCTTACCGCCCGGTCGACCTCAACCACTACTACTCCTCGCCCAACAAGCTCTTCGACTTCATCCAGGCTCGCCTCCCCATCCTCGCCAACGACCTCCCCTTCCTCAGCAAGGTCATCGTGGGCCGCGACATCGGCATCGTGGCTCCCCTCACCACCCCCCATAGCGTGGGAGAGGCCATGCTTGGTATACTATCAAAGCTGGACGACGCCCATACCACGTCGCGCTGGCGGCATAACCTCGCCGAAGCGGCCCAGGTCTACAACTGGGAGCACGAGGGGGAGAAACTGCTGGGGTTGTTTCATGAGAAGGTGGGGAGGCCAATGCGTAAAACGTAAAACGTAATGGTGGTAGGCGTACTTGGTCTGGGACTATGAACCCCCTACCCTTCTTCCATTACGCTTACGCTTTACGTTTTACGTTTTACGAGTCCGTCATGTGCGGCATAGCAGGCATAGCCAACACACATAACCGCCCGGTCGACAAGCGCGTGCTCGACGCCATGAGTCGGGCCATATTCCACCGTGGGCCGGACGACTCGGGCGAGTTCCTCGATGGCCCGGTGGCGCTTGCCTCCCGCAGGCTCTCCATCATCGACCTCGCCGCGGGCAAACAGCCCATAAGCAACGAGGACGGCTCCATCGTCATCGTTTACAACGGCGAGACCTACAACTACCAGGAATTGCGCACCCAACTCCAGGCCGAGGGCCACGTCTTCGCCACCCACACCGACACCGAGACCATCGTCCACCTCTACGAGAAGATGGGCCCCGACTGCCTCTCCCGCCTCAACGGCATGTACGCCTTCGCCCTGTGGGATGGCCGCCAACGCCGCCTGATGCTGGCTCGCGACCGCTTCGGCATAAAACCCCTCTACTACACCTGGGACGGCGAGCGCCTGGCCTTCGCCTCCGAGATAAAAGCCTTCTGCAAGCTCCCCGGCTTCAAAGTCGAGTCCGAGCCCGCCGCGCTCGTCGACTACGCAGTCTTCCAGTACTCCCCCGGCGAGCACACCTTCTTCAAGGGGGTCAAAAAGCTGCTGCCGGGCCACTTCCTCCTCTTCGAGCCCGACACCGGCGACCTCCAGGTGCGCCGCTATTGGGACCTGCCTTGCAGTGACGACCTGCTCGACTTCAGCCATGATGAGGACTACTTCGCCGAGAAACTGCTCCTCATCATCGAGGACGCCGTGCGCATCCAGCTTCGCTCCGACGTCCCGGTGGGCAGCCACCTGAGCGGCGGCCTCGACAGCAGCTCGGTGGCCTCCCTCGCCGCCAACCTCCTCGGCACCTCCATCCACACCTTCTCAGGCGGCTTCCGCGAGGGGGAGGCGTACGACGAAACCAGCTACGCTCGCATCGTGGCTACCGCCATAGGCTCCGAGCACCACGAGATCTGGCCCATCGCCGAGGACTTCGCCCGCTGTATGCCCTCGCTCATCTACTACATGGACGAGCCCGCCGCCGGGCCGGGTCTCTTCCCCCAGTATTTCGTCAGCAAACTTGCCGCAAGCCAGGTCAAGGTAGTCCTGGGCGGTCAGGGTGGCGATGAGCTGGGCGCCGGCTACGCCCGCTACCTGGTGTGCCTCCTGGAGCGAGCCCTGCGCGATGCTGTGTCCGAGGCCGAGGACTGGGTGAGCAACTTCACCCTCTCCGAATTGATCCCCAGCCTGGGCCAACTGCGCCACTACGCGCCCATGCTGCAGAGCTTCCTCGGCTCCAACCTCTTCGGCCCCGACGGCTCGCGCTACTACGCCCTCGTCCGAAGGGGCGACCCCTCGCGCCTCCTGACCCCCGAGGCCCTCGCAGCCGCGGGCGGCTACGACCCCACCGATACCTACCGTGAGATATTCACGCGGCCCGATACCACTTCCTACCTCAACCGCATGCTCTACTTCGATGCGATGGCCATGCTCCCCGCGCTCCTCCACGTCGAGGACCGCACCAGCATGGCCGTGTCCATCGAGTCGCGGGTGCCCCTGCTCGATCACCGCATCGCCGAGCTATTCGCCACCATCCCGGATAAGCTGAAGTTGAAGGGCGGTGAGCTGAAATACATCTACAGGCGCGCCATGAAAAACACCGTGCCCCCGGCCATTATGCAGCGGAAGGACAAGATGGGCTTCCCGGTGCCCACCGCCGATTGGTTCAAAGGCCCCCTCAAAGACTGGCTCCACGACCTCCTCCTCAGTGAGCGCGCTCTCTCCCGCGGCGTGGTGCGCAAAGAGGCCGTTGCGGGAGCCCTGGCCGGCGATGCCGCCTACGGCCGTGAACTCTGGGGCCTCCTCTGCCTGGAACTCTGGTTCCGCGCCTTCGTAGACGGCGAAACGCCCACCCTGGAAGGCGTCAAGTAGCGCAGTTCAATAGATCCTTGGCGGACTTTGCGCTCTTGGCGTCTTGGCGGTTCGTACTCTTGTTGGGTCGCAGTACATTCCAGGTTGAGATCGCCCGCTGTGGTACAATTAACAGATGAGCGCCTCTCAGGCCCCCGCTCGCAAGCCCCGCATCCTGCACGCCCCGACCAATATCGCCGGCATCGCGGGCCTGTTGGCCCGCGCCCAGCGCGACCTGGGGTTCGACGCCACCTCGGTCGAGTACATATCCCACCAGTACGCCTTCGGGACCGACCGCACCCTCAACCTGGGCCGCAACGACAACCCGGCCAGGAAAGCCCTCACCGTGGGCAGCTTCGCGCTTGAGGCGCTTCGTAGCTATGACGTGTTCCACTTCTATTTCGGCAACACCCTCTTCCCACACCCCTACCCCGACCTTCCGGTGCTGCGCGCCCTGGGCAAGCGCATCGTCTTCCACTTCTGCGGCTGCGAGGTGCGCAACCGGGCCATCACCCTGCAGAAATATCCGATCAGCGGCTGCTCCGAGTGCGTGTCGCTCGTCTGCCTGGGCAAGCATCACCCCGACCCCTCCACGGCCGATGTGGCCCTGGTTTCCACTCCCGACCTCCTGGAGTTTGTGCCCGGTGCGCAACTCATGCCCGGCCCTGTGGACCTGCAAAAGTGGACCCCCCGCCCACCGCGCACCACGCCTATCTCCGCCGACGATCCGGTGCGTATCCTCCACGCCCCCTCCGACCGCGAGATCAAAGGCACCCGTCATCTGCTCGACGCCGTGGAGCGGCTCAAAGCCGCTGGTCACCCCGTCGAGCTGCTCATGCTCGAGGGCGTGCCCCACGACCGCGTGGCCGAGTTCTGCGGGCAGGCGGACATAGCCGTGGACCAGTTGATGATAGGCGCCTACGGCACCGTGTCGATTGAGATGATGGCCAAGGGCGTGCCTGTCGTCTGCCGCATCCGCGACGACCTGCGCCACCACTACCCCGGCGATCTCCCCATCGTCAGCGCGGGCCCCTCAGATGTTTACGATGTCCTGGAGGGCCTGATCTTGCAACCCAACACCTGGCCCGACCTCGGCACGCGGGGCCTCGGCTACGTGCGCCGAGAACACGAGATGCACCAGGTAGCATCTCACACCCTCCCGCTCTATGGTGAGGGCCTGGTCCCTATGGCCCGTCGAGCATAAGTAACAAAAGCAGAGGGGCCACCCGCGGGTGGCCCCTCTGCTTTTGTTATCAAAAAAACCTACTGCTCGGGATGCACCTCGCCGTGGTGCACCACCGTGGTCTCGTCCTTGCCCAGGATGGACTGGGTTTCTCCTGGCATGGGCATTTTCGTGAACGGGGCGAAGTGGCAGGCCACGTAGTGATCAGACTGGCCGGGGGCGGCCACGTTCCGCCAGGTCGGTATCTGCTGCTTGCATATATCCTGCGCCAGCCAGCAGCGGGTGTGGAACCGGCAGCCAGTGGGCGGGTTCAGCGGTGAAGGGACATCTCCCTTCAGGATGATGCGCTCGCGGCGCACCCTCGGGTCGGGGATCGGTATGGCCGACAGCAAGGCGTGCGTGTAGGGGTGCTGGGGGTTCTCGAACAGGGCGTTGCGGTCTGCAAGCTCGGCCATCTTGCCCAGGTACATCACGCCGACCCGGTCGGAGATGTGCTCCACCACGCTCAAGTTGTGGGCGATGAACAGGTAGGTGAGCCCGTATTCTATCTGCAAGTCCTTGAGGATGTTCAGTACCTGCGACTGGATCGACACATCGAGCGCCGACACCGGCTCGTCGCAAACGATGAATTTGGGCTGCATGGCGAGCGCGCGGGCGATGCCGATGCGCTGGCGCTGGCCGCCCGAGAACTCGTGCGGGTAGCGCCGGGCGTGCTCTGGGTGCAGCCCCACGCGGGCCAGCGACTCCGCAACCCGCTGGCTCCGTTCCTGCTTCGACATGCCATGTATTATCAGGCCCTCCCCTATGCTCTCGCCGATGGGCACCCTCGGGTCGAGCGACGAGAAGGGATCCTGGAAGATGATCTGCAGGTCCTTCCGCAGCTTCTTCATCTCGCCCGTTGAGTAGTCGTAGATGTTCTTCTTCTCGAAGAGCACCCTGCCGCTCGTCGCGGGCAGCAGGCGCAGAATCGTGCGGCCGACTGTGGTCTTGCCGCAACCCGACTCGCCCACCAGCCCCAGCGTCTCTCCCCGCTTTAGGAAGAAGCTGACATCGTCAACAGCCTTCACCCAGGCCACCGTGCGCTGGAGCAGCCCGCCACGCACCGGGAAATATTTCACAAGGCGGTCGACTTCCACCAATATATCACTCGACTTGCCGGGCGGAGTTGGCACGCCGTTCCGGGACGCCAGCGTGGGGGCCATGCTTGGCTGGCTCATACCATCCCCGTTCGACACAATCCCACCCGCCGCGCGCTCGGTAGGCGTTGGCGTCCCCAAATCAGCTGGTGAGTGCAGTGACTGTGAACTTTGCTGGTCGCTCATAAGCTGTCCTCCTAGTGCGTAAAACGTAAAGCGTAAAACGTAAGGGATGTGCTCTGGGCCTGGGTGGTAGAACCTCCTACCCTTCTCCCCTTACGCATTACGTATTACGTATTACGTAATCGCCCCCGGATCTTCTGCGCCTGCGATGGTCATTTCCTCGAATGCGCCCCCTATGCCAGCGCTGGCCTTCTCCAGCGGGTTGTCACGCTGCGACATGGTTTTCTCGTCGTAGAGCCAGCAGCGAGCGGTGCGGGTCTCCGAAAGGCGCAGGAGTCCGGGCTCCTCCTCCCGGCAAATATCCATAACGAAGGGACAGCGGCCCGCAAAGCGGCAGCCCGGTGGCAGGTTGCGCAGCGAAGGCACCGAGCCGGGGATGACCGCCAGCTTCTCCCTCACCTCACCGAGCACCGGAATCGACGCGAGCAAGCCCTGGGTGTAGGGGTGCTTGGGCGCCTCAAACAGATCGTTGACAGGCGATTCCTCCACCACCTTACCTGCGTACATCACCACGACGTTGTCGGCCATCTCGGCGATCACGCCGAGGTCGTGCGTGATCAGAATGATGCCTGTGTGGAACCGCTGCTTGAGGTCCTTCATCAGTTCCAGTATCTGCGCCTGGATCGTCACGTCCAGGGCCGTGGTTGGCTCGTCAGCGATCAGCAATTCCGGCTCGCAGGCCAGCGCCATGGCGATCATAACGCGCTGGCACATGCCTCCCGACATCTCGTGCGGGTAGGAGTCGACGCGGGTCTTGGCCGAAGGGATACCCACCAGGGTGAGCAACTCGATGGCCCTCTGCCGGGCCTGCTGCTTGTTGTAGCCCCTGTGGATGATAAGCGACTCGGAGATCTGGTCGCCCACCCGGAACACGGGGTTGAGACACGAGGTGGGCTGCTGGAAGATCATGGAGATGCGGTTGCCCCGGATGTGGCGCATATCCTCTTCCGGCAGGTTCTTGATGTCCAGCCCCCTGAGGCGCACCTCTCCGTCGATGATCTTGCCCGGCATGCTGATCAGGCGCATGATGCTCAGCGACGTCACGCGCTTGCCGCAGCCCGACTCGCCCACGATGCCGAGCGTCTCCCCCCTGCTCAACTTGAGACTAACCCCGTCCACCGCCTTTATCACACCATCCTCGGTGTAAAAGTGGGTCTTGAGATTCTCCACCCGCAGCAGCTCGTTCGGATTCTTCATGTGCTCCGGGTAGTCTTTTTCAAGCTTGTGCATTTCGTGCGCCGCGCCCTTGCGGCGCCCGCTACGAGCCTGAGCCTGCTCGGCAGTGTCGGCTCCGTTATTGGTTCGAGTTTCCAGGGTATTGCTCCTTTTCTGGTCTATGCTGCACGCCGCAATTGCAATAAGCCGCTGCCCCCTGAAGGCTCCCTAGCGGCTCGCACCTGGAATAGCATACCCATTTTCACCAGATATGTAGTTTTGCCAGTTTCTAGACGACTCTTGTGTGGAGATAGCATTTTTGGCGCCCCCACGCGTATAAAGGCGCACATACTTAAGGCACAGTGTAGCAGAAACATATAGCTATGTCAACTGTTCCCGGTCGCTTGTCAAACCCCTACTTCCTGGTGGAACCGTCGTCGCGCCTCTCCTCACTCAATATACATGTGGGTATGGAAAAGGGTTCAATAGGGGGTGAGCGTGGTATAATATCGACCCATGCTACCCCGCATCACCCTTATCACCACGGGCGGCACGATTTCGATGCGTTACGACCCAAAGCTGGGGGGCGCGGTGCCCGCCGTTAGCGGCGACGAGTTGGTGCACATGGTGCCCGGCCTCGATGACGTGGCGCATGTCGACCTGATTGAGTTCTCCAACCTCCCCTCCTGCCACCTGACCCCCGAGCGTATTTTCGACCTCTGCGGCCTCGTGCGCGACACGCTGGCCCGCGATGATGTGGACGGTGTGGTGGTCACCCACGGCACCGACGCTCTCGAGGAAACCTCCTACATGGCCGACCTGCTGCTCGACCCCTCCAAGCCGCTCGTCTTCACGGCGGCTATGCGCAACAACTCGGAGTTGGGCGCCGACGGCCCGCGCAACATCCTGGCCGCGGTACGGGTGGCCTCGTGCAAGGATGCGGCTGGCGTGGGCGCGGTGCTGGTCTTCAATGGCCGCGTGCTGGCGGCCCGCGATACCATCAAGATGCATAGCTCCAACCTCGACGCCTTCCGGTCGCCCATGCACGGCCCACTGGGTAACATAGACGACGCGCTGGTGGTAATATTCCGCCGTTCGCTGGTGCGCCAGACCATTGCCCCGCCGCGCATCGAGCCCCGCGTCGAACTGGTCAAGGTGTATGCCGGGATGGACAGCAGCCTCCTAATCTGGAGCCTGCAACAGGGCAATCGCGGCCTGGTGATCGAGGCGATGGGCCAGGGCAACGTGCCCCCCATGATGCTGCCGGGCATCCAGGCATGGCTGAGCGCTCAGAGGCCGGTGGTGCTCGTCTCCCGCTGCCCCGAGGGGCGGGCCCTCGACACCTACGCCTACCAGGGCGGCGGCAAGCAGCTTCACAACATGGGCGTCATCTTCGGCGAAGACCTCACAGGCCCCAAGGCCCGCGTCAAGCTCATGCTGGCCCTGGGTCTCACTGAGGATGTCGAGGAGATACGCAAGCTGTTCGAATACCTTGAGTAATAGCTCGTGCTTCACGTTGCAACCATCACTGAACCGGCTGTAGAGGTCACAGGGCGTCAGTCCGGCGCGAAGCGTATTGAGCGCCTGGCTCTGTGGGGGCTGGTAGCCCTCTCTGTTGCGTCAAGCTGTGGCTTCGCGCTCGTGACGCCTTACGGCGAAGCGCCCGACGAGCCGAGTCACTTCCTGTACATTGATTGGTTGGTGCGCTTCGGCACCCTGCCCTTTATAGGCAAGGACCCCTATACGGTCGACTCGTTCCACCCCCCGCTCTACTACACGTTGGGCGCGGCTATGCCCTTCACGGTCAGGAAGATAACCGGCGCCCAGATGGAAAAGCCGTTAGGACCTTTCCTGTACAACAACGACCGATTCAGAGCGGACGGTATGTGGGGGTACAACCGGATGCTCCACCCCGCCAATGAGAGGTGGCCGGTGTGGCCTTACACCCTTCGCGTGCTGTCGATCCTGATGGGCGTGGGAGTGGTGTTACTGACGTATGCCACCACGCGAGCCCTGGTACCGGCTCCAGCCTCCGCGGTGGCCCCTCTCACGGCGACTGCGTTCGCGGCCCTCATTCCCCAGGCCAATTTCATCCGCGCAAGCATTTCCAACGAGAACCTGGCCGCACTGATGGGCGCCGTCATAATATGGCTGCTCGTATTGCATCTCACCCGCCCCCACAGCACCCGAAGGGTTGTCTTGATTGGCGCGGCCTATGGCCTGGCCTTGCTCACCAAATTAAGCCTCGCCCCTTTCTTGCTGCCCATTCTCTGGGTCTTGTGGCTGCGCCGTCGACCGAGTACCGCGTCTCCTGACACCACTCGGTACTCGGTACTCGTTACTCGGTCCTGGAGAGACCTTGTTGCGTTCGGTGTGCCGGTGCTGGCGCTGGCGGGGTGGTATTATGCATACCGGTGGGGGGCCTATGGCGACCCGCTGGCTACAAACGCCTGGCACGCCATGCTGCCTTCCGACAGCGATTTCCACCTCAGCGACTTGTTCTGGTTCAACGAACGCTTCCGGTTCTTCCTCTGGACCTCGTTCTGGGCCACTTATGGGTGGCAAAACATGTATATGCCCGGCTGGACCTACAATGTCTTCCTGGCCGTGACCGTGTTGGGAGTGATAGGTGGCGCTTACCTGGTGGCGCGTCGCGCTCTGACCGCGGCCCAGCAGGCCGGCAGCGCGGTGATGCTCTCGGCGCTGTTGCTGATGTACGCGCTGGTCATACAGGCCAGCACCTATCTCATCGCCTGGCAGGGCCGCGAGATGGTCCCCGCGTTGTCGAGCACGTGCGTGCTCTTCGGCCTGGGGCTCGCGGGTTTGGTGCTGGGGCGGGGCGCCGTCCAACCCATCCCGCTAGCGCCCTGGAGGCGCTACCTCGGAGTCGCCCTGGTCCTGGCAGTGACGGCCGGCCTCCTCGCTGCGAACGTCTACTCCATCTTCTGGGTGGTGCTTCCCGGGCTGAACACCTATTAACCCGAGGAACTATAGAGCACCCAACAAAACCCAAGCCTGAGTAGGGGCGAACCTTGTGTTCGCCCTCCAGGGGCGCAATCACGACCAGGGCGAACACAAGGTTCGCCCCTACGCTTACCCAGGTGGTTATCCGAGGTTCTTAATGAGGCGCGTACAGCGGCTGCCCAAAACGATCCACCCCATAGTTCTCCACGATCCGCCGGGCCTCCGCCGACCTAAGATAGTCAGCGAACGTCCGCGCCCCCTCCCCGTTGGCTTCCGGCCACTTCCGCTCGTCCGCGAGGATAAGGTGGTAAGGGAGCCTCAGCCGCGGGTCGTTCTCCACGAGCGGCTTCAGGCGCGACCCGCCTCGCGCCTCAAATGCCGCCCGGCTTGTGAGCGTATACGCCTGCCGCTTCTCCGCCTCGGCCAGCGTGGCGCTCATGCCCTGGTGGGTGCTCACGTACCAGCCCTCATGCTGCGCGTCCCTGCCCAGCGTCTCCTGCCACAGGTCAAGCTCAAACAGGTTAGTCTCCGACCCATCGCGCCTCGACACCCACGTCGTCCCACTTGAGGCGATAGCCCACAGGGCTTCGACAGCCCTCCGCCCCGCCAGCCGCGCCGGGTCCGAGGCCGGTCCCACAATCATATAATAGCCGTCTATCACCGGCCCGAGGTCCACTCCCGCCCCCTCAGCACCCACCTGCCCCGCCCCTGCCCCTGCCCCCGGCGGATAGGCCAGCATCGCATCGACCTTCCCCTGCCTCCCCATCTCCAGCGCCTGCCCATTCCCCAGGGCCAACACCTCAATCCGATACCCCGTGGCCTCCTCAAAACCGGGAACAAGCTCCCCCAGCAGCCCACCCTCCACCACATCCCCCGCCCCAGCCAGGGTCACCAGCGGGCGTGCAGGCACGCCCAGCGGCCCCAGCGGCCCATCGGCCCGGGCGCTGGCACCCACCAGCAGAACAGCAATTAGCGCAGTTAAAATACGCACTGCACGCAACACATCAAGCTCAACGAATAGTAGAGTTCACAGCCGAGGTGCAGAAGCCCTAAAATGCTTCTCTGCCCCTCCGCGCCTCCGCGGTTCCAAACCCAGCCCCAGAGGGAACCCCTCATAAATCCTTGCGAACTTTGCGCTCTTAGCGTCTTTGCGGTTCGTTCCCATAAATACTTATTGCTCTCTTGGTGTCCTTGGTGCCTTGGTGGTTCCGTCTCTAAAGCGCCTGCTAACCACCCAAGCCAGGGCGCGCGTCCCGGCCCGGCAATACAATAATACCTTGGCGTCTTTGTGTCTTGGCGTCTTGGCGTTTTCCGGAAAACAATGTCCTTACCCGCGCAGCTTCGCCAGGGCCGCGTCCACGCGCCGGAGGGTTTCCTCCTTGCCCAGCACCTGGAGGCTCTCGAAGAGTGGAGGGGAGGCGGTGCGGCCGCTGGTCGCAACCCGCAGCATCATGAACACGTCACCCGCCTTCAGGCCCATCTCTTCGGCTATGGCCCGCATTCCCGCCTCCCACGGCTCGTGCGTCCAGGGCTCGGGCAGGCTCTCCAGCAGTTTGCTTATCCGCTCCAGGCCATCCCTGGTCTGCTCAGGCGTGCCCTTCTTAGGCACCAGCAGGGCGGCGTCATAGTCGGGCGGCGGGCCGAAGAAGAAGTCGGTCAGTTCGTAGAACTCTCCCAGGCGGGTCAGGCGGTCGTGCACCAGCGGAACCACCTGGCGTACCCGCTCCGGGTCGAGGCCGTCCGGCAGGTAGGGCCGCAATCGCTCGTAAAGGTCGTCCACGCCCAGCATGCGGATGTGCTTGCCGTTGATGGCCGTCAGCTTCACAAGGTCGAAGATCGGGCCGCTGGTGGTCATGCGGTCGAAACTGAACTCCCGCTCCACGTCCTCGTAGAAGAAGATTTCGCCGCCATCGGGCATCGACCACCCCTGCAAGGCCAGGAAGTTGATCATCGCCTCGGGCAGAAAGCCCTGCTCCCTGTACCACTTCAGCGACGTGTGGTTCTTGCGCTTCGATATCTTCGAGCGGTCGGCGTTCCGCAGCAGCGGCATGTGGGCGAACAGTGGCGGCTCCCACCCGAAGTACTCGTACAACAGAATGTGCTTGGGCGTGCTGCTGATCCACTCCTCGGCCCGTATGACGTGGCTGATCTCCATGAGGTGATCATCCACCACCACCGCCAGGTGGTACACCGGCAGCCCGTCCGACTTCAGCAGCACCGAGTCGTCCAGCACCCTGTTCTCGAAGCTGATCTCGCCCCGGATCAGGTCCACGAAGCTCGTAGAGCCCTCGTCGGGCACCACCATACGCACCGTGTAGGGCTTTCCCTCGGCCAGATTGCGCTCCATCTCCTCGGGGCTGAGGTAGCGGCACGTGCGGTCGTACCTCGGCGGCTCCTTCCGGGCGGCCTGCTCCCGTCGCATCTCGTCCAGCCTCTCGGGGGTACAGAAGCACCTGTATGCCTTCCCCGAGGCGATCAGCCGCTCGGCGTGCTCGCGATAAATCTCGCTCCGCTCGGTCTGCACATACGGCCCGTAATCGCCCCCAATCCCCGGCCCCTCGTCGGGCGTCAGCCCCAACCAATCCAAGCTCTCGATAATCTCCCCCACCGAGCTGGGGTTGTAGCGCGTCTGGTCGGTATCCTCGATGCGCAGCACAAAGCGGCCGCCGTGCTTGTGCGCGAAAGCCTTATCGAACAGCGACATATAAGCCGTGCCCACGTGCGGGTCCCCGGTCGGCGACGGCGCGATCCGGGTGCGGATTTCCTGTGGCATAGGTTTCCCTTCCTGGGTTGCTGGTAAGGCTATTATAGAATAGGGGTTAGATTCTGGGGACACCCCAGGCCCCGGCAGGGAGACCCCTGCACCCCTTAGAACCCGATGTGGTTCCCCCTGAACAACCCATCTCCCGCTTCACCTGGCACCGCCATCACCTTGCCCTTTGCGAAGTAGTGGAACTCGGGCCACTCGGCGGGGTCGCCCGCTCGCTTGCCGGGGACGGGGAGGAGGCGAGCGGTGAGGGGCTTGTCCAGCCTGATGGCAAGCGAGGCCATATCGAGGATGATACGCTCCAACTGCTTTGGTGTCACGTCGCCCGGCAGCGGTATGGTGTCTAGCCCCAGGCCGCACACCGCCGACATCAGCAGCAGCGTGTCGAGGGTGACGAGCCCCTGGGCCGCACGCTCGGCCAGCGCGAGATCCTCCATTGGAGGCAGCATGAGCCCGGAATAGCCGGTGGTCGGCAGCTTACTACGGGCCTCCTTGAGCACGCCGGTGAAGAAGGCCGCCGCCGCCAGGGTGCCGGGGCTGCCCAGGGGCGCGCCGCTCAGCATCTCCAGCGCCCGCCCGATGCTCTTCCCCGGCTCGGGGTATGGCGCCATCGAGATGTCCAGCCCCGTGAAGGTATAGTTGCGGTCGGCTCCCAGCCCCACGCACACCTGCGCCGCCCGCTCGCCCTGCTCGACCAGCAGCGCCAGCAGGTTCTCCCTCGCCTCCTCGTGCGAGCGCGCTCCCTCGAAGGCCAGCACCGCCAGGTCCGCCGCCTCCAGGGCCAGCCCGAACTCGGGCCCGCCCTCATTGCGCTCGTCCTCGACATAATAGGAGGCGGGGAAGAAAGGCACATGCGGGGGACAGTTGGCCGCCGCCGCGAAGCGCATGTTGCCGAACCCCTCCGGTGTGCCCGCGGCGAGGGCTTTGACACATGCCGCCGCCAACCGGATCGCCTCCAGGCTCGCCCCGCCCACCTGAGCGTCCCCCACCTGCACGCTAGCGAACGCATTGGGCACCGCCGCCAGCAGGCCCGGTATCTGCTCCACCCACGCCAGGGCCGCTTCGTCACCCTCCTGGCCCTGCGCAGTGCCCAGGGACCAGAACTCCATCCCCTCCCGAGCGCACGCCTCACCTATCTCCGACACCGTAGGGAGCAGGCCGTCCGACACCGGCAGCCACCGTTCGGCGGGCTGCGTGGAGAGCCGGGTGGACTGCACAGTAAAGCCCGCCGCCTCCAGCGCAGCCCTTCCCGCCCGCGTGAACTCGCCCAGGCGCACAATTAATGAGGCGCGGGCCGCCTCGTCCGTGGGCAGCGCCGCGCCGATAGTCAAAGAGCGAATTCTCATCTAATCTTGAAAATACAAATTACGGACAATTCCCGCTTAGTACTCATAATTCGTAATTCGTAATTCGTAATTCGTAATTCGTAATTCGTAATTACTTCTCCGTAGCCCCTCCCGCCGACGTCCAGGCATCGAACCCGCCCTGCATGACCTTGTAGTTGGTGTACCCCGACCTTTGCAGCAGTAGCGCCACACTGACGCTTTCTTCGTCGTTCGGTCATTGGCAGTAGAGAAGGATCTCTCCTGTTTTGGGGAACTCCGAGAGCCTGGTCTGCGCGTCGGTGTATGGGACGTTGACCGACCCCTTCACGTGCTCCGTGGTGTAGAACGACTTCTCCCGCACGTCGAATACCTTCACCTGCCCGGCGTCTATCTTGGGTTTGGCTTCCTGCACGCTGATGCGCGGCAGGCCGGCGGTCTCCGTGCTGAACGCCACCATAGTTTGTGTGGCCTGCGCGCTGGTATCCTGCACGACGGCTGTGGGCGCGGCGGCGTTGCTGGCAGGGTTCGTTGTGGTGGTGGTCGTGCTGGCCGTCGTGCCCGCGTTCCCCTGCGAGGCGACAAACACGAAGATCAGCAGCACGAAAGCCGTGCTGATCCCGATCAAAGCCAACAGGAACGTATCCGGCCCCTTTTTCTTGGGCACCCCCGGCGCATAACGCGGGTCTATCGGCCTGCTAGGGCCGCGATATTTTTTCACCCTTTTACTAGACATCTGGTCCCCTTCTAACTCATAAGGTGCGCTCCTACTGTACCATAACTCGCACACCGTGGGCAAGTAGATGCCTGCCGCACGGTGTGTGGATTGCGGTAAGCGGTCTTTCCCTAGGGCTGCGTCACAGCGAGATAGACGATCTTGCTTATTTGTCCCCTGGTGGCGTTGCTCCCGGTCCGAAACTCCAGGCACCCCTCCCCGCACGTGTAGCCCGATATGATGCCGTGGTGATACGCCGTCTCTATGTACTCGTAAAAAGCATCGCCCGGCAGCACATCCCTGAATGTTGCAGTAGGCGGCGTGTACGTCTCCCAACCCTCCGCCAGCACCACTATCTTGCACAACTGCCCTCTGGTAGTGTTGTTGCCGGGCCGGTATTCCAGGCACCCCTCCCCGCACGTGTACCCCGAGATCACCCCCTGGTGGTAAGCCGTCTCAATGTACTGGTAGAACGGGTCGTCAGGGAGCACGTCCCGGAAGGTAGGGCTTGGCGGGGTGTAGACGGGCCACGCCTCCGCCAGGGCCACGATCTTGGCCAGCTGGCCCCTGGTGGTGTAGTTGCCGGGCCGGAAGGTGCCGTCAGCGTAGCCCGATATCACCCCGTGGCAGTAGAGGTAGTTCACGGCTGTGTAGAAGTAGTCCGAGGGCTGGACGTCCACGAAAGTGTCGGTGTAACGCTCAAGCAAAGCGTGGGTGCCTGTGGTGGTGTACATTGACCCCACGGCCCAAATATCGCTGGCCGAGAGTGACGCCACTGCGTTGAGAGTGTTGTAGTTTGAACCCGTGGCGGGGTTGGATACCGTGCTCCATTTTCCACCGTTCCAGCGCACTATCAGGGCCGGCGGGCTCACGGCGGGCGCGTCGGTACCTACGGCCCATACGTCATCGGCAGAGGTGGCCGACACCCCGTAGAGGAAATTGGTGAAGCCTGCCCGTGGTACATT
Organism: Chloroflexia bacterium; assembly: GCA_045805005.1. Lineage (GTDB taxonomy): Bacteria > Chloroflexota > Chloroflexia > QHBQ01 > JADMIH01 > JADMIH01. The sequence goes on from JBJMMB010000501.1 coordinate 23,682, forward strand.
TGTCCAGTCCCACTGAGTACCATTCCAATGAAGGGCCACCGCTATGTAACTGGCGGTGCCGCTGTTGGTGCTACCTAGGGCCCATACGTCGTCGGCCGAGACCGCGGTCACGCCGGTGATCGACAGATAACGGGCCTCGACACCGGTAGGTACCGGGCTCCAGACGCTGCCATCCCAGTGAATCGCAAGCGCCGAACCGATATTGGAATCGTTCCTGGCAATGCCGACGGCCCAAATATCGTTGGCCGAAATTGCTGTTATGGCTGTGAGCCTGTTACCACTAATTCCGGGATTAGGGCTCGAGACAATACGCCAGGTTGTGCCATCCCAATAAATTGTGAGCGTACTTGAAACACCAAAATTGAAGAGATCGCCTGCCGCCCATACATCGCTTGCACCTACGACGGTAACCGCCAGCAGTGCGCTGCTTCGCTCGCTCAGACCCGATATCGACTCGATGCTCCAGGCGGTTCCATCCCAGTGCTCAACCAGCGACTGGTATCCCCTGCTCAGGCTGTCGTAATAACCTACAGCCCATACGTCGTTCGGAGATCTGGCCGCCACACTTGATAGCTGGTTGCTACCCGCTCCAGTATTCGGGCTGGGAACTGCGCTCCAGGTTGCGCCGTCCCAGTGTTCAATCAATGTCTTGTAAATATCACCCGTACCCGTAGCGGTGTAATAACCCACTGCCCAGACGTCGTTGTGCGAGAGGGCCGCTACCCCATAGAGGATGCTTGTGCCGCTGAGATTGGCGTCGGGCACCACCCGCCACGCCGGAGCGGTGTCGCAAGGGGCCGGGGTTCGCGTTTGGGTGGGGGTTAGCGTAATGGTGGGCGTGTTGGTGGGCGTGCTCGTCCCGCCCGGCCCTATCTTGTAGCGTATCGCCCGGTTGGGCATCACAGACGACTGGTAGCACGAATAGGGCAGGCCGATGGTGCCCTGCGCGTTCTGTATGCCTACGACGCCCTCTATTCCTTCGATGGAGGGATTGGTGAAGTCTTTGTACTGGAACACCATCTCGCCCGTTTCGTGTAGCAATAGCTCGAATGTCGCGAAGCCGAAGGGCGGGTTGTACTTGGAGACGTGCCGCCACTCGACCACGTACACCCTGTTGGGGGCCTCTCCCACCGTGGTCGTGTAGACCCCGCCGCCATCGCCTCCTAACTCGGGCACTATAAGGTCATACCAGAGCGGGGCGACCATGGCCCGCGGCACGTAGGGGCTTGTGCTGGGCAGGCATGCCGCGCTCATGTCGGGGTACCAGTCGTTAGGCGCGCCGAAGTGGACGTTGCCGTTGGTGGATATATGCAGTTGCGCGTACTCAGTGCTGTAGAAGTTGAACTGGAAGGGCAGGGTGGTGGTCATCACCCCGTCATCGAGGGTAGTGGTCGCCGAAACGGTGCGGGCCCGCTCCCAGGCGGCATCCGCTATGCGGTTGGTGGCGGTCACCCAAAGGTACACCGGCCCGCCCGGCTCCGCCTCGTCATCGAACACGTACCCATAGTCGTCCGGCCCGCCGTGCCGCCTGGGCTCATGGCGCTCCGGTTGCGCGGGTGTGCCGTACGCACCCTTCGCATCAGG
>JBJMMB010000502.1:0-7703 GCA_045805005.1 Chloroflexia bacterium
ACGCACACCATGCCCGGCGATGTATGGTGGCGCACCTGGCGAACGCTGCCGACGACGAACCCGCCGCACCCGCCCACCGGCTGTGCCATCGACACGGCGAACTTTGATTGGCAGGGCCAATACCCTCCGCACGGATACTACACCACCTACAACGACCCGCAGTCGGGCCAGCCGTTCACCGTCCTCGAAGGGCATTACGTTTACACAGGCACGACCACATACGGTGACATTCACTTCGTCCCAAGCTGGGGCGGCAGCGAGTTTGAGGGGCTGATGCCGAACCTGGTGGTGCCTGAGACGACCTGGGGCCCGCGCAGCTTCGGACTGAACGACCTGCGCTACGCACAGATGGAGGCCGCCTGGCCGATTGAGGGCTTGCACTATCCGGTGTGGGGGCTGTCGCCGTCGAGCACGCCCGACGATACGGGAGGCTATGACGCTTTCGGCGCGGTCGGCCCGCCCTACCCCAACGCCCTAGCTTCCAATGCGAATTGCTGCCCCTACCAGCAGTATGCGGTGACGCCGCACGCCTCGTTCCTGGCGCTTCCGGTGTTGCCGCAGGAAGCCCTGGCCAACATCGCAACTTTGCGCAGCCGCTATCCGGGTATCTACGGGCCGTACGGGTTCTTTGATGCCGTGAACCCGGTAACGGGCAGCATAGGGCACCGCTACCTGGTGCTGGACCAGTCGATGATCATGGCGGGGCTGGATAACGCTCTGCAGAACGGCGCGATGCAGAAGCACTTCGCATCCGACCCGGTGGGCGCGGATGTTCGGCCTTACCTGGCGATCGAGCAGTTCTCGATCCGCTAGACACTACCCTATTGCCTATTGCATATTGCGTACGAGGTGGTACGCAATATGCAATAGGCAACTTCGACATGATTGATCCCAGATCGCATTCCAAACCCGCTGCGTTCCAGGCGCAGGAGGACTTCACCCGCGCCCGCCGTGGGGCGTTCCTGGACGAGATTGGCACGTTCCTGACGCGCCGGCCCAACGAGCTGCTCTCCTTTCAGGAGGTGCGAGAGCATCTGCCGATCAAGAGCCAGACATACCAGGGCGTAAAGCCGATACCGGTTGCCAACATAGTGGGCAGCGTCGATCGCTACCAGGACTTCAACCGGCGCTTCCTGCCACGGCAAACGGAGACACGGTCGCGCTGGGTGAGCGTAGACGTGGCGGCACTGACCGACGTGGAGTTGCCGCCGATCGATGTCTACAAGATGGGCGACGTGTACTTCGTGCTGGACGGAAACCATCGGGTGTCGGTGGCCAGGGAGCGGGGCATGGCGTACATTGACGCAAGGGTGGTGGAGTTGCAGACCACGGTGCCCCTGGACCGTGATATGGACCGGCGCGAGATGGTGCGGTTGGCGGAGTACGCTCGCTTTCTGGAGCAGACCAACCTGGACAGGCTGCGTCCCGGCTCGTGCATCGAATTCACCACGCTGGGGCGTTACGCCGTGCTGATCGAGCACATCTCGGCGCACCGCTGGTACATGGGCATCGAGCAGAACCGGCCGGTGACGTGGAAAGCGGCGGTGCTCGACTGGTACGATAACCTGTACGCGCCGCTGGTGAAGATCATCGAGGAGCAAAGGATCCTGGACGAGTTCCCGGGGCGCACCACCGCCGACCTGTACCTGTGGATCATGGACCACCGATACTACCTGAGCCAGGAGCAGGGCCGTGAGGTGGGAGCCCAAACGGCGGCGCTATCGTACAATCGCTCGCAGGTGATCTGGACGCGCAGGGTGCTGGGCTGGACGAACAAGTTGCTGGACTACGCCGCCCAGCCCTTCGTAATCTCGGGGCAGGCGTTGGGGCGGGCGCTAAGAGCGCTGAACAGGGGTTAGCTGGAAACCTGGAAAGCCCCTTCCAGCCCTTGAGTAGAATCGGGGCCAATCCAGAGTTTGAAGTCGCCGGGCTCGACGGCGTAGCGCATGTCAAGCCCCCAGTGGCCGAGATCTCGCACAGGTAGCTCGAAGCGGACTGTTTTCTCTTCGCCGGGCTGCAAAGTGATGCGCTGGAAGCCCTTTAGCTCTTTGACCGGGCGGGTTGTGCTGCCCACCAGGTCGCGCACGTAGAGCTGCACCACCTCGTCGCCTGGGCGCGGGCCCGTGTTGCGCACGATAGCGCCGGCGACCAGGGTACCTTCGGGGCCGGCCACGGGAGGCTCGACGGTGAGATCGCGGTACTCGAAAGTGGTGTAGCTGAGGCCGTGGCCGAAGGGGAAGAGGGGCTCGTTGGGCAGGTCGAGGTACCGGGATTTGAATACCTCCACGAACTGCTGCGTACCCGCGCCCTCTACCGGGCGGCCCGTATTTTTGTGGGCGTAATAGACGGGTATCTGGCCGACGGCGCGTGGAAAACTCGCCGTGAGCTTGCCGGAGGGGTTGGCCGCGCCGAAGAGGATATCGGCGATGGCGCGGCCCGAGCGTATGCCGCCGTGCCAGGCTTGCAGCAGGGCCTGTACCTGCCCGGCCAGGCGAGGGATCACCAGGGGCCGGCCGCTCATCAATACGCACACAACGGGTTTGCCGGTGGCGCATATTGCATCGACCAGTTCTTGTTGGCGGTCGGGGAGTTCGGGGTAGGCCCGCGAATGGGCTTCGCCGCTCATGTCGGCGCTCTCGCCCAGGACCAGTATGACTATGTCTGCCGCCCGCGCTGCCTCAACCGCTCGGGCGATGTTGGGGGGCTCGTCGCCCTTGATATCGCAGCCCTGGACGTGCGCGAAGCCCTGGCCGCCGAGGTGGGCGCGAATGCCATCGAGCACCGTTTCCACGTCGTCGGGCTTGCCGAGGGCGGCCCAGGTGCCGAGCGGAGCGTCGCTGTCGTCTGCCAGGGGGCCGATCACGGCCAGGCGTTGGGCGCCGGGAGAGAGGGGCAGCAGGCCACCATCGTTCTTGAGTAGCACCATCGACTCGCGGGCTACCTCCAGCGCAAGCTCACGGTAATCTTCGCGCAGGGTATACTGTTGCCCCAGGCTCTCGTCCACGTAAGGCTGCTCGAACAGGCCCAGTTGTACCTTCAATCTGAGGATGCGGCGGGCGGCCTCGTCCACCAGCGCGGGGGGTACCGCGCCCTCTTCGACGAGCTCGACCAGGTAGGTGGCATACGCGTTGCTCGCCATGTCCATATCCACTTCGGCAAGGGCGGTGAGGCGCGCGGCCTCTTTGAGGTCGCCCGCCACGCCGTGGTTGATCAACTCGAGAATCGCCGTGTAGTCGGTGAGCACCAGGCCACCGAACTGCCACTCCTCCCGCAATACTGTCTGCAGGGTGAAGGGATTGCAGGTGGCGGGGACGCCGCTAATTTCGTTGAACGCGGTCATCACACTGCCCGCCCCCGCGTCGAAGGCGGCTTTGAAGGGGGGCAGGTAGACCTCGCGGAGGGTACGCTCGGAGACATCCACGGTGTTGTAGTCGCGGCCCGCCTCGGCGGCACCGTAGGCGACGTAGTGCTTGGGGCAGGCCACGATCCGCCTACCGGTGCCCAGGTCTGAGGACTGGAAGCCGCGTACGCGGGCCTCGGCGAGCGCCATGCCCAGGGCCGGGTCTTCGCCCGCCCCTTCGGCGATGCGGCCCCAGCGCGGGTCGCGGCAAACGTCCACCATGGGAGCGAAAATCCAGTCCGTGCCATGAGCCGATGCCTCCTCCGCGGCGGCTCGCGAGGCGCGCTGCAGGAGCGCGGGATCCCAGGTACACGCCTCGGCCAGCGGTATGGGGAAGATGGTGCGGTAACCGTGGATCACGTCGTTGCCGATGATCAAAGGGATGCCCAGGCGCGACTCCTCGACGGCAACGCGCTGCAAGCGGCCGATTTTGGCGACGTCGTGGATCGACAGGACCGACCCTACCCCGCCCGACCTGATAGCGCTCTCCATATCCGGCAGCGGCCCATTAGGCATCTGCACCATCTGCCCTACCTTCTCCGCCAGCGTCATCCGCCCAAGTAGATCATCCACCCGAGCCTCAACGGCGGGGTCGATCCCGCCAAAGCGCAGCGTATTGTCGTCCATGTTACCCTCCATTGGGAATTGGGTGCTGGGTGTTGGGTGCTGGATTCCACCCGCGGACCTCAATGCCCGCACCCGGCAGTTAGTTTAAGCATGGCACGTGCCCACAGGACTTCTAGTGGTGCAAGAGCCAGTTACAGGTTCCACTAAACCCGATTGCTCCAATGGAGCGGCTGAGTCATGATCCTCAGCGTATGTGCCCAGATTTAGTGTCGAAAAGCCGGATCTGTAGGGGCAGGCCCCAGCCCCAGAGGGGACCCCGTGCTGCCTGCCCTGTTCTCTAACCCCGCCATGGTGGTAAACGACGAGGGCAGGCAACGGGGGCCTGCCCCTACAGATCCGGCCCTACAGCAATCTTCGCCTCTCCAAGTGTAAACTCTTGCACCTTAAGGCGAAGTTGACGTTTATTCTACTCGATCCCCATAATATTGACAGGACTGTAACCGCCCTTTGTGTCCGGACTGCGTAGGCGAGGAGACGACGATGAGAAGGCTAGGCGTGCGCGAATTGAAGGAGCATCTGAGTGAGGTTCTGGACGAGGTGCGTGACGGCCAGGTAATCGAAGTGACCAGGATGGCAGGGTGATTGCGCGCATAATACCGGTGGGCCAGGAAGTAGGCCCAGAGGCCCGGCGGGCCGTGCTGCAAAGTATGAACGCCCTCGCCAAGGAGAAGCCGCCACGCGCCACAAGGCACGAACGTAGCCGAGATCATGAGCGACGTGAGGCACTAAAGAGGGAGGACTGCTCCAGCTACCCCTGGTTAGCTTCGATACCGAGCGACTGAACCGCCCAACCGGGGGTCAGCACATTTCACGTTTCACGTTCCTCCGGTTGTGGCGGCGAAAACCCTATTGTATAATTTCAATACTGTGGCGCAATGACGCGTCTACTTCCCCACTTTCGCCCGCGCTCGCGCCAGGGGAAACGTAAACCGTGAAACGTGAGGCGTCAGGGCGGGCCCAGTCATATTGACCACACAGAACTACGCCTACCACCCTTACGTTTTACGTTTCACGTACAAGGAGCTCGATATGAAGGCAGTTATTATGGCAGGCGGCGAGGGCTCTCGGCTGCGGCCCCTCACCATCAGGCGCCCCAAGCCTATGGTCCCGGTTGTGGACCGGCCTACCATCCTGCATATCATCGAACTCCTCAAGCGGCACGGCATCACCGAGGTGGTCATCACCCTCCAGTACCTCGCATCGGTCATCCAGGAATACCTGGGCGACGGCTCGGCTTACGGCATTCGGATACACTACACCGTCGAGGAGAGCCCGCTTGGCACCGCGGGCTCGGTGCGCCTGGGGGAGGAGTGGCTTAACGATACCTTCATTGTCATATCGGGCGACGCTCTCACGGACTTCGACCTGACCGCCATCATGCATTACCATAAGCAAAAGAAGGCCATGGCTACGATCGTGCTCAAGCGCATGCCCAATCCGCTCGAGTACGGCGTGGTGATCATAGACGACGATGGCTGCGTACAGCAGTTCCAGGAGAAGCCAAGCTGGGGCGAGGTCTTTTCAGACACAGTCAATACGGGCATTTACGTGATCGACCCCGCGGTCTTCAAGCATTACGAGCCCGGCCAGCAGTTCGATTTCAGTCACGATCTCTTCCCCATCCTCCTGGAGAAGGGAATCCCCATGTTCGGCTACGTGGCCGAGGGTTACTGGTGCGACATCGGCTCGATCCCCGACTACATGACCGCCTCTGCCGATTACCTGCGCGGCCTGGTCAACCTGCCTAGGGTGGGCAGCGAGTTAACGCCCAACTCGGGCATCTGGGCCGAAGACGACGTGGACATAGACAGGGATGCGCTGATCACCGGGCCGGTCTTTCTCGGCTCCGGAGTGAAGATCAAGGCGGGGGCGACGGTGCGCGGGCCCGCCGTGATACGCGAGTCGGCCATCATCGACACCAGGGCCACCATAGACCGGGCTATTGTCTGGCGCAACTGCTACGTGGGTGAGCGGGCCGAGGTGCGAGGGGCCATCCTGCAAACTCAGGTGAGCGTCAAGCCCCAGGCCATGATATTCGAGGGGAGCGTGATAGGCGACGGGACGATCATAGGCACCGGCGCGGTCATACACCCCAACGTGAAGGTGTGGCCCGCGAAAGAGGTGGAGAGCGGGGCCACTGTTACAGCTTCCATTATATGGGGCTCCCAGGGGCGGCGCAGCCTGTTCGGGCGCTGGGGTGTCACCGGCCTGGTCAACGTGGACCTCACGCCCGAGTTCGCGGCCAAGCTGGGCGCAGCGTACGGCGGGGCCCTGCCCAAGGGGAGCACTGTGACGGTCAACCGCGACAGCCACTATACACCGCGCATGATCAAGCGCGCGCTCATAGCGGGCCTCCCTTCCGCGGGGGTCAACGTGCTCGACATCCGCAACGTGCCTATACCAGTGGCCCGGCACTACACGCGGGCGGTGGGCGCGGCGGGGGGTGTACACGTGCGGATGTCGCCCTTCGATGCGCGGGTGGTGGACGTTAAATTCTTTGACCGCCGGGGCCTCGACCTGGACAAAGCCACCGAGCGCAAGGTCGAGGGCTCTTTCTTCCGCGAGGACTTCCGCAGGGTGTACCTCGATGACGTGGGCCGCATTCAGTACGCCAACGACGTGGAGCAGCGCTACACCGCCGACTACATGAAGTACCTTAAGCTGGACGCGATGCACAGTAACGAGGGATATAACAGGATCGCCGTGGACTACGCTAATGCCTCGTCCAGCTTGGTGCTGCCCAACCTGCTCAGCAAGCTCAGCGCCGACGTGGTGGCTATAAACGCCGTGGTCCAGGAGGAATCGCTTTACCAGACGCCTGAGGAGTTCGAGCAGGGGATGGAGCGCCTGGGGGCCATCACCAGGACGCTGAGGGCCGCCTTCGGGGTGAGGCTCGACACCGGGGGCGAGCGCATCTACTTCGTAGACGAAGACGGGAGGCAGGTTCATGGCATGACGGCGCTCGCCACGCTGACCGACCTCATGCTGGAGCAGCACGGCCCGGGCGGCACGATAGCCATCCCGGTGTGGGCTCCCTCCATATTCGAAGAGATCGCCGAGAGGCACAGCGCGGAGGTGATCCGCACGCGCTTCAACTCCTACGCGCTCATGACGGCGGCCCTGCGCAGCGGGGTGCTGATCGCGGGCGACGGGCAAGGCTCCTTCATCTTTCCCGAGTTCCAACCCACGGCGGACGGGCTCTTCACCATCGCCAAGCTGATCGAGCTTACGACCCTGCACAAGATCCGCTTCACTCAGGCTATCAGGAACCTGCCCCACTATGCTCTCGCTACCAACCGAGTGCCATGCCGCTGGGAGGACAAAGGCCGGGTCATGCGCATCCTCAACGAGCAGTACCGCGACAACAACACCAAGCAGGTGGATGGCGTGAAGATCGAGCTGGGCAAAAGCGAGTGGGCCTTGATCCTCCCCGACGCCGACCGCCCCCTCTTCCACGTCATTGCTGAGGCCGACTCCGAGAGCGAGGCCCGTCAGTTAGTGGATAAATACTCAGGGTTGGTGCAGGGGCTTCAGTAGGGATTCACCTGGCGGTTTCTGCGGTCCGAACTTCGGGAGTAGGGTAAAAGCCCTCTCCCCCCGGCCCCCTCTCCCTAGGAGAGGGGGAGAAATAATGAGACTTTGGGGGACACCCCCCAACCCCCCGCAGGGGGGCCCC
>JBJMMB010000503.1:0-2750 GCA_045805005.1 Chloroflexia bacterium
CCGATGCAAAGGTGCGCGGCGCCATGCTGGACGAGGGGCTTCAGGTGCTCACCGGCCTATGGAGCGGTCGGCCCTTCAGCTTCGACGGCCAGTATTACAAGGTCCGGGAAACCACATTTCTACCTCCACCCGCGCAGTCCCCTCGTATCCCCATCTGGGTCGCCGGATATTGGCCGAACAAGCCGCCCATGCGGCGGGCCGCGAGCTGGGATGGCGTATTCCCGATCCTCCGGGATGATGAGTCCGTTTCCCCCGAGCAATTGCGTGACTTGCTGAGTTACATCAAAGGGTACCGCGAGAGTGACGGACCATTCGAAGTGGTTTGCTCGGGCGTCACGCGAGGAGACGACCCCACGGAGGACGCATCGATTATCACGCCCCTCGCGGAGGCCGGGGCGACGTGGTGGGTCGAGAACACGATCCCCGAGCGTTTTGTGAGCGGCAAGTCGGCAGTTGAGCAGATGCGTGAGCGCATTGTGAAGGGGCCGCCCAGGCTGTAGGCTTTTCTCAGAAAGGAGACGTGCAACACCGGTGGCGTAGGGATGTGGAAAACCGTAGAATTGTTGACCGCAACTGCCCGCTCTGCTATACTTGAATTTGAACGCCTGTTCTGATTATGTCTACCTGGCGCCCTGGGTGGTTTCTTCACTTCCGAGCGCTGGGCGTTTGGGCGACTCCGAAAATATACGCTGTGGTGACCCCAATGGGGCACCGGTTAGGAGCCTCGATGCGCTTCGCCATCTATACCCCCAACTTCGGCAGCTACTCCGACCCGCGAGCCCTGGCTGAGATGGCGCGTGAGGCAGAGGGCGCGGGCTGGGACGGCTTTTTCGTCTGGGATCACATGTTTTGGAACTGGCCAGAGACCCAGAGTGTGGCCGACCCCTGGATCCTGCTGGCGGCCATGGCCTCCGCCACCCAGCGCATCACCCTGGGACCGCTCATCACGCCGCTGGCCCGACACCGCCCCTGGAACCTGGCGCGAGAGGCCGTGACCCTTGACCATCTGTCCGGCGGGCGGTTGGTGCTTGGCGTGGGTATTGGGGGCGACTGGTTCGGCGACTATAGCACCTTCGGCGAGCCCGCCGACGACAAGACACATGCCGAGATGCTGGAGGAGGGGTTGGACGTCCTGGTGGGCCTGTGGAGCGGGGAACCCTTCAGCTACTCGGGCCGCTACTACCATGTCAAAGATGCTCGCTTCGTACCCGGCCCGGTGCAGCAGCCCCGCATTCCGATTTGGGTTGCGGCTCGCTGGCCCAATATGCGTCCGGTGCGCCGGGCCGCCCGCTGGGACGGCATCGTCGCCGAGCGCCGCGACGGCACCCTGACCGCCGGGGACGTCAAAGAAATGCTGGCCTATATCAGGTCAAACCGCACCGGCTACGCCCCCTTCGACGTAACCTACTGTGGCGAAACCGTGGGCCTGGACCCCGGCGACGAGGCCGCCATGCTATCCGCCTATGCGGAAGCCGGCGTCACCTGGTGGCTAGAAAACATCCAGGACCAGCGAGGCACCCCAACCCAAATGCGCCAGCGCATCCGCCAGGGCCCACCGAGGTTCTAAGGTGTGGGACGAAGGGGTGCAGGGCTCTCCCTGCGGGGGGTTTGGGGTGTCCCCCAACTCTCTCCCTCCCCACCGCTGGGGTTCATAGGCTAGCCTGCACAGCCTAACCTTGATTTAGTCTTGACAAAAAGAGGATAATTAAATGCTAACAAGTTACAGGAAGAACGACAAAAAAGGACTCTCCCTCGAGGCTATGCCCCAAGTAGAATATCAGAGGTTGCCCGGCCACGCCCAAACCCATATCGTGGTGCGCGGGGCACGCGAACACAACCTTAAGAACATAGACGTCGCGCTCCCACGCGACAAACTTGTCGTAGTCACCGGCCTCTCCGGCTCCGGCAAGTCTTCGCTTGCCTTCGATACCATTTACGCCGAGGGCCAGCGCCGCTACGTGGAGTCGCTCTCCGCCTACGCCCGCCAGTTCCTCGGTCAGATGGAGAAGCCCGACGTTGACCTCATCGAGGGCCTCTCACCGGCCATCTCCATCGACCAGAAAGGCGCTTCCCGCAACCCGCGCTCCACCGTCGGCACCATCACCGAGATATACGACTACATGCGCCTGCTCTTCGCCAGGGTGGGTCACCCCCACTGCCCAAACTGCGGGCGCGAGATCCACCAGCAGACCGTGCAGGAGATCGTGGACGCCGTGCAGGGCCTCCCCGTGGGCACGCGCATCATGGTGCTGTCCCCCATCATCCGCGACCGCAAGGGCGAGCACCAGAAGGTGCTGGAAGACCTCCGCAAAGCGGGTTACGTACGCGCCCGCGTCGACGGCGAGGTGCGCGACCTCGACACCACTATCGACCTCGAAAAATACAAGATGCACACTATCGAGGCCGTGGTCGACCGCCTGGTCATCAAGGCCCCGGAGAGCCCTGGCGCGGAGATCGACCCCGACCGCACCCGCCTGGCCGACTCCGTGGAGACCGCTGTGAAACTGGGCGGCGGGATGGTGTTGATCCAGATCATTGACGGCGAGCAACTTATGTTCTCCGAGCACTTCTCCTGCCCCAACGACGGCTTCTCCCTGGGGGCCATCGAGCCCCGCTCGTTCTCGTTCAACTCGCCGCACGGGGCCTGTCCGGTATGCACCGGCCTGGGAACCCAGGTCGAGCCCGACCCCGAGCTGATCGTTCCCGAACTCAACCTGAGCATCATCGAGGGGGGCCTGGCTCCCTGGGCG
>JBJMMB010000504.1:0-2279 GCA_045805005.1 Chloroflexia bacterium
CGATATGCCCCGATGGGTCGGAGACCTGAGCGAAGTCGAAGTCCTGGCTGATAAGCTCATCGCGCAAGCCGTTCAGCTTCTGATTGGCGTCGCCGTTATAGAGCACAGGTGACGCAGCGAATTGCTGCAAGGCCCTGGTGACTTCCAGGAGATAATCACTGACCCGCGCCGCCTCGAGTTTCGCTACCTCGATGTTCTGGCTGCGGGCAAGCGACTCGGTAACCTGAGTGTAGCCCACCTGGCCGACGATGCCGAAAGTGACCACGAGCAGGCCAAGGGGGAGCAGCGTGCGCAGAGTGAGCTGCCACCGGAGCGTGCGGAAGAACCGCTCGCGCGGGGGCTGCGCCGGTGCCCTGGATTCTGCTTCTTCTTCCATGCGATTGATAACCACTCTAGATAGGCCAGGAGGCAAGGGGGATTGCAAGCAAGATCAACAGCAGGCTGCCGCCGAAGAAGAGCGTAGCCATGCTGCCCTTGTCCCTGGAACCGGCCGCCCGGTCGGAACGCACCCGACCCACGTGAGCCAGCCCCACCGCCACAATCATTACTATAGGGTGCACCACATTCAGGAAAGTGTCATTGCGCACGTCGGCGGCAGCCGTAATCCACACCAGCAGGCCAACCACAACCTGCACGTCCATCGCGATGGTGAAGAAGAGTGACAGCCTATCCGTCAGTGGGTCCCACTGCCGCGAGCCCAGAAATGCCATCGCCGCCAGGGCCAGAGCCCCTATGGCGGTCACGAGCACCACGTACCGCCAAACACTATGTATCGTTACAAGTATCTCCATATAGTCCTTGAGCGCGAAAGTCGCGGGGCAAGTTGGGAACGCCGGGAGGCATCCAACAGGGGAGACCGCTGTGCGCTCTCATACTATTCTACGGGTGCGCACGCGAATTAGCAATACACCATTGCGCGTATTCATGTCGTGCGCATGATGGACGCTTCGCGCCTGCAAACCGTGGGACCCAAAGTTCACAACCATCATAAGGGGCGACTGCGCCACCCGTGCTGATGGTTGTGAACACCCCTACGCGTGTACGGGGAGGGGCTACTCCGTAACCCGCACCACATAGTCGGCGAGCACCACCTGGTCGCGGTAGAGGACTTCCAGCCACATCTTGTACAGGCCTGCGCGAGGGAAGGTGTGGGTGAAGGCTATGTTGGGGCCGTAGCTCGTGCCGGGAACCACTTCGGGTGTGGACAGGCCCGCCAGCGGGGTCTGCTGGACGGGAGCGAGTTGCTGTGTCGGGGCCGCGGCGGCCGTAGCCAGCGCGGCGCTTAGGCCGGGTGCGAAGGTGGGTGGAGGTTCGGTTGACACCGGCACTGGCGTGCCCGCCTCACCCGAGCGGGTGCCGCCCGCCCCTGTACCTCCCGCGCCGGTTCCTCCGGTGGTCGTGCTGCTGGAGGGCTCACTGCTCTCCGGCGTGGCCTGGGGCAGCACATGGGCCTCGGACGCGCCCTCGAGGTGGGCAAAGTCGTTGCCGTCTTCCCCGATTATCCATAGCTGGCCGGGAGCCCCAAGGTAGGGCCAGAGGGCCTGCACGGGCTTGCCCCGCTCGGTCACATTGAACACCATTTGCGTGGGCTTGCCCTTCTTGATTGGGCTGTTCTCCTTGAGGAGATGGAACGTGAGCCAGCCCTTGGTCTTCGTAAGGTTGGTGTCTTCCACCAGATCGGGCTCGCTCCCCTGTACGTCGCCGGTGGTGATCAGCGTCTTGAAGGTCTGTAGGTTCTTGCCCGCGGGCTTGAAGAGACTGTACGCGTAGTACTTGCTGAACTCGGGGAAATAAGTGAACAGGGAGGCGGCGTCGTCCACCAGGCTCTGGGTGTAGCTATGGCGGAAGTTCTGCATGTCGCGGCTAATGAGCACCGTATGCATCAACGCGCCGGATACCGGATCGAACTCGGTGACAGGCTTGCCCGTGCTTGTATCAGTAACGAAGAACGTGAGCGTGCCGGTCTGTGGAGGGTTGAGGGTCACCGGGTCGATCTTCACGCCCACATCGTACGGGGCCGGCTGCCCCTGCGGGTCCACGCTCGTCAGCCGGGCACACCCCGCCACCATTACAAGCACAAGAGCCACTACCACGAACGAACCGGTAGCCCTCAGGCCCCGATGCCTTCTAACGCGAATCAATCTGTTCGCCCCTCCTGAATGAAGAACTTTCCCAAAGTAGCCCACGTGATTATAGCATAGCCATATCTACGGTACCAGCAATTCGCCTTTGACTAGCTTGGGCTCATAGTGCTGCATGGTGATGCAGTTGGTTGGGCA
>JBJMMB010000505.1:0-10522 GCA_045805005.1 Chloroflexia bacterium
GCCAGGCCATCGCCACCGCCATCAACCGCCAGCAGATAGTTGAAAAAGTGGCCCTGGGCAAGTACCCTGTCCTCCACACCTTCATCCCTCCCTCGAGCTGGGCCTCCATGCAGAACCACACCTTCGCCAGGGACTGGGACTCCAGGTTCCCCCTCAAGAAATACGCCTACGACCCCACTAAGGCCAACGAGATGCTCGACGCGGCGGGCTGGGTCCGCGGCCCCGACGGCACCCGCGAGAAGAACGGCGTCAGGCTCAGCTTCGAGTATGCCACCACGAGCGGCAAAGTCCATGAGCTGACCACCCAGCTCGTGCGCACCGACCTGCTCCAGGTGGGTATCGACGCCCGAGTCAGGTACGTGCCCAGCGCTCTCTTCTTCGCCCCCGCCGGCTATCTCGCCCAGCGCCAGTTCGACCTCGCCGAGTTCTCCCGCACCCTCGACGCCACCCCGGGCGGCAGCGTCTACGATAGCGCAAGCATCCCCTCCACCGCCAACAACCTCGCAGGCGCAAACTACTCAGGCTACAGCAACCCCCACTTCGACCTCCTCTCCCGCGCGGCCGCCGGAGAGCCCGCCCGTACCACGCGCGCCCCCCTCCTGGCCGAGATGCAGCAGATATTTGCCGAAGACCTCCCCGCACTCCCCCTGTATACCCGCGCCAAAATCGAGGTCCACAAAGCCTCCCTCGTCAACTGGGAAACCTCCGGCGGCGACACCCCGGCGACATACAAAGTCGCCGCCTTATACTTCAAACCATAGACGGACGATGGACGATGGGGGTAAGCTACCGCTTCGCCAACCCTATTGTCTATCGTCTATCGTCCATCGTCTGCCGCAGGCCCCTTCCTCCACACCACCGAATACCTCCACAGCAGGTGCCTCCTGACGCCCGCCCCCGGCAAAACACGGGCGCAGATGCGTCGCACCTCCCACAGCGTCAGGTAAGTGTCATGCCGGCCGTGCTCCTCCCATGCCTCCCGCACCTCCCGCGGCGCCACCAGCCGCCCTCCGGCCAGCCTCAGCCCCAGGTCCACCGGCACCGCCGCCGCCGATACCAAGAAATCCAACGGGTCCCTCGCCTTGTAAAGGTCGAGGACCATCAGTGTCCCACCCGCCTTCAAAGCCGCCTTCATCTTCATCAGCATCCGCTCCATCGGCAGGTGATGCAGCGTCGCTATCGAGGCTATGCACTCGAACCGCTCCTTCGAGAATTCCCACTCCAACGCGTCTCCCACCTCAAAATCGACATTCCCGCAACCCGACGAACGCTCTCGCGCCACTCTGATCATTTCCGGCGAGAGGTCAATCGCCAGCACATGCTCCGAACGCGCCGCCAGCGCCCGCGAAAAAGCGCCCGTTCCGCACCCGATCTCCAGCGCCTCCCCAAACCGCCCCCGCAACTGCCTCAACAAGAAGCCATGATACCGCTCGTTATGGCCACCGCCATATCGCTCTCCAAGCAGCGCGATCCGGTCAAATCCGCCCGTACCCCATCCATGCTCTGCAACCCCCTGGCTTGATTTGCGTTCCATTATAGACCAGGGACGAGGGATCAGAGTGCGCCTACGACCCCCGACCCCTGATCCCCACGAAAAATGAACCTTAAGGCCCATTTCGTTGTGTATATATGTGCATGGCCGACTCTATCTTGCCCCGGAGCGTTCACAATCAGGCACACCTTCTAACATGCTGCTTGATTTCCAGCACAAAATGTGGTACCATTCGGGCCGTGTGTGTGCTAAGCTCCGAGTTTATGAAAGAGCCTGCGCCCACACTCATAATTAGTAACTGCGAAAACTAACTAGAAAGGGGGTGATGGGGAACCCTCTCATGGGCTTCGAATGGGGGCATTTGAAGTCCGGCGCACCGGCGCGTCGGGAGGCTCAACCAACTCGCATTCTGGGTTTTGGAATTTTTAGGAGGCCAAAATCCGCAACCCATTTCGCCGTTGCCATAGTCCTTGCCGCGCCCCCTCCAAAGGCAAACCGCAACGGTTTCTTCGTGCCACTACATGTTTATCGACCTAGAACGCCTATTGGTTCACCACCAAATTAGGTAGGAGGAGAGAATGTATAAGTCAAAGCGTGGTGTTGGCCGCATAGCCCTTTACCTCACAGTCATCGGGGCCATGTGTGCGTCAATTGCCCCGTCGGGTGCCCGGCAGGCTGCCGCCCAGGGATCTTCTCGCACTATCAACGGGCATGCGGTCGGAGGCCGCTTCCTCGAGGTATGGAGCTCCCAGGGTTCCGAGCAGAATAACGTCTATGTGAATGGTCTCCCCATCACAGACCGCCGTGCCGAAATCTCGCTCACCGACGGCAAGTCCTACGACACCCAGTGGTTCGAGCGCGCTCGCTATGAGGCCCACCCGGAGAATAAGGCCCCCTACGATGTGCTCCTCGGTCTGCTCGGCGTAACCCTCACCGAGGGCCGCGGTGTGGTAGACCCGAACACCAAGAAAGTGCGCAACGCCGCCGATGCCGCCTTCGTGGGCATCGACAAGCCTGCGGACGTAGACAACAAGACCAAGGTGTGGTTCCAGGAAACCCGCCACTCTGTAAACGGCAAGATCCTCGAGTACTGGAACAAGTACGGTGGACTGCAGCAGTTC
Source organism: Chloroflexia bacterium (assembly GCA_045805005.1). Lineage (GTDB taxonomy): Bacteria > Chloroflexota > Chloroflexia > QHBQ01 > JADMIH01 > JADMIH01. The sequence goes on from JBJMMB010000505.1 coordinate 2,614, forward strand.
GGCTTCCCGTTGAGCGAGCAGTTCAACGAGGTATCGGCCACGGATGGCAAGACCTACACCGTGCAGTATTTTGAGCGCAACCGATTCGAGCTGCACCCCGAGAAGCAGGCCCCCTACGAGGTTGAGCTTGGTCTTCTCGGCGTCCAGCAGTACAAGCAGGTACCCATCGCCGCCGCCGACCTGCCCATCGCCCCGCCTAAGGGCGTGACGAGCACCAAGGACACCCTCGTGGCCGCCACCGGCCAGGAGCCTGGCAGCCTCTTCCTCCTCGAGGAAGGCACGGTCACCGCGGTTCGCCACTGCTACCTGATCACCTTCAACGACAGCCTGACCTACGGCGACGACAAAGAGAACTACTACCCGGTATTGGCCTGGTACGTGCCCACCGTCGAGAACGGCGGCGCCTTCTTCGTTGGTACCGGCAAGGACCGCCACCTCATCGTGAAGTACAAGCTTCGCCGCGGTGTCAAGTGGTCCGATGGCCCTGAGGTTACATCTAACGACGTGGTCTTCGCTTACAAGTTCATCCTCGACGACCACAACACCGACCCGACCTTCTTCCTGAAGCTGTCCGGCGTCGACAACCCCGACAAGTACACCGTCCTCTACAACTTCATGTCCAACAATGAAGTTGTGGCCAAGTACAACGACCCTAAGACCGACAAGGCTTCCTATGACTGGGCCAAGGTCTTCGTCCAGACCGGCAAGCCCGTCGTTTCGCCCGACTACAACATCAACAACGCCGTCCTGCCTCAGCACGTGCTGAGCAAGATCGACCCCAACAAGGTCCAGGACAGCTCTTTCGCCCGCAACCCCGTCGGCTTCGGCCCCTGGAAGGTCGACCACTGGACTGCTGGCGTCGAGATGCTCCTCGTGCCTAACCCCAACTACAGCCTGACTGACAAGCCACTCATCAACAAGATCCTCATCAAAGAGGGTGTTGCTCTTGACAGCGCTTACCAGCAGATTAAGGCCGGCGATATCGACATGATCCACGGCGAGGCCGTGCTCGTCCCGCCGCCCAACTCCGCCGACCTCCAGGCCAACGGTGTGAAGATCGACAACGTGCCTGCCGCTTCCTGGGAGCACCTCGACTTCTACTTCAAGTACGCGCCGTTCGCCGACAAGGCTGTACGCGAAGCCATGGCGCGCGGCATCAACCGCCAGCGCATCGTGGATGTGGTCTATAAGGGCCAGACCCAGGTGCTGGATACCCCCGTGCCGCCTCTGGTCTGGCACTCACTGGCCAATCCCAACTTCGCCAAAGAGTTCCCCGACCTGGCCGCCAAGTACAAGCTCCCCACCTATCCATTCGACCGTGCAGCGGCTAACAAGCTGCTCGACGATGCGGGCTGGGTGAAGGGCTCCGATGGCATCCGCGCCAAGGGTGGCACCAAGCTCTCCTTCGAGTACGCTACCACCAACAACTCGACGCGTATCGCCATTCAGACCCTGGTTCAGGACGACCTGAAGCAGCTCGGTATCGATGCTGTGCTCAAGCAGTACACTGCCGGCGAGTACTTCGATCCTCAGGGCCCAATCAACTCGGGTACCTGCAAGCTGTGCCAGTTCGCCTACAGCCAGACCTCGATCAACGACTTCGCCGCCTGGGATGCCAGCCGCGTAGTCACTCCCGAGAACCCGAACCTGCCCAACAGGCAGCAATACATCAACCAGAAGGTCACAGCCGCGAACCAGATCTTCAACTCCGAACTTGATAGGCACACCATGGCTGAGCAGTCGGCCATCGCCCAGGTGGAGATGATGAACGACGTCGCGCTGATCACCTTGATCCAGAGACTTAACATCGAGTTCTACAGGAGCAACCTGCAGAACAAGAAGACCACGAACACCTCGTTCTCGATGTCCTGGAACGCCACTCAGTGGTACTTCAAGTAGTTTAGCGCTTAGCACCGTAGGGGCGAGGCATGTCTCGCCCCTATGGCAAGTATGGTGGCCGCGGCCCGACCTCGCTTCGGCGGGCGAGGGCCGCGTCTATCCATGCAAAATACGTGACTTATTCAACTCGCAGCAGGCCAGCACTTCCGGAGGACAAAGCCGTCCCGTGTGGACCAGATCGCGAATGAACGTTTTAGTCCCTGGTGGTGTATTATGATAACTTTCATTTTCCTGAATCATATATTCCGGCGCCGCACTGATGAGGCGCGCCCTACGCGTCTACCCGCAGACGAGCAAGGCGCCATCCAACTCTGGCAGACAGATGACACACCCGAAGTTCACGATACGAGCTACGCCGATGCTCTCTTCGATACCGATGCTCGCAGCCGCCTCCGGTCTGATTTCGCGGGCATAGAACCTCCGCCCGGCGTTTACAGCCATGTACTGGCAGCCATAAGGGCCGCTGAGGCGAGCAATGCCGAACTGGCGGCCCCCACCCCGGCCCTCAAACCCGCAGCACTGTCCCGCGTCTTTCCGGCTTTCCACAGGGCCGTCACCGGCCCGATCCTGCCCCGCGTCATCCCCGGTGGTGTGGCCGTGCTCCTCGCCCTGGCCGCGCTCGCGCCTAATGCCCAACAGGCACTTCAGGGCGACCGCCAACTCCAGCAACCGGCGGGTATCTCCGTCACTGCCCCTGCCCCCTCGACCGGCGATTTGCTCGGCTCAAGGATAGCGCTCAACCCCGACCATGACCACCCGCTCACCGTGGAAGAGCGAGCCGCACTGGCTGCCGCCAACCCCAGCACGACCGCCCTGGAAGACGAGTCCCGCCTGGCAAAAGCTCTGCCTCCCCTGAAACAGCTCTGGCGAGCGCAATCCGACGAACCCCAGTACGAAAATCGACCCCAAGGCTTCTGATAACTGAACCGCATCAATACTTCCCTTGTAATAATATTGAGGGCCTCGCGCCGTCCCGACGGAGATACGGGCAGTGCGTCGCGTCCGCGGGCTCTTCCACGGGCGCACCCGTTGACACTACCAAACGTTTTTGATAGACTGGGTGTATTAATCGCGTGGCGTGGCCGGAAAAAAGGCGCCGTTGTGCGAACTTCAGCACAAGTGCCGGCGCTTGATAATCACATTTCCTGATGTTCACGGAGGAACATTATGACAACATACCTGATCCGGAGGCTGATTCAGGGCTTCTTCGTGCTAGTGGTGGCCTCATTCGTCATCTACAGCATCCTCATCATCACCCCCGGTGGTCCGATGGACCAGATCAATGAGATCCGCCAGGATCCCAGCAAGCACGTTTCCAAGTATTTCATCGACCAGATGCTCCAGAGGTACAAACTCGACAAGCCCTACCCCCTCAACTACCTGGTGTGGCTCTTCGACCCCAGTGAGACCAGTGAAATCCAGGGCATCGATACGGTGGTGCCCAAGGGTATCGATGTAACCATCGGCCCCTGGCGCATCCGCGGCTCGGGTGTGCTCACCGGCGACTTCGGGAAGTCGGTCAATATGGCCAAGGGCGTCCCAGTAATGGACATGATCGGCAGCCGCATAGGCTTCACCCTCGCCCTGACCATCACAGCCTTGACCATTTCCCTCCTTATAGCCTTGCCCATCGGCATAATCTCGGCCATCAGGCAGTACTCCAGGATGGACTACGCTGTCACAGCCTTCTCCTTCGTGGGCTTATCCATGCCCACCTTCTGGCTGGGCCTCATGCTCATCATCTTCCTCGCCGTGCTGCCCAAGCTGTGGCACCAACAGAATGGCTGGATCTGGCTGCCATATTTGCCCCCGGGCTATATCGCTGATACGGGTCAGGAGGGCAACGTAGCTAACCGCGTCTACCATCTCGTCCTCCCCGTCGCCGTGCTTGCCTTCGTCAGTATCGCCGGTTACTCCAGGTTTGTGCGCTCTTCAATGCTCGAAGTCCTCAGGCAGGACTACGTCCGCACCGCCTGGGCCAAGGGCCTGTCCCAGAGGGTCGTCATCCTCAGGCACGCTCTCCGCAACGCCCTGATCCCCGTCATCACCATCGTTACCCTCTCGCTGCCGGGCCTCGTGGCCGGGGCCATTGTCACCGAAACCGTCTTCTCCTACGCCGGCATGGGTCAGTTGTTCGCCAAATCGGTCTTCCAACTCGACATACCCATAGTTATGGCTTTCCTGGTGATCATAACCACCATGATAGTCATCTCTAACATCCTGGCCGACGTCCTCTACGCGGTCACCGACCCACGTATACGTTACAGCTAGCGAGACTTTTACGCATTGCGTATTTCGTATTTCGTGTGTACCAGGCATGAGGAAGCGAACACTCAACCCTTCCTCCTCTACGCAATAAGCAATTCGTAATCCGCAACTTCGAAGGAGAAGAACCAATGGCAACAATTGCCCAGGCAAAAGAGGAACAAAGACTTGCTCCGGCCGAAGCCGGACAACTCGTAACTACGTGGAGGCGTTTCAGAAAGCACCGCCTCGGGCTGCTCGGTCTCACCATGCTGATTGTGCTCATAGCTTCGTGCATATTCGTGCCGTTGTTCTCGGCCTTCACGTACGACGGCATCAACGAAGCTATGCCCTTTCAACCGGCCGGCTCCGTCTCCATCCTGAACAATCATATGTATTGGATCGGCACCGACGAAGTAGGCAGGGATAACCTCACCCGCCTCTTCTATGCGGGCCGTATCTCCCTCGCGGTGGGGCTTCTCACCACGATATTCGTGGTAATCATCGGTTCGTTGGTGGGAGCCTTCGCCGGGTTCTATGGGAGCTGGGTCGACACCGGGCTGATGCGTTTCGTGGACCTGCTCCTCTCCCTACCCGTCCTCCCCATCCTGCTCATCCTGTCCCAGATGATGAACAAATCGGGGGTCATGGACAAAATATTCGGCAAAGGGCTGGGCACCGTCGCTACCATCATCCTGGTGCTCACTCTCTTCGGCTGGCTGGGGCTCAGCCGCCTGGTGAGAGGCTCCATCCTATCCCTGCGCTCCCTGGACTTCGTTGAAGCCAGCCGCGCCCTGGGAGCGAGCAACAGGCGCATCATCATGCGCCACCTCATGCCCAACTCGGCCGCCCCGCTGATCGTGGCCGCCACCCTCGCCGTCGGCGACTTCATCATCCTTGAGGCGTTCCTGTCGTTCCTCGGGTTGGGCATCCAGGCACCCACCCCCTCCTGGGGCAACCTGCTGCAGGGAGCCCAGGAGTACAGCTCCTTCATCACCGACGTCAATCCCCTGAAAGAGATCCGAGGCTTCCTCATCCTCTTCCCGGGCTTCCTGATACTCCTGACGGTGCTCTCCATCAACTTCATGGGCGACGCCCTCCGCGATGCCCTCGACCCTCGCCTCAAGATGTAAGAATGAATGCAATCAAAAAGCCGCCCGCGGGCGGCTTTTTTGATTGCATCGAAACTATCAGTCAAGTTTCAGTTTGGCGCGAATCGTGCCCGCGCGCTCGCTGCGCACGACCACCTCGACCTCGCCGCCCTCCGGGGCGCTCACCACCCACTCGACCCGCTTCTGGTTGTCAGTCATGTCTCCCGACCCAAACCAGCCGCCTTGGCGCTTGTTGGTGCGCCCCTCAAGCTGTCCTACCTCCTGCTCCAGCTTGCCGCTCACCAGGCTCACCCCCTCCGGCAGCTCGATGCGCACCTCTATAGGCCGCACCATCTTTCGCTCCTGCGCTCTCACGCTGGTGTAGGTCGGCAGGAAGCCGCTGTTCGCCACCACCGCGGTCACTTTGTACACCCCTTCCGCCTGCTTCTCCGCGAGCGTCCTCCTAAAGCCGAGGCGCGGGCCCATCAGCGCATGTGCTAGAGTGAACTGGCTGCACCGCTCACAGATCTCCTCCAAATACTGTGCGGGCGCGTTCGTCGTGTAGAACGCATCGTCCCAGCCCCCTATCTCCAACTTGCCCAACTGCGGGTGCTCAAACTCCCGCCAGGGCACGAAGGCCTTGCCTTCCAAAGCCTCATCATTCCACTTCATCAGCTTCAAGTCGTCCTCTTCCGAGTGCTTCTTCATCCAACCTATCCAGTCCAACCCCACGTCAATCCCCGCCACCTTCAGCGCGTCCCACAACTCGATCGTGAAGCCAAACCACCCGAAGTAATCATAGGCAAAGTCGTCCATAGCCCCGTGCATCGGGCTCTTAGGATCGTACGCGAAGTTGTGGAACACCGACACGGAGGGGTAGCCCGTCAGCTCGGTGCCCCGCTCTCCAATCATCTTGTATACATCCAGGTCGTGCGTGTTGAAGTGGTCGTCCGGGTGGGTGGAGTACGGTCTTAGCAGCACCCCGCCGGTGGTATGGTACGTCATGAAACCGTTGATATTGCGGTGTGCGGCCCAGAAGGCCGCCTCGGCTCGGGTTTCCGGCTCAGAGAAGGGATAGTCCCCCGCACCCGATTGCTCCCCCTCGGGAGCCCAGTCGTGCGGGTAGTTGCGGTTCAGGTCCAGCCCGTAGCGCGGCGGGGCCATCTTCAACTCGTACCCATCCCAGTTGTTGATGATCCCCTCCGGCAGCATGTGATAGTACGTGCCCCCGAACTCGTCCGGCCCCCGCTTGCGCATCACCCGCGGATCCTTCTCCGACGCCTTCCAGGACCCGTCCGGGTCCTTGATGCGCATATCGAGAATCTTGCCATCCCCGTCGATGTCGTCGGGGTACAGCCCTTCCCGGTCTTCCAGGAACGGGTACCGGCGCATCGAGGAGCGCAGCCAGTGCGGAGTTGTCAGAAACGTCTCCGATCCGTCCACAGTGATGCGCGGCAGCACGTATAGCGTGAAATTGTCCAGCAGTTGCGTCACTCGCTCGTCGTGCCCGTACTTCGACGTGTACGCTCCGATCGTGTACAGGGCCACCGCCGACCCGGTCACCTCCACGGCGTGCGTATTCGCGTCGATCCAATAGGCGGGCTTCTCCGTGTCCGGCCCCGTCTCCTTGTTCGTGATCGTCGCCAGCATGATGTCCCGCCCCTCGTACGATTTGCCTATCGACGACACCGATACCAGCTTCGGGTACTCCCTCTCCACGTCATCCAGGAACCTCCGGATTTCGTCGTACTTGTAGTAGTGTGCGAAATCAATCTGCGGCATTAATGTGCTCCTCACTTCCCTATGCAAAAATTGCGAAATATCTCGTCCAGCAGGTCCTCACCCGCCGTCTCACCCGTGATCTCTCCCAGCGCGTTCAGGGCGCTGTGCAGGTCCACCGCCACGAACGCTGCCGGTAAAGGTAACTCTGCCCCTATTGACCCCAACGCGCCTCTCAGGTGCTCCTGGGCGCGCTGAAGGGCGTCCAGGTGGCGCAGGCTGGTCACCATGGGCCCGTCCTGCCCCGGCGCAGCCGCCCCCCTCAGCACCATCCCCGCCAGCTCCTCCTCCAGCCTGTTCGTGCCCCCGGTCTCGGTCGCCGACGCCTCCACCACCGGCGCATCCCCCAGGCTCTCGCGCAGCCTCTCCATCTCGATCCTCAGCGGCAAATCCGATTTGTTAACCACGCCCACGCGCCCGCGCGGCGCCGCCTCCTCCACCGCCCTCAGCACCTCCAGGTCGGCCGGCCCCAGCGGCTCCGAGCCGTCGAACACCATCAGCGCCAGGTCTGCCTCCGCCAGTGCCCGGCGCGTGCGGTCGATACCCATCCGCTCCACCGGGTCTCCTGCCTCCGGCACCTCACGTAGCCCCGCCGTATCGGTAAGCACCAGTGGCACGCCCCGCACGTTCACCACTTCTTCGAGCGTGTCCCGCGTCGTGCCCGGCACCGGCGTCACTATAGCCCGGTCGGCGCGCAGCAGGGCGTTCAGCAAGCTCGATTTGCCCACGTTGGGCCTCCCCACGATCGCGGTCCTCAACCCCTGCCGCATCACGATTCCCGTGCTAGCCCCCGCCACCAGCGCCTCCAGGTCCTCCAGGGCCGACCACACCTCCGGCGACACGTCGGCGGGCGGCACGTCGTCTTCCGGGAAGTCTATCGTCGCTTCCAGGTGAGC
>JBJMMB010000506.1:0-20047 GCA_045805005.1 Chloroflexia bacterium
ATTTGCGGGTAAACCTCCTGAATAAAATTCGTAGTGAAAAAAGTGGCCGTCGCATCATGCCGGTCCAAAAGGTCCAGGATACGGGGCAATCCGAAGCGAGCGCACCCCAGTTGCTCCAGGTCGAAGATGAGCGAGAAGGTGCCGTGCCTTCGGCGGACGGGGCCTTCGGCAGACGATGGACGATGGGCGATGGACGATGGAGGTGAGGATAGCAGGTCGTTTACCCCATCGTCCATCGTCCATCGTCCATCGTCGGGCGCAGCCACTCGTCCATCGCCTGGCGCAGCCACCCCCAGGTAGTCCTCCAAACATTGCTGCGTTTGCTCTAGAACCTCCTCCGAATCGATGCCGCTGAAGCTGGAGTAGCCCACGCCCAGGGCGCGGATGAGCGGTCCAATATCCACTCTGCCGGCCACCTGGTCGTTACGTGAAAACAAAACAAAGTCAATTTGGTGTTTGTCCAGGATTCGACGTATCCCCTCAACCTGGCCCATTAAACGCTCATAGCTGCTGTAATCGGTAAGCTTGACGACAGCTCCGTCCTCCAGCAGTGCGGCCACCTGGTCCGGCAACGCGCGCGCCGTCGCCTGGTCCAGCAGCACCAGCGCGCGTCGTCCTCCCCTCATACCAGCCTCTTTATTACCTATCACCTGGTTTCGAGCTCCATGTTGTCAGTAACTCTGCGTATCTTCGGCCGATGTGCTCCCAGGAAAACTCCCGTTCGGCCAGGGCACGTGCGTTAAGGCCCAGTCGCCTTAACTCGATATGGCTCAACCTTGAGGCGGCCCGGATGCTCTCGGCAAGGGCCTCGGGGTTCGGTTGGCTGACCAGACCGCATGAGTGTTGTTGTACCAGGCGAGCCGTTTCGTCCACATCGCAAACGATGATTGGCTTACCCAGCGCGATGTACTCGCCGAACTTGGTGGGGAAGGCCACCTCCACCGCCCTATGGCTGGGACGTGGGATAATCAACACCTGAACAGTCGCCAACTGGGAGACAAGCTCGCTTTGGGTTACCCTATCTACAAGATCAACTTTATCGCCCAGGCGCCTGGCAATATCAGCCTTCAGCCCGGCCTCTTGCCCGGTAAACCCGATGATCTTGAGCCGCACGCTATCCGCGGCCAGCAACTCAAATGCAGCTATCAGATTATCGAGCCCTTGCCAGCGCTGGAATCCGCCTGCATAACCGATCATGAAACTGCTCGACGGGGCCTCTTCAGCGCCCAATGCTCGATCGAACAGCTCCAAATCGACGCCGTTTCGCACCAGCCCTATTCGGTGCTGCGGAATGTGCTGCTCGCAAATCAGCCTTTCCTCTAGCGGCCTGGAGACCGCCAGGAAGTAGTCGGAGTTGCGATAGGCCACCGTATCGGCAACCACAGCCTGGAGAAGCCGGTAGGCCGGGCTCTTATTCTTTTTGGAGTGGGGTAGGTCACGGTTTGACTGCCGCTCGAGTTGGGCTTCGCTGACTGTGTCGCCATGTACGTCGTGGATTATACGCGCGCCCGTATGACGCTTCAAGAAGACCGCCGTATATGCCGCATTACCCCCTGCGTGGATAAAATCGTACCCCGCCGGAGCGCGTTTGACCGTGCCCCTGTAACGGATGATAGGCACGTTGAGGGGTTGGGCAAGGATAGGCCGGCCTACAGGTTGCTCGCGCAAGCTCAAAAACTCGGTTTCAATACCATGCTCTTCAATAGCGCGGCGCAGTTTTTCCAGCCTGTAAGCATAGGCCGAGCCCGATCGCTCTAGCCCGTGCTCGTTGGAAAGGAACAGTACTCTCATCTTATACTCGCTGTGGGAGGGCCCGATTCTGGCCCCTGGCGACGGGAGCGCGCCCCTCACTACCGGCTCTCGATCCGGCTTCAACCCCATCTACTTGTTCCTCACTCGCCCATTCCAGATTTATTGTGTAGATCGCCGTGACAAGGGCGGCGACAATCCACAACAACTCGACCTGGGGCCGGCTCTGGAAGATATCGACAAGCATGTGGGCCATTTGGCCGGCAATGCCCGCGGTTAGGCCGAGGCCCAGCAGGCACAACAGGCGGTTCTTACCTCCCCAGCTCTGCCATCCTCGCCGTAGAGTTACGAGCAGAAATAGCACGAAGGCTACCAGTCCTCCGATACCCGTTTCGGCCCACACCAGGAGATATTTGTTGTGGACAGGAGCGAGCCATGCAAAGTCAAACTCGGGTGTCACATACTGTTTCAAGATCGCCATGAAATTGTTAACACCGATGCCAAACAACGGGTGGTCCCTTATGATCCGAAACGCAAGCTCTATCAGGGGAACACGCGATTCCGCCGATTGGTCCACCACCAGCCGGCTCGAGATAGGCTCCGCGAAGAGCAAACCTACCAGCAACACCAAACCCGCGATAACCAGGGGAATCGCGGGCGCGAGCCAGCCGCGGCGCCAGGCTAGCAAGCACACAATCGTCATCGAGACGGCGAAGGCTATCCAGCCTCCTCTGGAGAAGGTGAGGATCAAAGCCGCCAGGCCGGCGCAGAAGGCAAGCGCCGCCAGGCACTTGTACCATCGCCCCAGCCCGGACAACAGCACACTGATAGCCACCGGCAGCAGGAGACTGACAAAGCTTGCGGCATTATTCGGCGACCCCAGGGTACCCGCGACCCGGTAAGCAGGTCCCGCAGCCTCATAGCCTGTGCGCACCTCCACCCGGCCCCCGATACCCAGAACATCGATCTCGCGTCCCACGGCACTCAATCCAAGGATGATCGCGCTCTCCAGGAACAGGCTCACCAGAAGCATGGTGACAAGGAAAAGCACGTCCTGCTGCGTTCGAACTGTAGAGACGATGTACAGGTACAACAGGAACATTTGCACCAGCAAGAAGACCTCGAACATAGATAGCTCGGCATCGTGGGCCACCACGGCCGACAGCGTGGCGAACGCGAGAAAAAGGGCCAGAGGAATCGTCACGCGGAAGCGAGGGCGGGGCGCTCCCGGGAACCTGGCCAGGAGCTGGGCGAGCCATGAAGCATATAAGAGTACCAGCGCCATTGTTGTTGCGGAGATATCCCAGCCGCCGAGGTCGCCAAGCGGGATATCGGTCCGGTAGCTCAGATGGATGTCGAGTTGAATTGGAATGTCGAGGATGATGACCGCCAGCAGCAATTTGCGCACGTCGGGCACCACCAGGGCGGCACAGACGAAAAGCACCCCCAGGACGGAGAGAGGCGCGAACCGGGCCGGCAGAATAGAGATATTCGTCACGTAGACACCGAGCACTGCGCAGGCGACCCCGACGATCAACCACTGCGGCACGGTAGCCTGGCGCGCCGCAGTGGCGAGCATGCCCGCAAACTTAGACTGGCCCTCGGCGGCGGGCGGCGACGGCGAGTCGCCTCCGGCAAACTGCCGGTTCCCGCTTTGCTGCTTGTGCCGAGGTGCGATCAATCGCGCTCCTATCATCCCACTCCAAAACGCTATCTTGTTCATCTTCCCTTTGGTAGCCAATTGAGTAACCAAAAACTCACGACTTAGCGCGGCGCGCGCTCGCCCAATGCAGGCCACCGGCCATTCGGCCCCATATGGTGATGCCTTCTCTTCTCGTAACAACATAGGAAGCAACACTAACCACTAGCAGGGAAACCAGTGACAATACCACTACGAGAGTTTTCGGTAGCGGATACCTGGCTATCTCGTGGTGAAGACTCGATAGAAAGCCGCAGGCTAACAGGAGAGCCAGCATGACTCGGTAAGAGTACAAGTACGTCTGAACGATATCAGCTATCAGCAGGTAAAAGACTACGATCGCCGGTATCATAAGTCTTTCGTTTTCTCGGCCAAAGAAGGCGCTGACGAAAACGAGCACGAGAAAGCCCAGCATATACTTCTTATCTTTGAAGAAGAAGATGGTCCTGTTGAGGAAGATGATCGGTAGCAGGCTCAGGGGAATGAAGGCTCGAATCACCAGCCTGAACCAGGTCTCCGCCGAAAGGAACTTGCCTATATTGTCCGCAAGACCCTCCTGCAAGCTCGGGCCGGCAACAGGCTGCATCACCAACCGCAACAGCACGAAAACCACGATTCCGGGTATGATCGCCAGCGCATAGGACCGGCCCTCCTCTGAAAGCTTCTTCTTTTCCACTAAATAGAAGAAGGCAACCGGTATCATTAGCATGGCCGTTTCACGAGTAACAGCAGCCAGGAGCAGGGTTAGAGCGAAAAGTATCCATTTGCTCCTCAGCATAGCCAGGAACAGCACGATCATGTAAATCAGAGAGAGTATTTCATTGATGTGAAAGCTATCCCAGGAGGTAAAGCCGAAGAGCCAGGGATTGAAAATGTACAGGACGGTGACCAGCGCTGCCACGGAGCCTTTGATCCCGAAGTAGCGTAGAAAGTAATAGTAGAGCACTACACAAACAGTGGACGCGATCGCAGCCAATATGCGAAACCCTACCGGGTCAGGAATCGGGAGCAGGCCTACGATGTAAGGCCCCAGTATCCTGTAAACAAATGGGCTCTCGACATGAATATTCAGTCCCGGCGATGCCGCCGCAATCGCCCGGTAATCCACCAGGTTCCACTCGGTCGAATAGGGCGGCACGGCATAGTTGATCTGTCCATACATGAATATCATGATGGCAGCTACGGCGATTACCGCGATCAGGTTTATGTCATATCGTCTGAGCATTGTCGCGAATCTCATCTATACCTACCATTTCGACAATCGCATCTGCCGGCTGCCGGGCCGCCCGCTAGCCTGGTCACGCTTACCAGGTGCATGCCCGGTGGGGACCCGGCCAGTGAGCCCCGGGCGCCCACCAGCCGGTCCATCGTCCATCGTCCGCTCAAGCCACCAGTCCTTCAGCTATCGGCCCATCAGCCACTTCCGCCGCTACGCGTTCTACCATGTCCGGGGTGAGTTCGGGGAACATCGGCAGCGACACGATTTGGCCCGCGTACAGCTCGGTGATTGGAAAGTCGCCTCGAGCATAGCCAAGGTCTCGGTAGGCCGGTTGGAGGTGAATTGGCACGGGATAATGTATGCCCGTCGCGATGCCTCGGCTTGCAAGCGTTGTCCGCAGCGCATCGCGGTCGGTGGCGCGGATGACGTAGAGATGCCACACCGATTGGGCATACTCCATCTCCAACGGGGTTTCCACCGGGGTGCCGGCCAGCAGGCGGCCATACAACGAGGCATGCCGGCCTCGCGCGGCGTTCCACTCATCCAGGCGCTTCAGCTTAACCCTGAGACAAGCCGCCTGGAGGGTGTCGAGGCGGCGGTTGTAGCCGCGCAGCGCGTGATGGTACTTCTCGGTCTGCCCATAGTCGCGCAGCATGCGTATCGACCGATTAACTTGCTCGTCATTCGTCACCACTGCGCCGCCATCTCCGTACGCGCCCAGGTTCTTGCCGGGGTAAAAGCTGAAGGCGGCAGCGTGTCCCAGAGAGCCCGCGCGCTTCCCCTTGTACCTGGCGCCGTGGGCCTGGCATGCGTCTTCTATCACCACAAGCTCGTATTTCCGGGCGATCTCCAGGATGGGGTCCATGTCGGCGGGCTGCCCGCACAAATGCACGGGCAATATGGCTTTTGTTCGACTGGTGATGGCAGCTTCCAGCAGGGTTACATCTATCGTGTAATTGTCAGCGTTCGCGTCTACCAATACCGGAGCCGCGCCCGTATAGGAGATAGCCAGGGCAGTGGCGATGAACGTGTTGGCAGCGGTGATTACTTCGTCACCGGGGCCGATGCCAAAAGCCCGCAGGCACAACTCCAGGGCCGATGTCCCCGAATCGACCCCAACCGCGTATTCCGCCTCACAATAGGCGGCAAATTCCTCCTCAAAGAGCGTAACGTCCCGGCCGAGTATGAAATCTGCTCGAGTCAGCACCTGCTGAATTGCGGCGTTGACCTCATCCTTGATGCCCGCATACTGCGTCGCAAGGTCAACAAAAGGGATCTGCGCCATCTCTGTTTTACTAATCGTGCCCGTCATTCTTTGTCTCCTTATTGCTTTGCTAAATGCGCCCGGGCCCTAAGCAGCGACCTGCTTTCCGTCTTCCGCTTCCCCCTCCCCAATCTGCGATTCCTGGGGCCGGAGGTTCTCTGCTACCGCGATCGGCACTCCATTGGACTCTATGGAACGGTCGATAGCTTCCATCACGCGCACTACCGCCTCGCCCGCCCAACCATCGGTGAGTGGACGCGTGCCCTGGGCTACGCACTCCAGGAACTGGATACATTGGTTCTTCAGAGGTTCGCTCACTTCGATCCTGGGGCTGACGATGTCTCCATCGCGAATCTGGAGCTGGTACTCCCCGTAACTGGAGATTTCAGACTCGGCTGCCACGGGCGCGATGCCCTTTTCAAAGACCCGCACTTGCTCGAGAGTGTTGAGGTCGCTGAAGACTATGCGCTTATTGCTGCCAACGATGACCGCCTCTCTTACCTTGTTTGGGTCAGCCCAGCTAACGTGGATATGGGCCACGATGTTGTCGGGATAGCCGAGTGAAATGAAGCCTACATCCTCGCGGCAGTTCTTCAATACCTTAGCACCTACCGCGCTGGCCCACGCAGGCACGCTATCGAGCAAGTAATTGAATATCGAGATGTCGTGCGGGGCCAGATCCCAGAGGGCGTTCACGTCCCGCCGAATGGGGCCCAGGTTAGTGCGCCTGGCGTACAGATAGTAAAGCCGGCCGAGGTCACCCCGCCTGATATACTCTTTGATTTTCGTCACGCCCGGATTGTATAGGAATGTGTGTCCCACCATGAGCGTGACGCCATTTGCGTCAGCCAGATCGATCAGGTCCCTGGCGTCGGACGCGGTGGTGGTTATCGGTTTCTCGACCAGGACGTGCTTGCCGGCCTCGAGACAACTGCGTACGACGCCGTGATGGCTCTTTGCTTCGGTGCACACGACCGCCGCCGCTACACCCTCAGTCTGTAACGCCTCGGAAATATCTGTAGTCAACTTCGCATTAGGGAATCGCTGCCCAACTTCTCGCAGGCGCTCCATGCGTTGGTCGCATATGACCACCACTCGCGATCCGGACAATTCGGTCATCACCCGCACGTAGTTGATACCCCAGTAACCACACCCAATAACGGCCACACCTAATTGCTCTTCCATGGTATCCATCTTTTTCTCCTCTGGTTTGCGTGGATTCCGCCTCCCCGACCACCATCCGTCACTGGTCTGTCACTGAGCGCCTCTTCCAGTCAAGACGGCGGGGATCGTAAGCAGCATTAGCTGCAGGTCCAACCATGGCGATTGATTCCGTACGTATTCAATATCCATGCGTACCTGCTCCTCGAACGGGACCTGGGACCGGCCTTTCACTTGCCAGATACCGGTCATACCCGGCAAGGCCGCCAAACGTTCGCAATGCCATTCCTCGTATTCGGCTACCTCGTACGTGGGTACCGGGCGAGGGCCAACCAGGCTCATCTCTCCTTTGAGGACATTTATCAGTTGGGGTAATTCGTCCAGGCTGCTCTTACGTATGATCCGCCCAACCCTGGTTATCCGGGGATCGTTGGTCAGCTTGAACTTCGTCTCAGTGCCGTTATCTGCCTCCGCGCGTCCTGCTATCCAGGCTTTGATGTATTCTTCGTGCCTGGAGTTGTCGGCTTGGTGGAACATGGAGCGGAATTTGTACATTCGGAAATTGCGGATTTCCCAGCTCAAGAGCCCCTCCCGGGAGCGCCGGCCGGCGCCCACGCGCTCCTGGGCAAAAAACACCGGGCCGGGCGTGTCCAGCTTGATCACGATGGCGATAAGCAGTATCACAGGCGACAATAGAATTAGCAGCAGCATCGCCAGACTCACGTCTATCACCCGCTTACAATAGAAATTGAAGGGCTTGTCTCTATCGCCGGTAGTCCACATGGTCACGCTCTGTGGGCCATCGATATTTACGTGAAGTAGCAACTTGCCCTCCTTTCTAGCGAGGACCGGGCATTAGAAGTTAGAAAGCCTACTGCCTGCTGCCTGCTGCCTTCTGGTTCCCGGACTCTTGATGATAGTGGTACAACGTCTCTTGCTCGGCACGATTTACGACCACACCAACCAATCTGGCGCCGAGATTTGCTAATTTCTCGCGGGAAGCGCGCACCGCTTCCTGTGACACTTGAGCGCGCCCCACGACCAACAACACACCGTCAACTGCCTGCGCGAGCGCATCTGTATCGGTTGTCGCGAGCAGCGCCGGAGCATCCAATATCACCACTTCGCTATACTGCCCCAGAACGCGGATTAGCGCAGCCATGCGGCACGAGCCGAGTAACTCCGCGGGATCGGCCTGCTGCGGGCCACTCGTGAGCACCAACAGTCTTTCGATGCCACTGGACTGGACAGCATTCTCGAACGTTATGCCATTCCTCAGCACACTAGTGAGACCCAGGTCGTTTCTCAAGCCAAACAGCGTGTGCAAAGCGGGTGCTCCCAGATTACAGTCCACCAGCATGACCTGTTGTCCGGACTGGGCGAGAGTCATAGCGAGATTAGCTGCAATCGTGGATTTACCTTCGCCCGGCTTGGCGCTTGTGACCATCAATGTTCTCAGCGGTGGGTCGCTATCAACAGGAAACAGGTTAGTGCGCAACCTGCGAAAGGCTTCGCCCTGCACAGAACCGCTACTGAATACCGCGACCGGTGGCCGGTGGTTGTTAGTCGGAGCTCCCGGGCTAAGCTCGATCCCTGACTCTCGCTTCGCTCGCGGACCGTCGACCCCTGATTCGGAAGGTATCTTGCCTATGGCAGCCAACCCGGTCGCTTCTGTGATCTGCTCGGTGGTATACAACCGGGTATCCAGGTTCTCAAAGAGGAAAGCCAGACCCACGCCCGCGGCCAGGCCAATCAGTAGCCCCAACGCCAGATTTAGTCCCTTGTTCGGCTTGGAGGGGTCCTTGGGCACAGTGGCTTCCTGCAGAATCGAGATAGTACCGGCTCGTAAAGTATCGGCGATGCGAGTTTGATCGTATTGGTCAAGAAGCTTGGCGTACTGGTCTTGCTCCAACTCAACACTTCTCTTGGCGGTGGCAATTTGATCGGCATTCTGGGGGGATTTCGCAACCAGAGTCTCATAATTCTTCCACGCTTGGTCCAGGTCATTCTTCACAGCGGCTAATTGCTGGTTGAGGATTCCCTGTGCAGTCTGTCCGCCGTCGGCGTATTGATTCTTGAAGTCAGCAACGAGAATGTCGGCCAGGGCGTTGGCGGCCGTCGCGGCCAGTGCGGGATTTGTGTCGCCCACCTTTAGGCTTATCAGCTCCGTATTTGCCGGAATTTCCGCTACAACTTGCGGAGCCTTTTGCACGCCAAGCCTTTGCGCCAACTCTTTCATCGTGGAGTCGGCGGTGGCAATTTTCGTATACGTATTCATGAGCCGGTCGGCATACATTATGTCGTTGTAGCCAACGTACTGGCTCGCGCCGCCGGATAGGGTCTCGATCCGTAAAGTGGCCGATGCCTCGTACCAGGGTTTCGTGAGGAGGGTAACTATGAGGGTCACCGCTATTGTCACTATCATTGCGACCAGGATCACCCATTTTCTTCGCCTGAGGATTGCCAGGTAATGATTAAGGTCCATGAACCAGTTTCACCTTTCTGTACCTGAGTGCTGAGTATGCCCGGCCGGGCCGCGGCAGAACCGCGACGGCCTCTCGTTGGCACCACCG
Organism: Chloroflexia bacterium; assembly: GCA_045805005.1. Lineage (GTDB taxonomy): Bacteria > Chloroflexota > Chloroflexia > QHBQ01 > JADMIH01 > JADMIH01. The sequence goes on from JBJMMB010000506.1 coordinate 9,666, forward strand.
GTTGCTTATTCGTGCCCTTCTTCCGCGCTTGATACCCGGCACGAAGCAGCCTACGCACTCTGAGGAGAGGAGTGGTTGTGCACTAACAAACCAACAAACACGACCAAAAGACCCGCGTTTATAGCGAGTTGGCGGCCACGGGGGCACCGCCCTGTAGCAGAACTTTGTATGCTAAGGCACGGCTGGGTATGGACGACTATGGCGATGCCATAATCGACTTCAACCCTCTAAAACATAATGCGCCCTGGAACGTTAATGAGAGTGCCTGAAGACGGCCAGTATCATAGCCGGTTAAGCGCTCTTTTGCTAGTGCCCACCACAGAGGAGAAGATTAGGTCACACTCTCATCGCTACCTTGGTAGACAAAGACTCGTTGTACTCATAAACAGCACGGTACAAGCTAAGTATATTGCGCATTTCTTACAACCAGATTAAAAAAGACCGCCTCTAAGCCGTTAGCTACAATTCTGAAATCTTCTACATTCCTCTAGGATTCGCCCCATGAAAAGTACTCACTTCTCAGGACTGAGGCGAGCTAACGACCCCTTCCTCCTTCGCCTGCCCACTCGCCACTGGCGGGGCCAGTATCGCCTCCCCGGAATGTCGCAGCATCCACGAATCGCTTATGACCACACCCGCCATGATCGCAGTCGCCCCAAGCGAAAGGACCAGCGGCGACACCACCAGGCTTACCGGCGCCAATACAATAAGCGCGAGGACCGCCGCCGGCCGGGCCATTGTCACATGGTTGAACACCGCCCTCTTGAAAAGCGCATGCCCTGCCAGGAACAATGCCGGGCCACCCAGGATGACCGCCGCCGTAGACGCGCTCGTCGCCTCCATCGGGTGGGCAATGATCAGGTCGTCCCCAACTGCCGTAACAATAATCCCTGCCACCATCGGCAAATGGAAGTACGTATAAGCCGACCGCCCCAGCCTGCCCGGGTCCGGCGAATGCGAGATCACAGCACTCGCGTAATCCGCGCTCCGGTCGAAGTAGATCCACCACAGCGCCACGCTGCTCAGAAAGGCCGCCACGAACCCAGCCATCGCCGCCACCGAGAGGGGCAGATCACCGAACGTGGCCCCGGTGACCAGGATCGACTCCCCCAGCGCCAGTATGATGAAAAGCCGGCATCGCTCGGCCATGTGCCCACCCGTGATAGGCCAATCGGTCGTGCGCGAGCGCCCTAGCCCCGGCGTGAAGTACCCTACCGCTGGCCCGAGGAAGTCCACTGCCACTGCTGCCACCCATAGCCCCTCGCGAACCGGCCCCTCTGCAAATCCACCAGCCAGCCACAGCAGCCCCGACATGACCGCCCAACATAAGATCCGCTCGAAGTTAAGGCGCAGCCCCGGCTCCTCACGCGACCCCATCACCGCGAAGAGACCGCGGCCAATCGCCATCGTCACGAACACCCCCGCGAAGAGCAGTCCCCTTTCGCCGAACGCCTCCGGCAGAGACGCCGACATGAGCAAGCTAGCCAGCATCAACCCAACCAGCAACAGCCGCACCGCCCTCCGATCCGGGTCGAACCAGTTGGTGAACCACGCGACCTCGATCCAGGCCCGCCACACCGCCACCAACAGCAGCAGCGTCTGCAAGGCCCCACCGAAGTTGAGATGCACCAGCAGATGATGAGAAAGCTGCGTTATCGCCAGCACGTACACCAGGTCGAAAAACAACTCCATCGAGGTAACCTGCGGCTCCCCTTCGCCCCGCACCCGCAGCAGCCCCGCACCGTTCCCGCCGTTCGCCACTTGCCCAACCTCCTCCCGCTTACTCCTGAAGCTACATTCTACCAGATATGATCTCACCTTATCCCTAACCACCCTTCGCCCCCAGGCGTTCACATTGGTAGGGGCGCAGCAAGCGGCGCCCCTACCTATTTACCCCAATCACGAGTTCTTTCTGACCTTCACCCCGTTTCTAGGGCCCTCGTGTAACGTTGACGTTGTAAGGTTTGCGCCGAGATTCCCAACGAAAAGGGCTTGCATTAGAACGTATATTCCGCTATACTATGTGCAACCGATTGGTTGCACATAGATCGCACACCCCAATACTCTCATTAAGGAGTCGACCATCATGGAAAAGCCCATAGTCGAACGTAGCATCTGGATTAAGGCCCCACGGGAACGCGTCTGGCAGGCCCTCATCGAGCCTGAGCACCTTGAGCGTTGGCTCTTACCCGCCGCAATGGGGGCGCGGCTGAAGCGCGACGACACCGGCAAGCTCTCCGTCCTCATGGGCCCTATGGAAGTAGACCTCGCGCTACTTGAAGCCCTCGACCCACCGCGCCAGGTCTCTTTCCTCAACCTACCTGATAAGCTGCTCGCTTCGACCTATATCCTCGAAGACGAGAATGGCGGCACTGGTGTCACGCTCGCTCTGGTAGGCCTCGAATCTCTACCGGAGGAGGCCGCCCAGGAGCGACTTGGTCCCGGCGGCGCAGGCTGCGAAATGGCTCTGGAGACTTTGAAAGCCTACATCGAAGGTACCGAGTTGCCCCATCCCCAGGGTTTCGCAGGCGGCCTGTTCGGCTATCACAGAGAAGCCAGGCAAAAGCTCTCTGTCGAACGCAGCATATGGATCGCGGCTCCGCGAGAGCGTGTCTGGCGTGCCATTACAGAGCCTGACCAGCTCGATAAATGGTTTTCGCCAGGCGCTCAATGGCGGGGCACCGGCTTAGAAGCGGGCGGAAGGATATTCGTCCTCGATCCCGCCACAAATACCGAAATGTATACCCAGGTCATCGAGCTTGTGGACCCGCCGCGTCAGCTTGTCACGCGGTCCGCCCCGGAGCCGCCCGAAGCGCCGCACGTCACAACCTGGAGCTTGATGGAAGACAATGGCGGCACGCGCCTCACGATAACCTTCTCCGGCTTCGAGTTGGAGCCCGAGGACGTTCGCTGGATGAACATGGAGCAGCACGCCTTCGGCTTTGGTATGATGCTGACGAACCTGGCAGCCCACATCGAGGGCAGAAGCCTACCATATCCGCAAGGCTTCTAACGCCGAGTGCGTTTTATGCTCACTTTCAACCAGCACCACACCGGCGGTGTGGTGCTGGTTGAATACGTATCCTGCTCATGATAGACGAATCGGTTTTCACCGCGCTGGCGGACCCAACCCGCCGGAGCCTGCTGGCAAACCTGGCCGAACATAGCCCCAGGACGGCGACCCAGCTTGCCCGAGACTACCCCATCACGCGCCAGGGGATCCTCAAGCATCTCGGTATTCTCGAAGATGTCGGCCTGGTCGCTGTGCAAAAGAGGGGGCGGGAGAAGCTCTACACCTTCACTCACGAACCCCTCACCGAGGTTGAGCAGTGGATTCAGGAGGTCAGCTCGAAATGGGATGAACGCCTCCTACGCCTCAAATCGTTCCTCGAAAACGAGTAGAATTAGACATTGATCTACCATTCCCCATTTTCCCCATTTCACGCGTGAGAATCGCTCAATATGGGGAAAATGGGGAAAATGGGGAATTCCTCCTCCATCCCAAAACACCACCGCCACCCCTCCTCCCGTCCCTTAACATGTTATAATATCCGAAGAGATTAGAACCCGCCCTCGCGGACGTATTCATCAGGGAGACATCTATAGAATGAGCGATACAAGCACCCATATACACGTAGAGAGAAAATCAAAGTCCCCGAAATCAAACAGCACCAACGGCAAAGCCGCCGTCCTACAAAGCAAATCAACTTTCGAGCGTTATTCCTTCCCCAACGGCCTCACCCTCCTCGCCAAAGAGGTCCATGCAGCCCCCGTCATCTCGTTCTGGGTCTGGTACCGAGTCGGCGCCCGCAACGAGCACGTCGGCATCACCGGCATCTCCCACTGGGTAGAGCACATGATGTTCAAGGGCACCCGCACCCTCGCCAAGGGCCAGATCATGCAGCAGGTCGCCGAGAACGGAGGCACCCTCAACGCCTTCACCTCCGACGACTGGACCGCCTACTTCGAGACCCTCCCCTCCGACCGCCTCGACCTCGCCATCCGGATCGAGTCCGATAGGATAGCCAACTCCCTCTTCGACCCCGACGAAGTCGCCTCCGAGCGCACCGTCATCATCTCCGAGCGCGAGGGCTCCGAAAACGAGCCCGACCACCTGCTCGACGAAGAGGTATCCGCCATCGCCTTCAAAGTCCATCCCTACGGCAACGGCGTCATCGGCTGGAAGTCCGACCTCCGCGCCATGACCCGCGACGACCTCTACAACCACTACAAGACCTACTACGCCCCCAACAACGCCACCGTCGTCGTGGCCGGTGACTTCGACACAGAGGAGCTGGTGGAAAAGATCGGCGCGGCCTTCGGGAAATACAAGCCCAACCACAAGATACCCGAGGTCCGGGCCATCGAGCCCGACCAGGTGGGTGAGCGCAGGGTCGTAGTCGAGCGCCCCGGCTCCACGGCCCAACTCGAGATCGTCTACCATGCGCCCTCCGTGGCCCACCCCGACGTCTACCCCCTCCTTGTGCTCGACTCCCTCCTATCCGGGGCCAAGCCCATGGGCTTCGGTGGCGCCGCCCTCGGCCGCTCCGCCCGCCTCTACAGGGCGATCATCTCCACCGAGATAGCCGCGGGTGCGGGCTCCTACTTCTCCCTCCACAAAGACCCCCACGTCTTCGCCCTCTCCGCCACCGCCCGCCCCAGCGACGACCACGCGGGCAGCCTCCAGCGTATCGAGGACGCCCTCTACGAGGAGTTACGCAAGCTCCGAGACGGCGAAATAGCCACCGAAGAGCTAGAGAAGGCCGCCCGCCAGTCGCGGGCCCAGTTCATCTACTCGTCCGACAGCGTCTCCAGCCAGGCATACCTTCTCGGCTTCCTCGAAAGCATCTACACCGCCGATATGTACGACGAGGTCCTCGACAAGCTGGCCGCCGTCACCGCCGAAGACGTGCAGCGCGTGGCCCGCACCTACCTCACCAAAGAAAACCGCACGGTCGGCTGGTTCATCCCCACCGAAGAAGAGCCTATTCAATCGAACGGAGTGGAAGACCACGATGGCATCAGTTAGCGAATTCACCGAAAGGGCCCTCGGCCCCGATACGATCACCCGCCACGTCCTCGACAACGGCCTCACCGTGATCGTTTTCCCCAAGACCACCATTCCCGTGATCGTGGCCCGCCTCTCCATGAAGGGCGGCGCCATGTACGACCCTCAGGACAAAGCGGGCCTCGCCTCCTTCGCGGCCAGGGCCATGCGTCGCGGCACAGAGAAGCGCACCTTCGACCAGCTCAACGAGGACTCCGAGAACCTGGGCGCTTCGGTCGGCGTAGACGCCGGCCAGGTGCTCATGGAGGTCGGCGGCAGGTCCCTCAAGGAGGACACCGATTTCCTCCTCGACACCATAGCCGAGCTAACCCTCCAGCCCTCGTTCCCCGACTCCGAGATAGAGAAGCTGCGCACCCTCCTCCGCACCGGCCTCCTCGAATTGGAGCAGGACACCGGCTCCGTCGCTGAACGCGCCTTCCGCCAGAACCTATATCCCCAGGGCCACCCCTACCACAACCGCACCTCGGGCTATCTCGAAACCCTCGATAATATCCGCCACGACGACATGATAGAGTTCTACAAGCGCCACTTCAGGCCCGACCGCGGCCTCCTGGTGGTCGTAGGCGACGTGGAGCCCGAGGAGATCGTCCGCAAAGCCGCCGACCTCTTCGGCAATTGGCGGCCCGCCGCCGAGCAGCCCGCGCCCTACGAGGTACCCGATGTGCCTCAGCCCGAGGGCGCTAAATCGATCTTCAAGTACGTGCCCGGCAAGACCCAAAACGATGTCGTCTTCGGCTTCCCCTCCATGCGCCGCGCCGACCCTGACTACTACGCCTTCGATCTGATGAACCTCCTCCTGGGCCGCATCGGCCTCATGGGCCGCCTGGGCAAGACCGTCCGCGACGAGCAGGGTCTCGCCTACTACGCCGGCTCCTCCTTCGAGGCGGGCCTCGGCGCGGGCCCCTGGGCGGTGCGCGCGGGTGTCAACCCCGTAAGCGTATCCAGGGCCATAGACAGCATCAAGCGTGAAATCGAGCGCATCCGCACCGAGCCCATCCCCCCCGAGGAACTCGAAGGCGGCAAACGCTATATGACCGGCATCCTTCCCCTCCGCCTGGAGACCACCGACGGCATCTCTCGCACCATCCTCGAAATGGAGCTATACAACCTCGGCTTCGACTACATCTCCCGCTACCCATCCATCATCAACGCCCTCACTCCCGAAATCGTAACCGAAGCCGCCCACCGCCACCTCTCCAGCGAGAACTACGTAGTCACCACAGCCGGCCCACCCGTAGATTAATAATGATAAAATGCCGAAATCGAACGCTGCGCGTTCGATTTCGGCATTTTATGAACTAGACCTGCCCGGTCACTTCCGAGCATTCGGGCCAGGGCCCGGCGCGAGGAAAGCCAGCATAGCCTTGGGCTGCTTCTCGGCCTCGGCGTTGGCCTCAATGAACAGCCGCTCCAGCATCATGCGCGCCTCATGCTGGCGAGCGGGGTCCGCCTTGTAAGCCTGTGATATCGTATCCAGCAGGATGCCCTCGAAGAGCCCGGCCACCTGCGTGTTGAAATTGTACGGCAGGGTGTGGTCATTGATCTGCGCTATCTGCGGGTCGCCCAGATTCACGAGCGCATATAGCACGGTTCCCTCTGCCCCCTGGCGCAGGGCGTTAGCCACCGTCAGCGCCGCCGTACGGGCGTTTACCGCGTCCGTCCCCGTCGCGCTCACCCCCAGCATCATCTGCGAGTGGTAAGACTGCCGCTGCACAATCGTCTCCACCTGCTCCTCGATTATCCGCGCCATGTCCGCCCCCAACGGCAGAGGCACGGCAACGTCAGTGCTCTTCGGCTCAACGGCCGCCCCGGTCGCAGGCCCCTGCCCCGCCTCGCTTCGCCCTGTCTCCGTCACCGGCTGGTCAGGCTGGCCCGGCATATGCCCTGTAGACAATTCTTACCTCCTAATTCGCAGAAAACTGCCCATACCCCACTCCCGGCGGCTGTGGGCTGCTAGCCAGGGCGCGGAGCATCGGCAACTCCTTACGCAGCATCCTTACCTCGCTCTCCAACCGCTGCCTGCCGCCCGGCATCTCCAGCAACCGCTGCCGCGCCGGGGCTTCCAATTCCAACCCGGCCGCCAGCACGTACGATAGCAGATCGGGCTCATCAGGCATTGGCACCCTCTCCAGGTTCTGCCCCGACAGCTTCGTGATATAGTCCACATACTGGAGGAAAAGGTGAGATGCGTCTTCCAACAGGCGCGGCTCGACCTGCGCGTTCTCGTCCGGCCACACCTCGACGTTGGCCGTCAGGTAAGGCCTGCCGTTATGCCCCACCGACAAGAGCCGCACCCGCTCCACGCCCACCGCCACGAGGATATACCTCCCATCATCCAGCGCTTGCAGGTCCACCACCTCGGCCAGACACGCCACCTCGCACGGCTCGGCGTCCCCGCCCACCTCCATCCCTTCGCTGATAAGCGCCACGCAGAAACGCTTGTCGCCCCGCGAAATGTCCTGCACCATCGTCCGGTAGCGCTCCTCGAAAATATGCAAAGGCAGGGGCATCCCAGGGAAAAGCACGGTGCTCAACGGGAAAACGGGCACATTGTACAATATCTCACCCAGCATCCATCCCTCCTTCCCCTTCCACCCCATAGGACTCCGGCTCATTATACCACAGGCAAGTTCCGCTGGGTAAACGATCCTACCACCATGCGCTTCCAACATACAAAGGCCGCTACTAGAAACCCCTGGCGAACTTTGGGCTCCTGGCGTCCTGGTGGTTTCGTCTTTTCCCTTCCCGTAACTCGTGGCTCGTGGCTCCTAATATAAGCGTAAGAATAGCCGCCGGATGCTATAATGGCCTGTATGCAGACCGTTGAGCGCCCAAACATCCAACCCACCACCCTCAGCGACCCGGTCCTCTCCGTGAACGACGCAGCCCAACCCCTCAACCATTTGGCCCGCCTTCTAAACGTCCTGGCCGCACTGCTCCTTCTCTACGGCACCGCTCTCATTTTCCTCCAGTTGGAAGCCCCGCTCAAGCTGCTGCGTGGGGTCCTGGGCTATGGTGGCTGGCTCTGGGGCGGCCTGTCCGACTGGCCCATAGCGTGGGGTGGGCCCACCGACCTCGACGCCCCGCTCCGGTCGCTCTACACCACCCTCACCCTCCACCAGCCTCTCCTCCCATGGCTCGCCTGGGCTGCGGGCGCCCTCATATTGATCGTGGCGAACGCCCCTTCTACCAGAGCCCCATCCATCCCCCAGGGCGCTTCGGACGACTCTCGCGCAACAGTCAAACGAACCACCAGGAGCCACACGGCCGCGCTCACCACGATTGCCATAGCCCTCGGCCTCCTGGCTCTCGGTCTTGCCTTCGGACTGCGCGCGGGCAACCTCCTGCCTGCCGCCGACGGCCGCTGGACCGGCTCCAACTACGACGAGATGGTTTATTACAGCGAGTCGGAGCTGTTCCTAAGAGGGGCCTTGGCCTATCGGGATGCTTTCATGGCCCACCCGCCGGGGGTCATATGGGCCTTCACGCCCGCGCTCTTCACCGAGCATTCCTGGGGTGGTCTGGCCGCGTTCGTTGCCGCCCGCCAGTGGCTCCTGGCCTACAGTCTCCTCGCCATACCCCTCGTCTGGCTCGTCGCCCGCAAGCTAGGCGGGCCGCTGTCCGGCGCGCTGGCGGCTCTCCTCCTCGCGCTCGATGGTAAGGCGGCCTTTGCCCCCCAGTCCGACCTGCGCCTCCCCAACGTTGGGGTGCTCGAAACCCTCGTCAACCTCACGTCCCTGGCGGCGCTGGCCCTCTACCTCTACGCCCCCTCCGACCCCGGCCCTCGACGCCACCGGTGGCTGCTCGCCGCCGGGGCCGTCGCGGGAGCCTCTGCCATCTGCAAAGCCCCTGGAGTGGCCCTCCTGTTCGCGCTTCTCGTTTACTCCCTGGCCCTCCGGCGACCCCGGGAGGCCGGGTGGCTCCTGGCGGGCGGGCTAGGCGGCGCGGCTCTCCTGGCCGCCCCGTTCCTCCTGGCCGCCCCCGGCCAGATGGTCAGGCAAGTTCTGTTCTTCCAGCTGCTCAGGCCCCAGGAAGTGCGAGAGGGTATCGACCAGGCCGGGCGCATCGCCTCCTACCCCGAAGCCCAGCTTACGCTCCTGCTGGCCGCCCTCGGCGTGCTGGCCGCCACGTTCCTCGTCTGGCGCTCGTCCCGCCTGGGTTCGACCCAATCCATCTCCTGGGCCATCCCTGTGCTCTGGGCCGCGCCCATCCTCGCAGTCTTCACCCTGAGTCGCTCGTTCCACAGCCAGTACTACACCCAGTGGGTCCCGCCGCTGGCCCTGATGGGTAGCGCCCTCGCCGCCACGCAGTTGTGGAACCGCCTCTCGCCCGCCAAAGTCGCAGTGGCCGCAGCCCTGGCCCTCCTCGCGCTCCCCCTCGCCCTCAGCCAGTGGCGCGTTGCCGGCGCCCTCGGCTATGACGACTCCTACCGCCCCGCCGGTATAGCCGTCGCCGCCCAGGCCCGCCCCGGCGAACAGGCGATGGCCTTCGATCCAGGCTACACCTTCGCCGCCGGCCTCCCCCCAGCCCGTGTCCCCCTCCCGAGTGGGCCGGGCGATTATATCCTCGATACTGCAGGCTACGCCGTATATACCGCGAACCTGATCGACCGCATGTCCTGGGGCGAGCTCCTCGCCAACGTCCTCGCCTCCGGACGTGAGTCCAATGAGGACGAAGTGCTGCGGAGGCCCGACGCCCAGGCCGCCCTCCTTGCCGGGGCCCTGGGGGCCAACACCGTCGTGCTCGACCAGAAAATCGCCCTGCCCAAGCTCACCGCCCAGAGCGCCAGACTCCTTCAGGCCCTCGCCCAATCCAAACAAGACATTGGCCTCTCCCAAATCCTGCGCACCCGTGCCCCGCAGCCCATCGCCATGTCCCCCTTCCCCCTCGTCCTCGCCGCGAGCACCGTGGACCGCCTGGACAACGACCTCCAACCCGCCACAGCCAAGGCCGGCGTCGAAGCCGCGCCCACGGACACCCTCCAGGTGGGCCTCTACTGGCGCCCCCTAAACTACATCCCCGCTAACCTCCGCGTCGTCGTCCGCCTATCAAGCGGCCCGAACGCCAAACAGGTCGATACCGAGCCCTCGGAGGGCTCTGACCACACCAGCAACTGGCAGCCCGGCCTCGCCTACCCCGACCTCCGCAACATCCCCCTCCAGGGCCTCCAACCTGGCACCTACTCCATCACCCTGCGCGTATACGACCCCGCTAGCGGCACAGCTAGCCCCGATTTGCGGCTTGAGCAGGTAGTTGGGATAAAGTAAAGGGGTGCAGGGGTCTCCCTGCCGGGGGTTTGGGGGTGTCCCCCAAA
>JBJMMB010000507.1:0-17096 GCA_045805005.1 Chloroflexia bacterium
GACACCTTACCTGTTCATCTTGCCCCATCTGATCTTCTTCGCCGTGTTCGTTGGCTATCCATTTTTCCGGGGGCTATACCTGAGCCTCCTTAATTTCGATTACCTGCGGCCAGAGGCCACAAAATTCGTGGGGCTCCAGAACTACATTAACCTCTTCGCGCCGGGCGGCATAAAATTCAACGAGTTTTGGAACGCCCTGTTAAACACAGTACAGTTCGTAATATACAGCGTGCCTCCCCTGGTGATCATTCCATTACTGCTCGCCGTATTGCTGAACACTAAGACCCCAGGACGCAACTTCTTCCGCGCGGTCTACTTCGCGCCCTGGGTGCTGTCGGTGGCGGTGATCGGGCTCCTGTGGTGGTGGATCTTCCAGAGCCAGGGGGGCCTTATAAATCACTACCTGGCGGACCTCCACCTGGCGCAGCCGCGCTGGCTCTCCACCCTCCCCTGGGCCTGGGTAGCCATCGTTGTGGCCACGGTGTGGTGGACCATCGGCTTCAATATGATCATCCTCCTGGCAGCCCTGCAGGACATACCTGAGCAGCTTTACGAGGCCGCGGCCATCGATGGCGCGACCGGGGCGCAGGCGTTCTTCCGCGTCACCTTGCCCCTGCTCCGGCCGGTGATGCTCTTTATCGTCACCACCACGATCATCGCCTCGTTCAACCTATTCGGCCAACCGCTGCTGATGACCCGAGGCGCACCGGCCCAACCGAGCGGAGGCGGCGGCACCGAGCCCATCATGCTGCGCATCTACACCGAAGGGTTCGTGCGCGGCATCCAGGGGAGCGCGGCGGCTATGTCGTTCATTGTGGCGGCCATCATGATAATCGTATCGTACGCGAACTTCCGCATCTTCCGGCAGCAAGACTAGAAGGAGTAGAGATATATGGCTATCACAACCGCCGAAGAGCCCCGGAGTAAGGTCGAGCCTCAGGCCGAGCCCCAGGCCGCGACAGGACTGTCGATGAGGGGCCGCAGACGCCTACAGTACGCCATCAATTATGCGATCATGGGCTTCGTTGGGCTGATCTTCGTGCTGCCGATCCTGTGGATGGTTTCGACCTCGCTCAAACCCAAGCGCGACTGGTTCTCCGGCACCATCGAGTGGATACCCAAGGCGGCTACGCTGGAGAACTACCAGAAGATATTCAACAATACCAGCACGCCCATCGGGCGCTGGTTCCTGAACAGCCTCGCCATCGCCATAATTACCACACTGCTGGTGCTGCTGATCGACTCGCTGGCGGCTTACGCTTACGCGCGGATGGAATTCCCGGGGCGGCGTCCGCTCTTCGGGCTGCTGCTCGCCACCCTCTTCCTGCCGGGCATAATGTTCCTCGTGCCGAACTTCGTGACGGTGGCTAACTTTGGGCTGCTCAACAGCTATCCGGGCGTCATACTCCCGGCTCTGGCGGGGGTGTTTGGGGTCTTCTTCCTCCGGCAATTTTTCACGGGCATACCAAAAGAGTTAGAGGAAGCCGCCGAGCTGGACGGGGCCAATAAACTGCAGGTCTTCTACCAAATCGTGATCCCCCTGTCGCGGCCCGCGCTGGCGACCCTCGGTATCATCACCTTCCTGGCGAGCTGGAACGACTTTCTATGGCCCCTGCTCGTCTTGAAAGACCGCGAGCTCCAGACCCTCCAGCCCGGCCTCCGCACGCTGCAGGGCGCGTACACCTCGGAATACGGGTTGATGATGGCGGGGGCCGTGATCGTGGCGATCCCGGTGCTGATAATCTATATCGTCCTCCAACGCTTCATTGTGGCGAGCGTGGCAAGCACGGGTCTCAAGGGCTAGGCGTATTGCGTATTGCGAATTACGTTGAGGAGGAAGGGTAGATGGTGCTTCCATCTGTAGGGGCGAGGCATGCCTCGCCCCTACACGGGCACGCAACAGGCAAGACGCGATACGCACTAGGGCTGTGCCTGCTTTGCGTGCTCGTGCTGCTTGCCCTCACCGGTTGCGGCCCGCAGGAAGCGGGGTCCACGCCCACAACTCAACCCCCCACTGCTACGTCGGAAGCGGGGTCCACATCCACGGCCCAGCCCCCGACTCCTACCTCGGAGTCGGGGGGAGCAGCCCAGCAGCCTGACAACACACCCACGGAACAGGCGGCGCAAGGCACGCCAACCGCCGCCGTGGCGGCCAACACTTTTCAAAATCCCGTCTTCAGGAGCGACTTTCCGGACCCTGAGATCATCAAGGAGGGAGATACGTTCTACGCCTACGCGACCAACGGTCTGGGCCGCAACATCCAGGTCGCCACATCTCCCGACCTTGTCCACTGGAAGCTGCTCAACGACGCCATGCCGGCGCTGGCACCCTGGGCGAAGCTGGGCGGCTTGCACGTGTGGGCTCCCGAGGTTATCAAAATCGGACAGCGCTACGTTATGTACTACACGGCCAGGGACAAGAAAGCCGACAGGCAGTGCGTGGGGGTGGCGACCAGCGACAAACCGGATGGCCCCTTCCAAGACACGAGCGATCACGCACTTGTCTGCCAGGCGGACGAGGGGGGTTCCATAGACCCAGACCCCTTCCGCGACGGGGATAAGTTATACCTCTACTGGAAAAACGACGGCAACTGCTGCAATCAACCGACTTACATCTACGTCCAGGAGCTGGCTCCCGACGGCCTGAGCCTTACCGGCCAACCCACCCAGCTGGTGAGGAACGACGCACCGTGGGAGGGCCAGGTGGTAGAGTCTCCCACGATGTGGAAGCAGGATGGCAAATACTATCTCTTCTTCTCGGGCAATAGCTACGCAGGTTTCGACTACGCGGTGGGATATGCCACCTGCCAGACGGTGACCGGCCCTTGCCAGGACGCCACCGAAAACCCCATTTTGAAAAGCCACACGGAGAAGCCGCTGGTTGTCGGTCCCGGACACGAAGCAATCATCAAGGTGGGGGACGAGACGTGGATAGTCTACCATGCATGGGAGGTGACCTCGGCGGGCACTAGGGGCAGCCGCCGGTTCATGTGGATTGACCGCCTCGATTGGAAGGACGGAAAGCCCGACGTGATCGGGCCGACGACCGACCCGCAACCGGCGCCGGTCGTGAAATAAGCACCAAAGTGTGGGACGTTGGAGTAAGCATGGGCGCGCTTCACTCTATGATTCGTGTTTTCGTTTGACTAACAGGAGAGGAGCAACAAGATGAAAAAGAGGAGTCTGTACAGGACGCTATTTCTATTGCTGGCCCAGTTAGCGCTTATCCTGACCCTGGCGAGCCCAGCGGCCCAGGCAGGCACGGCGCCGCCGGTAACGGCACCTCCGGCGGTTACGGCGCCCGACCGCGTAGGGACGGGCACCTACACCAATCCCCTGCATATCCAGATACCGGGAGATGGGCTGGTTGAAAGTTGCGCCGACCCCTCAATTATCTACGGGCAGCAGCCGGGCGACACCGATTGGTATATCTATTGCACCACCGATCCTCTGAACGACGAGGACCGCAACCCCAGCGGCGGGTTTAACTTCCACCTGATCCCCATGCTCAGGTCGCACGACCTGGTGAACTGGACCTACGTGGGCGACGTGTTCAGCGCGCGGCCCTCCTGGGTGGCTCCCACGGCGGGTCTGTGGGCCCCGGACATAGAGTACTTCAACGGCCTGTATTATCTCTACTACACGGCATCCGATACCAGCTTGCCGGGCGGCGGCAGCGCCATCGGCGTGGCGACAAGTTCCAGCCCCACCGGGCCGTGGACCGACAGCGGCACGCCCGCGGTGGAGCCGCATGCGGCCCCGTGCTGCCCCGGCTCCCGGCGTTGGGTGTTCGATCCCGACGTGGTCGAATCGGGTGGGCAGAGGTACATTTTCTATGGCAGCTACTTCGGCGGCATCTCAGCCCGTACGCTGACGCCCGACGGGTTGCACTCGAACCCGGCCAGCAAGGTGCAGATCGCCATCGACAACAAGTACGAAGGCGCTAATATCGTGCAGCACGACGGTTACTATTATCTGTTCGTATCGGCTACGGACTGCTGCAGGGGCCCGCTGACCGGGTACAGTGTGTTCGCGGGGCGCTCGGCCAATATCCTCGGCCCGTACGTGGACCGCGAAGGGGTATCGCTGCTGGCGGGGCGGACGGGGGGAACGCCGGTGATCAGCATGAACGGCAACAGGTGGGTCGGCACGGGCCACAATGCCGTCTTCGAGGATTTCGACGGGCAGTGGTGGACCGTATACCATGCCGTAGACCGCTTTGACCCTTACTTCGCAGGGGCGGTCGGGTTTACGAAGCGCCCGGTGCTGATGGACCCGCTCGACTGGGTCAACGGCTGGCCTACGGTGCGCGGAGGGCTGTGGGCATCGGATAGCCGCGAGCAAGCGCCCGCCGCCCAACCCGGCCAGAGGACCAACTACCACACCAAGCTGGTGCGGAACGACGAGCCGAGGAACTTGATTGCTCCTCTGTCGGACGAGTTCAATGGCACATCTCTGAGCAGCCAGTGGAGCTGGGTGCGCCAGCCGGCCACGGGCACATATGGCCTGGAGGGTGGCACCTTCAGGTTCGACACGCAGGCCGCCGACCTCTTCGAGGACTCGAACAATGCCTCGGTGCTCACGGAGGCCTCTCCTGATAAAGATTACATCGTGGAGACAAAGGTGCGCCTCAGCGTGCCACCGGAGGGGTGCTGCTTCAACTACGTGCAGGCCGGCATGGTTATATACGGGGACGACAACAACTTCATCAAGCTGGCGCACGTGTCGATCTGGGACACGCGGCAGACTGAGTTCGCCAAAGAGCTGTTCCCCGTGCCCACCGGCTACCCGCGTTACGGCAATACGATAGTGGGCCCACCAGGCGAGTGGACCTACCTACGGATCGCCGTAAGCCGGCAGCGCGGCGGGAGCAACGGCGGTGAGGAGCGCTACACCGCTTACACGAGTCTCGATGGCTCGACCTGGGAGCGCGGCGGGACCTGGACCCATAACCTGGGGACCGGGGCGCGAATAGGGCTCGTATCCATGGGCGGCTCCGGGTTCACCGCGAACTTTGACTACGTGCGAGTGTACACGGTCCAGCGGTAGGCAGTCGGCAGTCGGCAGTTAGAAGCAGGCAGTCAGCAGTAACATCCACTGCTGACTGCCTGCTTAACCCGTAAGCAGCGAGGTGGGACGCCAGTGGAAGATGATAGTATATCGGGCCAACCGCTCCGTGTTGAGCAAGCAGTCAGCGGTTGGCGCGTAAGCCTGGGTGGCGATGGAGTGACCACGGGGGCGAGTGTAGAGCCCCTCAGTGTGCGGGTCGCGGGAGGGGAGACCGTTGCGGGCAGTTGGAGCGCGGTCGAGCAGGGGGACGATGGACTGCTGGCGCATGGAAGCGCCGCGCACCCTGGCGGGGTGGTCCGCTTCGAGCTAAGGGCGTCCCAGAGCGCGACTGGAGGCGGGAAGCCTGGGCCTGTGGAGCTTCGGTGGCGAGTAGTGTTCGAGGGAGGGCGTTTCGAGGGGGCCGTGATTCACTCGGTCGGGCTACCTGGGGCTGTGGGGGATCCGGGGTCGCTTGAATTGCCCAGCATCCACTACGGGCGTAATAGTTACGGCAGCGGGTTGTTTCCTCACCCCGATCCGGGGACGGGCTTCGCTTTCCGGGCGGATCGGCTGGCCCAGCCGGGCATCATCTACTGGCTGCCTGGGGTGGAATGGGCTTACTTCGCCGGCAGCGAAGCGCCTGTCGCGCCCGAGCCTGAACTGGTCTATTCGCTTGGTATGGCTCCTTATGAGGGAGGACTACGCCTCAGTTTCAGGTATCCGCAAATGGAGTTCGGGCACAGGGGGGACGGCGGGCGGGATGCATACGTGGCGAAGGACACTTTCGAGCCGGGCGAGGAGTGTTTTGGCGTATGGGAAGAAGGAGATATCCTCGAAAAGACCCTCTACCTCCGGCGCCGCCCGGCTGAGGGGCCTCGCGATTCCGGGGTGCTGGCGCGGTTTCTGTGGCCCATAGCCTACGATTCAGCACGCGGCCACCAGGATGCAACCCTGTGGGGGCAGGCCGGGGAGCACGTCAGGTGGTACAACGCACGTCTGTATGATGAGAATGTTGGTGGGGGACAGTATGTGTCGCCGGAGGGTTCGGGCACGGCGATGCTGGGGTTCGTGGAGCAGTCGCTGCTGATGGCGAGCACCACCGTGACCTACGCAGCGTTCTCGCGAGCGGCTGGTGGCGACATGGAGGACCAGGAGCTTGAGCGGCTTGAGCGTCGGGCCGCGGGCGCGCTGGACAGATGGACCACCGAGGGACGCACACCGGAGGGCCTGTTGTACCCGGCTTGCGACTCCAATGGATACTTCTCGGGATACAGAGATTACAGTGACTATGAGAACCTGACCATAGTAAGGGACGACATGGTGGATAGCATTCGGGAGGCAACGGAGGCGCGAGCGCTTCTCGCGGCGGCCCGCGCGCGGCGTCAGTGGTCAGTGGCCGGTGGTAGGGAGACACTGAGCACTGAGGAGGAGCAGGTGTGGGTCGAGGCAGCGCTCGGAGTGGCGAACTGGCTCAAGGACCACGCTTTACCCGACGGGGGAGTGGCCTCGCGCTGCCGGCTCTCGGGAGAAGCAGCTGACGCGTACCCGGGCGGCTCTCCGGCGGCCGTAGCGCTCTTCTGCGATTGCGCCCTTTTCCTGGCCGACACCCGGCCGGAGGAGAGCCGCAGCTATGCCCTGCATGCCATATCGGCTTATCGAAACACGCTGTGCGGATTGGTGAGAGAAGGCAAATTCGCGGCGGGGACGTTGGACGCGTCGTGTCCCGATCGCGAGGCTGCTATCGCCGCCCTCGACGCCTGCCTGATGCTGTACGAGCTAACCGGCGAGGAAGAGTATCTGCGGGATGGGAAGCATGCGGCGGATAACGTGCTCAGCTATACGATGACTTATCGAATTACGACCTTTGGGCCTGATACAGACGGGGTAAAGCAGGGCATATCGACGTTTGGAGCTTCGATAGTCTCGCCTGAGAACCAGCACCTCGACCCGGTCACGACCGCCCCAGGGCTGGCGCTGTACGGGCTGTACGCGGGCGACGAGGTGTGCTTGCAGGCGGGCATAGAGTCGCTCCGGTGGGCGCTGGATGGGCGGTGGGCAATCAGGGAAGAGGAGGGGCTCAAGCAGTCGGAGCAGTTACTCCACACCCGGTGGTACTACAATACGTTCTTCTCCAGGCGCGGGGATTACCGGCGGGGTATGCCTCTGTGGGGGCTTACGGATAGCGAGCACGGTTGGCCGCAGGTGGTACCGACCGCATGTTTCCTGGCAACGGGCCAGGTGGTGCTCGATTGGCCCACGGGACGGACGGCGGTTGTGGCCGATTGGCAACTGGAGGAGACTGAGCGGGAGCCGGGTAAGGTTTCGATAATGCTGACTCCTCTTCATGCCACGGCTGAAGGTGAGAACGCAGTGCTTCTTCTCAGGTTGGCCCGGCGCCCGCGAGGCGGGAAACTATCGTTGGAGGTAAACGGCAGGCCGGTCCCTGTGAGTAGCGGCCTGCTTGATCACGTTTTCCCCTTGAGTGTGGCGGGTTCGGGAGCTACCCGTATTGTGGTGAGCAGTGACTAGCGGGGTGTCGTGCGCAGCCCAGGTGACGGGATATTGAGGGTAATTGCCCATTTTCACCGTTTTCGGGGATTCTCACGCGTAAAATAGTGAAAATGGGCAATGTTAGATGAATGTCTAATTTGCTGGTGGTATTAGAATATAGCGGTAAGGCTGGTGCAATGGTAGGGGCGGCCCTGTGTGGGCGGCCTGGGTGGGGTGCGCCGGCGAACAGGGCGCGGCATGCCGCGCCCCTACGGTGGTGATGTGAACACCTATAAGGGGGGATAGAGGGAGAGAAGGCGGGCCAGGGTTGGGAGTGAGAACCGGAGGGATGATGCAAGGCATGGATGCGATACGAAGCGCGTTGGAGACGGGAATGGGGGCGATTGTGCGGGCTGGGGTGACTTCCTTGAGCCGCCGGAGCCTACCGGTTACGGATGGTAAGCTGCGGATGCCAGGGCTGCATGGCCCGGTGGAGGTGATACGGGATCGCTGGGGAGTGCCTCATATATATGCGTTGGATGTCCACGACCTGATGTTTGCCCAGGGCTTCGTGCACGCGCAGGACCGGCTGTTCCAGATGGATTTCCAGCGGCGGTTGGTCGCGGGGCGGCTGTCGGAGGTGCTGGGGCGGGCGACCGTCAACGTGGACCGGTGGATACGCATCCTCTCGATGAGGTGGGCAGCGGAGCGCGAGGCCGAGGGGCTGGACAGCGAGGTGCGGACGGAGTTGGAGGCTTATGCCGCGGGGGTGAATGCCCATATTGATGCCTGCATCTCGGGGCGCAAGCTACCGGTTGAGTTTACGTTGCTGCGCTACCGGCCGGAGCCGTGGACGCCGGCCGACACCCTATCGTGGGGCAAGCTCCTCTCCTGGATATTGTCGATGAATTGGGAAACCGAGCTGCTGCGCGCCCGGCTGGTGGCCCGGCTGGGGCCGGAACGGGCCGCCGAGCTGGAGCCGGACTATTTCGAGCACTGGCCGGTGATAGTTCGTCGGGGGTCAAGGGTCAGGGGTCAGGGTCTGCCTACCGCCACAATGCCCCGACCTCTGACCCCTGGCGAGTCGGCGGTTGAGCGGCTGGCGGAGGAGGCCAGGAAGTTTACGGGGCCGGGGCCACTTGAAGGGGTGGGCAGCAACGCGTGGGCGCTGGCGGGGTGGCGGACCGAGGGGCGCGCGCCGCTGCTGGCGAACGATATGCACCTGGCGATGGGCCTACCGTGTGTCTGGTATGAGAACCACCTGGCCGGCGGGGGCCTGGACGTCACAGGGGTCAGCCTGCCCGGCATACCTTATGTGATCGTGGGGCACAACGGGCGGGTGGCCTGGGGCATGACCTACGGGTTCGCCGACGTTCAGGACCTTTATATAGAGCGCCTGCGGAAAGGCGCCGGCGAGCAGGTGCAATACGAGTACAAAGGAGAGTGGCTGGAGGCCGATGTGCGGCGGGAGCGCATAAAGGTCAGGGGCGGCAAGGCCCGAGCGCACCGGGTAATCTCCACCAGGCATGGCCCTATTATCAACGCCCTGGCACCTCGCCTATCGGGTGAGGAGCCGCTGGCGCTACGCTGGGCCTCCCTCGACCGTGGTAACGCGTTCCGGGCGATTCGGGCCATGAACCGGGCGCACAACTGCGGGGAGTTCCGCGAGGCGCTGCGAGATTGGACGGACCCGGTACTTAATGCCGTATACGCCGACACCGAGGGCAATATACAGTACAGCTACACGGGCAATGTGCCTGTGCGCGCCAGGGGGACCGGTGAGGTGCCGGTGCCGGGGTGGACGGGGGAGTACGAGTGGACGGGGTACATCCCGTTTTACGAGCTGCCGCACCTTGACAACCCGCCGGAGGGCTACGTGGTCACAGCCAACAACCGGGTGGTTGGCGATGATTACCCGCACTTCCTGAGCCGCGAGTTCGCTGGGGGCGACCGGGCCCAGCGGATCGTGGAGATGATAGAGGCCAGGGAGGAGAGCGGCCGGAAAGCAGACATGGCCTATACGCGGCAGATGCAGTTCGACCAGTTGTCGGTCGCGGCGCGAGTTGTGGTGGGATACTTGAGAGAGCTTCGGGCCGAGGATGCGGAACTGGGGGACGTCCTGAAGCTCATTGAGGAATGGGATTGCAGGCTATCGCCGGAGAGCGCTGCCGCGGCCGTGTACGAGGTCTTCCTGCAGAAGATGCTGCGCCACCTTACGGAGGTGAAGTTGGGGGACCTGGCGGGTGGATATGGAGGTGAGGGCCCTGTGCCGGGCCTCCAGCCGTGGAGCATGTTCGGGCTGCGGGCCTGGGAATGGCTGCTGAAGACGTTGGCGGAGCCCGAGTCGAACTGGTTTGAGGTCGGGGATCGGGGGCATGAGCGAAAGCGGGGGGCGGTCGGAGGTCAGGGTTTCCATGCCGCACCGGACGGCCGGGCACACCCGCAGCCTCCGACAAATGACGCCCGGTCTGGAGGAGGAAGGGACGAGGTGATGAGGGTATCGCTCCGGGAGGCGGTCGATTATTTGAAGGAGAGGTGCGGGCCTCGAACGAGCGATTGGGCGTGGGGGAAGTTGCACCGCCTGACCTACGCGCACCCACTGGGGAGCGCGAGGGTGTTGGCGGGAACCTTCAACCGCGGGCCCTACCCGGTGGGCGGCGACCACACGACCGTCTGGGCCGCCGTGAGCCGCCTCGAGGGTGAAGATGTGATCGGCCCGCCGTTTCGTTTCATAGCCGACCTTGGGGATCTGCGCAGGTCTCGCGGCCTACTGTCGCCCGGCCAGTCGGGACAGCCCGGTAGCAGGCACTACGATGATGGGGTGGAAGCCTGGCCTGCGGGCGACTACCACCCTATGCTGTTTGCCCGTGAGGATGTGGAGCGGGAAGCGGAGGGCCGCTTGCGGCTGCTTCCCTAGATTTTGAGTTTTGGATTATGAATTTTGAATTGGCTTTTGAGCCAATTCAAAATTCATAATCCAAAATCGAGAATTGAGAATTACCGGGTCATATCGCAGGAGCCCTGGTTGCGGACTGCCAGGCAGACTATCTTCGATATCTGCGCCCTGGTGGCGTTGTTACCGGGGCGGAAGTAGAGGCCGGCGCAGGGCTCTCCGGGGCCGCCGCAGTTGTAGCCCGATATGATCTGGTGGCAGTAGGCCGTTTCGACGTATTGGTAGAAGGGGCTGCCAACCGGCGTGTCGTTGAAGGTGGAGGTGGAGGGGTTTATCAGAGGCCAACCGGCGGCGATCACCACGATCTTGGAAAGCTGGCCCCTGGTGACAAGGTTGACAGGCCTGAAGTAGAGGCCTGGGCAGGGCTCGCCGAGGCCGCCGCAGTTGTAGCCCGAGATCAAGGCCTGGTGGTACGCGGTTTCGATGTACTGGTAGAAGGGATCTCCGGTGGGCACATCGCGGAAGGAGGGGGTGGATGGTGTGTAGATGGTGATGGCATAGCCCAGGACCACTATCTTGGCAAGTTGGCCTCTAGTGGTGTTGTTGTAAGGGCGGAAGGTGTTGTCGGCGTAGCCTGAGATGGCCCCGCGGCAGTAGAGGCAGCGTATGTACTCGTAGAAGGGATGGTCGGGCGGCACATCGCTGAAGGTGAGCGGGCAGAGGGTGGGCGTGGACGTGGGGGTGTTTGTAATGCTCTGCGGCGTGTCGCTAGGGGTGTTGCTAGGAGTGTTGGTGCGGGTGTTAGTCGGGACGAAGCCCGTGGGCGTATTGCTGGTCGTATTACTGGGCGTGTTCGTGGGGGTCCTGCTGCCCGTGAGGGTGGCGGTGGGTGTGTTGCTGGGCGTGTTGGTGCGGGTGTTGGTAGCGAGTACGCTGGGGGTGGATGTGGGGGTTATGGTGCGCGTGGCTGTGGTGCAGGACCCTGCGGGGGCGAGCCAGCGGGCGGCGTTGACGATAATTCGGCCAAAGTCGCCGCTCCACACGTCGGGGCTGCCGGTTGGGCTGTTCCGGGCCGCGCCGGTCTTTCCTGAACTGAGGTGACCGTCGTTGAGGTCGGCGCTTATCGCCACGGCAGAGTGCCCGGTTGTGGTCTTGTAGGCGACGAGCGGCGTGTTGTCGTTCCAGGCGGCTACCTGCACTGCACCCGAGGCTAGGGTCACGGTGTCACGGAAGTTGTCGCTCACCGCAGTCACGCCCAGCATGAGGGGGTGAGTGGCGCTGAAGGTGCCGAGGGTGCCCGCCGTGAAGTTATGGGCGCTAGGGAAGTTGAAGGGGGAGTATCCGCCGGTCATCCAGCGTCCATCGAGGCGCGGGGAGCCCCAGGTGTAGTTGAGGGCTACGACCACGCCGCCAGCGTCCTGGTAGTCGGCGAGGTTGTTGCCCACGGTTACCGGGTCGACGTAGCCGTTATCGTTGCTGGCGATCACGGCGGTGTATTGCAGCATTTGGGCGAGGGTGGGTGTGGAGACCTGCACGTCAAACGTATCGACGGCGGCCACGCCGGGCTCGGCGAGCATGGCGGTGCGCAACTGGCCGGGAGCCGTGCCGCTTTCGGCGTAGAGGAGCAGGAAGCGATACCCCGCGCAGGAGGGCGTGGCCGTGCGGGTGTTGGTAGCGAGTATGCTGGGGGTGGATGTGGGGGTTGCGGTGCGTGGGGCGGTGGCGGTGGCGGTGGGAGTGCCGGTAGTGCAAACGGCCAGGACGGCCAACTCGACGCTGTTGACGTCGGCAGTGCCATTGAAACCACCGACCACTACCATGCGGTTGCCAACCGTGGTAGCAGCGGTGAAGGCCCGCGGCGAGTTGAGAGCAGGTCCTGGCGTCCAACTATTGGCAACCGGGTCGTAGACGTAGCTGGTGTTGTAGGGGATCGACGGTGCGACCCCCGGCCCTGCCGTCATGGCGTGTAAGGAGGCGGGCCGGGCATCGCGGAGGGACGGGTTGCCACCACCCGTGATGTAGACCTTGCCCCCCAGCACACCGGCACCAGGCTCGTAAATGGCTACGGGCAGGGCGGCGACGGTCGTCCAGGTGTTGCCGGTGATGTCGTAGCGATAGTGCTGGGTCGTGCCGAGTCCGCCACCCCAACTGCCGACCAGGTAAATGTACTGCCCGATGTTGGTGGTGCCGCTACCGGCCATAGTCACCGGGATCGAGGCTCGGCTGCTATTCCAGGTGTTGGCAACAGGGTCGTACTCCCAGGTCTGACTCGCCTCGGTGAAGGAGGTATCAAAGCCCCCAATAACGTAGATCTTGCCGTTGCCGGGGTAGTAGACAAGGTTCGGGAAGTAGCGGCCATCGGGCATGGCCGCCGCGGTAGTCCAGGTGCCGGCGACGACGTCGTATACGTGGGTTGTGGCAAGGACGCTGCCATTGTAGCCGCCGAAGATATAGAATTTATTAACGTTCGGAGCATATACGCCGCGTGTCGCGTAGAGGGGAGTGGGCAACGGCGCAAGCGGAGTCCAGGTGTTGGCTACGGGATCGTAGCGGTTGAACAGGTTGGATGCCGCTCCCGAGACGTAGCCGCCTCCCGAGTAAACAAAGGTGCCATTCGAGCCAACGGCCGGGCTCTCGAGGATGCCCGACGGGTAGTTGGCCACGAGAGTCCAAGGGCCCAACGCCCCGGCGCAGGCGGTAGCCGTAGCAGTGGGAGTAGCGGAAACGGTGGGAGTGGAGGTACGGGTGCTCGTGACTGTGGGCGAGGTGGGACAGACAGCCGACAGTGTGTAGTGGTAGCGCTGCCCCGAACTGACCGGCGGAGCGGTGCCCCCGGTGGTGTCGCAGCCCACGAGCGTGTACTGGGTGGTGTTGGACTGCTGCACACCCACGGATAGGTTGCGTTGAGCGGGAGGCGAGAAGGTGTTGACCGTCCCGTAAATGATGTCGTAGGCGGTCTGGCCTTCAAACAGTCGCACTTCGTAATTGAGGGGCAGCCCATTACCGCCGCTGTTGTAGTAGGCGGTGCGGTACTCGATGTTGAAGATGCGGTTGGGGGCCGAGCCTGATATCGAGGTGAAGATGCCACACCCGGCGCAGGTGACGTTGAAGCAGGCCCCGGTGCATTGGTCGGTCCAGTAAGGGCCCATGGCGTACGTCGCCCCCGCAAGAGGGATGCACGTGGGGTTGAAGGCATTGCTAACTGTGCCGAACGTGAGATGGCCGTTGGAGCCCGCCGCTACCTGCGTGTAGGATTGGTCGTAGAGGGTGTAGGAGAAGGGTAGGGCAATGACGGTGGACCCGTCGTCGGTGTGGTTGCCTATATCGACGGTGCCGGAGACGATGGTGCCGGAGCCGACGGTGTAGGTGTAGTTAAGAGGGCACGCCGTACCGGTGGGGGTGGGGGTGCCCTGGGAGGGCACGACGTAGAGCGGGGCGAGGGCGACCTGGCCCGAAGCGCCTATGAAGGTCACGGTGTGGATGCCTACGGTGGCGGGTGCCGGTATGGTAACCGCCCCGTAGCCGCTCGCGTTGGTGCTAGCCGGACCCTGGCTCACACCGTCCAGGTAGACGGTGCCGGCCTGACCGGGCAAGAGCTTGTCGAACTGGAAAATAAAGTTGGTCGCACCACTGGCGATCGTCGCCGGGGCGTTGATGGCGCTGGGAGCGTTGATGGCGCTGGGAGCGCCCTGCATGGAGCCCCTCCCCACCCTGCCGCTGGTCGCGCCCGTGAATACACACTGGGCCACGCCAGCGCCCGCCCCAAAGTTAAAGAAGGCGCTGGCCGCACCGTTGGCGGTGGCGACAACGCTGCCCGTGGCGCAAACGGAAACATTGACGGTCTCACCCGGCTGGAATCCTTCGCCGACCACGCCTATAACAGCGCCGGTGGCCGAGGGGAAGACGTTGCGGTCAACGAAGACGCGTGCCGTGTTGGAGTCGCCCTGGGGCGGGGTGCCCGCGTCGGCGCGCTCCTCCACGCTCTGGCCGGCCATGCTGCCCACGGTGGACGTTACGGCGGTGTAGGCCGCCGAAGTGTCGCCGCTGTTGCCGGGGGTGATGCTGAGGAAGAAACGGCCGGCGGCATTGGTGGTTGCGTTGCCGAGGAAGGTGCCGTCGCGGTAGAGGCCGACGGTGTTGGTGGTGTTGGCCGTCCAGCGGAAGCCATAGGCGTAGAAGGTACCAGAGGCGGTCGAGTTGAGGGAGTGGGGGCCGGCCGCGTAGCCGGGGACGGAAGGGGCGGCATCGAGCACCTGGGCTACTCCGCCGGCCCGCTTGCCGCTGGTCTGGCCGATGCCCTCGAAGCTGATGTAGCCCAGTCCGGCACCGGTATTGACAGAGACGGCCACGCGGCCGCTGGCGTCGGCGACGAAGGTGCCTGCAAGCGAGCCGTTGAGGTAGTAATTGACATTCTCGGCGGGCGTGAAGTTCGCCAGGAGCGTGCCTATGGCCGAGGCGGTGCTCTGGCTGACGACGTCGGGGCTGACGATCATGAAGGCGTTCTGGGTGCCGATGGACCCGCCCGAAGGGGAGAGGTTGGTGGGCGGCGAGCCCTGGATGGGGCGGAGGCCCAGTTGGGTCATGTCAAGCACGCGCTCGGGCACGTTGAGCTGGGTGACGACTGCGGAGCCTCC
Organism: Chloroflexia bacterium; assembly: GCA_045805005.1. Lineage (GTDB taxonomy): Bacteria > Chloroflexota > Chloroflexia > QHBQ01 > JADMIH01 > JADMIH01. The sequence goes on from JBJMMB010000507.1 coordinate 15,067, forward strand.
ACCCGGGGACGAGGGCGAGAGCCGCCCCTGGAGCATTGGAACGTTGGGGCTCGATGCGGGGTTGCCCTGTGGGGGCGGTGCCGATATGCCTGCGGGGATGGCCGCGGGTGGTACGCCCGCCAGGGCGATACCTCCCGTCACGAGCGTGGCCAGCAGAATCAGCGAGAACGGTATAGCGCGCCAGGTCTTCGACCTTATGGTGCGGTGGTCCATGAATGCTTTTCCCTCCTAGATATACCTTGCAGGCGCTCGAAGGTGCCTTGAGAGAAGAGGTCCCGGCGAGCGGATTTCGCACATGAAAAAGCGATGGCAGCAAAGCTCGGCCGCTCCCGGCCGCGCTTGCCGTCATCGCTGTCAAGGTCTCCTGGTGCCAGGGGCAGTATACCAGAGCAGGGTGATGATGGGCATAACCCAATGGTCAGGGGTGGGGGGGTTAGGGGTCAGGGGTCAGGGGTTGGCAGTCGGCAGTCGGCGGTTGAGTCTACGTGCGAGGCTGATCCCTGACCCCTGACCCCCGGGCTTATGCTATACTCCCCGTATGTACGAGCCCGAGGATAGCAGGGAGGAGGAGAGCCATATCAAGGCGGCCGTTCGGGGCGACCTGGCGGCTTTCAACTGGCTCGTGCTGCGCTATCAGACGCGGGTGTACAACCTTTGCTACAGGATGCTTTCGGACCCCGACGAGGCGGCGGACGCCACGCAGGAGACGTTTCTGTCGGCATACCGGGCGATAGGCCGGTTCAAGGGGGGGCAGTTTCGGGCATGGGTCTTGCGAATAGCTTCCAATGCGTGCCTGGATATGCTGCGCTCGCGCAAGAGACGGCCCACGCAGTCGCTGGACTGGGGCACATCAGGAACGGGCGAGGAGGAGAGCGAGCCGCTACCTGTAGCCGACCTCGACCCGGGCGTGGACCCGGAGGCGCAGGCGTTGAGCGCCTGGATGGCCTCTGCCATACAGGAGGGGTTGGATCTGCTGCCCGACGACCAGCGGATCGCCCTAGTGCTGGTGGACGTGCAGGGCCTGAGCTATGAGGAAGCGGCCACCGTGACCGATAGCAACCTGGGCACGGTCAAGTCGCGCATCAACCGGGCGCGCTCTAAGATGCGCGACTACCTGCGCAGGATAGGAGTGGTACCGCCGGGCGGGGAACTATCGGCTCCGGCGGAACGTTCCTTTAATAGGGAATTGTAAGTGTTGAATTACGAATTACTTCCCCTTCGGGAATTACGAATTACTAATTACGAGTTTTGACTATTGAGTCTCGCGTTAGCATGGCGGCTATTCGTAATTATCTAGATGGCGAGTTGGGATGAGCAAGAACAGGATGGGAGCCGGGGCAGAGCCGCACGTTTGGGATTTGCTTTCGGCGTACATAGATAACGAACTGGATAAGGCGACGCATGAGGAGGTGCGCACGCACCTGGAGGAGTGCGAGGACTGCCGCGCGGGTTACATCGAGTTGCGGGCTACCCAACGCATGCTGAAGGCAATGCCTGTGGCGGCCCCGCCGAGGGCGTTCACACTAACGGAAGAGGACGTGGCCCGCCGGCCCGGCTTCTTGCAGAGGATGCTCACGCCCCGGAATTCGCCCAGGTTCGCGACCGGCTCGGTGCTGGCCTTCGCTTTGTTGCTATTTGTGTTCATCAGCAATACTTCTGCGAGTGAATTCATCCCGAGCGCGAGGGTCAGCCAGACCTTCTCCCGAATTGGCTCGGGGCTTTCGGGGGATACATCCGCTTCGGCACCGGAGGGGAATTCGTACTTGGACCAAGCCACGTCGACGACCGCGGCAGCCGCGCCACCGGCTCTCGACTCGGCGCTGGCAGCCGCGACGCCGGCGGCTACCGAGCTGAGCCTGCCTGCGGGAGGCGTGGCGGTTCCGCAAGGTGTGGGCGGGGCCGGAGCCGCCGAGGCGACGCCTGCACCCGCGGAGGACCAGGCGGGTAGGAACCAGATCCCCGCGCCGGAGGCCACGCCCACTACCGCGGCGCCGAATGCGGCTGCCGCCTCGGCAACCGACACGCCGGCA
>JBJMMB010000508.1:0-10463 GCA_045805005.1 Chloroflexia bacterium
GACCAGAATTTCCACTAAGTTCTCCTTTCAGTGTCCAGTGTCCAGTGTCTGCCTACTAGCCCTGTCACTGACCCGCGAGCGTAGCGAGAGCTCGTGGCCACTGACCACTGAGAAAAGCGCCAGAGCAGCGCCCCATTGGATGCCCATGTTGAGGACGTGGAGGTCTTCAAAGAAGTTGTGGGCCATGAAGGTAACGAGGACGCCGATGGCGCCGATCACCACGGCTTCGCCGTAAGCATCGCGGGCCTCGCGGGCACGGCGGAGGGCGACGATGCCTGCTGTAACGGCGGTTATGAGCATCACCAGGTAGAACGTTGTGCCTACGAGGCCGGTTTCAGCGAGGGAGTGGAGGTAATAGTTGTGGGCATGCCCGGCGGACGTGGGCCAGCCCTGGACGCCGAATTTGCTAAACAGAACATTGTAGTTGCCGATCCCTATGCCCACCAACGGGCTGTAGAGGAACATGTTGCCGGCGACCTGCCAATGGACCATGCGCTCGACCAGGGCGTAGTTGTCGGGGTTGGGCACGACGCCCCTGGGGTCGAAGATGACAATCTGGCTGAGGAGTAGGCCGACGCGGTCGGTTATGGGCGCGGGAAGGGCCCCGGCGAGGCCAAGGATCACCAGCAGCAAGGCACCGGCGGCGAGAAGGGCCAGGGCAGCCGCGGCCCGCCTGCCCAGGGCGAGCACCATGGCGAGCACTCCGAACGTCAGCCCGATCCATGCGCCCCGAGAGAGGCTGGTGATCACCGCCCAGAAAAGGGTGAGGGCCACGAAGGTCAGGAGAAGAGGCCAGCGCAGGTTCCGGAAGGTGAGATAGCTGGGGCGGTCGAGGATGGGTAGGGCGTTGCGGGCCGAGAACCAGGAGCCCCAGTGGTAGACCGCCAGGGCGATGGCGAGGGGCAGGCTCATGTTGAGATAGCCCGCGAAGGAGTTGGGCGCGCCGATGGTCCCGTAGGCGCGGGTGAGGAGGCCGCCCACGTTGAAGCTGGCGGGACCGGCACCGGTGTATGACTGGACAAGGCCGAGCAAGGCTTCCGACATGCCGGCCGCGAGCATGCAGCCGATGAGGATGTTCATCTCATGGCGGCTGCACACGGAGTTGGTCACGATGACATAGGCGAGGATGGTGACCAGCCACCGGGATAGCTCAGCCAGACTCTGGGGCATGGAGGTTGTCACCAGGAGGCTGGGGAGGGTGGCCACGAAGAAGAGGAGGAGGGAGATGGCGATGGGGGTGAGGACCAGGCGGCGGTCTTCTCTGACGGAGAGCCAGGCCCACCATATGGCGAGCACGCCGACGAAAAGCACCTGGGTAACGGTGATCTCGATTGGCCCGGCGTCGTAGCTGACCGCTTTCTGCACCGGCACGCTCAACACGAGGGCATAGGCCCCCAGGACGGGCTTGCGCAGAAGGAGAAAGGCCGCCCCAGACCCGGCTACAGCGGCGGCGGTGTAGAGCGGAGGAAGGCGGTTGATGGCATAGGCCACCGCGTAGGCCACGACGGCAGTCAGCAGTAGGCGTAATGCAGTGGGCCACCAACTCGGTAGCTGGCGTATCGCGTATTGCGTATTACGTATCGAGCGCATACGCAGCCTGGGCAGAAGAACCCACTACCCTTCCTCCTCTACGCAATACGTACTACGCAATACGCTCACTCCTCGGCGGGCAACAGGTCCTGGGCCAGGCGGGTGCGGAACCAGGCGATGGTGCGGGCCAGGCCCTCTTCGAGGCCCACCTTGGGCTCCCAGCCCATCATCGTGCGGACACGGGTGATGTCGGGGCAGCGGCGGGCGGGGTCGTCCTGGAGAGCGGGAAGGTGCTCTATCGGGGCGGTGGAGTTGCACAGCTCGCGGATGATGGTGGCGAAGACCTCTATCTCGCGCTCGTCGGGGTTGCCCACGTTGAAGACCATGCCGCGGGTCTCCGGAGGGCCCGACATGACGGCTTTGAGGCCCTCAACCATGTCATCGACGTAGCAGTAGGAGCGGGTCTGCTTGCCGTCGCCGTAGATGGTGATCGGCTCGTTGCGTATCGACTGGCTGATGAAGTTGGGCACGGAGCGGCCATCGTGGGGGTTCATGCGAGGGCCGTAGGTGTTGAATATGCGCACGATGCGAGCGTCGAGACCATACTCGCGCACGTAGACAGAGGTGAGCATCTCGGTGAAACGCTTACCCTCGTCGTAGCAGGCGCGTGGGCCGATGGGGTTGACGTTGCCCCAGTGCTCCTCTTTTTGTGGGTGCTCGAGGGGGTCGCCGTATGCCTCGGAGGTTGAGGTGACCAGGAACTTCGCGTTGTAGTCTCTGGCCAGATCGAGCATGTTCTGGGTGCCTCGGGAGTTGATGATGGCGATCTCCAGAGGCATGCGGGTGAAATCGGCGGGGGAGGCGGGGCTGGCCAGGTGGAAGACGGCATCTACCTCGGAGGGCAAGTCGACGCCATCAAAAGGGCGAATGATGTCGTGCCGGACGAGGCGGAAGCGGGGTTGGTCGGCCAAGTGGGCGATATTATCGGGGTTGCCGGTGAGGAAGTTATCGACGGCAATGACCTCGTTGCCCTCCCCGAGCAAAGACTCGCAGAGGTGCGACCCGATGAAGCCGGCTCCGCCCGAAACTAGTATGCGCAAAATGCCCTCCCTCTATCCAGTGGTCAGTGGCCAATGTCTGCGTACCACCTCTGTCACTGACCACCGGCCACTGACCACTGACCACTTGTAAAAGCCCGCAACTCAACCAGAATATCAGCGCCAGGTCCATCAGGAAATAGGAATTATCTACCAGCCCGTGGAGCAGGAAGTCCAGCATGCCGGCGAGCAACCCTAGAGCCAGGGCCCTGTAGGCCGGGTCCTGGCCGGGACCGGGCGAATTGCGTATTGCGTATTCCGTATTGGCCGCATCCGAAGTCTGGGTAGTAGAACCCTCCTCCCTTCCTCCTCTACGCAATACGCAATACGCAATACGGAAGTACTTCCAGAGCAGCCACAGCAAGATAAGCAGACCCATTATACCTAAACTGAGCCAGTAATCCAAAATGAGGTTGTGGGGGTGGGCGGTGAAGCGCTCCCCTTCGAGGTCGGGGGTGATGTAGTGGGCCTGGAATTGGTTGAGGAACTGGTCAGGGCCGACGCCGAAGATGGGGTGGTCGGCCAGCATCCGGAGGGAGCTTTCCCAGATGCTGACACGCAGGACGGTGCTACCCACGTTGAGGATGCGCGGGGGGAGCCTGGGGATCATGGTTGGGGCAGCGATGAGGGCCACTCCGATGGCGATGGAGGCGATGCTGCCTATGAGCACCCAGGACTGGCGACGCAACCGGGCGCGCCCTGGCCGCAGGTAGAGACCCAGGGCCACGGCCAGTAGGGTGGAGAGGGTTATCGCCACCCAGGCTCCTCGTGAGTAGGTCAGTACTGTGGTGGCGGCGAGGGGGAGGCAGGCGAGCAGGTAGAGGGTCTTGCGCAGGGTGTGCGCAGGGCCGCGCGGGAGAAAGATGCCGGTGCAGGCGGCGAAGGGGAGCACGCGGCCCAGGTAGAGGGCCAGGTTGTTGGGGTGCTGGTAGACGCTGGACACGCGGCTGACGCCCTGCACCACAAGGGTGTCGCCGCCCGTGAGGAACTGCCATATGCCCAGGAGAGCCACGCCGACTGCGGCGGCTACGAAGAAATCGGCCACGCGCCAGAGGCCGCGGCGGCTGCCGAGGATGTCGGTGAGCAGGAGGTAGAAGAGCACCGGCTCGACGATCACCCAGCGGTAGGCGCGGGCGCTGTCGGGGGCAAAAGTGGGGTCGGCCAGGGTGAGTAGGGAGAAAGCGCCCACGAGCAGCAGCGCCAGGGCGGGAGGGGCGAAGGGGTCCTGGCGGGACCAGGCTCTGAAACGTAAAAGGTAAAAGGCAAAACGTAAGGGATGTGGGCGGACCCGGGGGAGGGGGCTCCTGGGCTGGGGCGCGGGTGGGCTTTCTACCCGGTCTGCATCCGAGTCCTCGACATCGTATGGTTTGACCGGCTCCGTTTGAGCGGGCTCTTGAGGCTTGCCGTCGGCGATGGGGGCGGGAGTGAGTTGCGGAGGATTAAGGACCGCTGTTGTGAGGGTCTGGGTCGGCGTAAGTGGAGCGGTAATTGGGCGCGATGGCCAGCGGGCGGGTTGCAGGTCTTCGGGGTCGTATGTAGCGGCAAGGTCGTATGGGGTGACCGCAGATGGGGCAGATGGGGCAGATGGGGCAGATGGGGCAGATGGGGCGGTGGTGGTTTGTGTGGCCTCCTCAAGGATGGTGGTGGTGAGTTGGGGGGCCTGGCCGTTGGGACTGGGCGTGGCGGTAACGGGCTCGGGTTGAGGGTCTTCGATGTGGAGCCGGGCGGCCCAGGTGGGGAGGAGGTAGGCTACGATCCGGCGGGCCATCAGGGCTCCGAAGACCAGGAGGATGAGGGTTTCGGCCAGGATGAAGTGCTGCTGGCGTATGACTTTGGGGTACCAGAACAAAGGTATGGAGGCGGCGACGAAGGCCAGGCCGGTGGAGGGCTTGAGGAAGGCGAGGACCCACCAGCCTCCGAGGGCGGCGAGCATAAGGGGCAGGCTATTGGTCTTGTAGTAGAGGCCCAGGAGCAGGGCCATGCCCACCACGGCTGCACCGTTGCGGGCGGTCTCACGCACGGCCTCGGAGTAGCGACCCCGCGGCCTGTCGAGGGCGGCCTCAGCCCACTTGCTGAGGCCCGAAGCGCCGTAGCCAACTGCGGCGACAGCAAGAAGGCCGAAAACGGCGTAAAGGACGGGGAAGCCAACCGCGTTCCAGAGCGGTTTGGTGAGGGCGGTCCTGAAACCGGCTGGGTGGACCTGGCTGTACTCCTTGAGGGCGTTGTAGGCGGGACGGGGAGTGAAATCGTCGTGGAGGATGGCGAAGTAGTTGGCGGGCTCGCCGGGCACGGGGTCGGGCGCGCGCATGTGCCACACGGCCATGACGCCCATCCAGGGCCACTCGCTCATGGCTCGCTCGTACCCCTCAACCAACCACCGGCCCTGGGTCTGCTCGTCTACGCTCTTACCCCAGATGTTCTTGGAGGGGTCGCCCGAGAAATCAGGTGGGAGGCTTATCCAGGCGTACTCGCTTATCCAGATGGGCTTGCGGCTGTCGCCGTGCTGCTCCATGACGCGCCTGAGGAGGATGGGGCGGGAGAAGTTGAGGCGATTGAGGTCGGTGCGGCGCTCGTCGGGGGGCTGGCCGAGGCCATATAGCATGGTGGAAAGTATGTCGAAGTAGGGCGCGGCCCCGGCGCGGTACATGCCCTCCAGGAAGAGCACGTCATTGAGGTTGCGTATCGATTGCTCGGCGGTCGGGGCGAGGGCGGCGGTGATGACCACCGCATCGGGGTTGGCTTTCTTGATGGCCTGGTAAGCGACCTTGAGAAGCTGGGTGTACTCCTCAGGATTGATGGGGTGGCCGCCCCACTCCCCTATGAGGTTGGGTTCATTCCAAATCTGGAAGTATTTGACCTTGCCTTTGTAGCGGGCGGCCACGCCGGCGACGAAGTCGGCGTAGTCCTGGTAGTTGGCCGGAGGGCCTTTGTGGTAGGTCTGCAGGTCGTCGCCGGGTATCCTGGCCCAGTCGGGAGGGCTGTCGAGGCGGGCGATGATCTCGAGGCCGTGGCGGTGGCTGGCATCAACGATGTGGTCGTACTTGGCCCAGGCGTCGACCCATTCGGGACCGCGGCGGTCGGTGAAGTCGCCCTTCTTGCTTATCTCTATATCGTTCCAGGGGAAGCCCTGACGCACCCACTTTAATCCGGCATCCTGGGCCATTTGCAGGGTTTTTTCAACTTTGGCCGGGTCGGCTTCTTTTTCGAGAAAGACGTTGACGCCGAGTGGGCTGCCCGACGTGTGATCGACCGGTGGTTGAGGGCCCCAGGCAACGCCGCCGTTGACGTACTGGTCGGCATAGGCAGTGAGGGCAAGGGCTCCAAGGGGTGGGAGTAGCAGGAGGGCGGCGAGGAGGACGCGGCCTATGGGATTGGAGGCCGAGGCCCGGAGCCAGGGGCGGGCAATAGACGATAGAGGTTGGACGATGGAGGTAAGAATACCGCTTCTATTACCCCATCGTCTATCGTCCATCGTCCATCGTCCGGTTGCCCGACCCCCGATCCCCGGCCCCTGATCCCCGGTTCAAGCGCCACAAGGCATATCCGTCAGCGATGATGAGGGCCACGAGGAGCAGGGTGAAGAGCGTGAAGAGCACATAGGAGCGCCTGGCCTCGACGGTGATGGCTCCTATGCCGGGTAGGTTCGCCAGTTGCGGCTGGGGCACGGGTGATGACAGCCCGGCCCCGCCCGTCGTGTCGCGGCCCAGGCTGTCATCGCCGGTCCTGACCACGCTGATACGGAGGGTGTGGGTACCGCTGTGAAACTCGGTGCCGAGGCCGCGCACTACCTGGACCTCCGTCGCCGGACCCCCTGGAGGGACATCTATAAATGCCTGGCCGCTCGCGTCGCGGGGGAGGTCGGCGGCCGCGCCGTTAGATCTGCCATCCACCGTCACATAGTAGCGGGCGTTGACAATATTAGTAGTGGTGAGATTGGTGGTATCGGAAAAAGGCACGAGTCCGAGCCTGACGTCCGTGCCTTCGAAAGGCACTTCCAGAGGTCCGGCATTGGCAGAGGGGGCAAGGTAGATGCCGCCGGGGACCGCTGGGCTGAGGTGCAACTGCCAGGACGGCCCCGCCTTGACCTGGGAGGCCGCAGGTCCCCACTGGCCCGGCGTGGCGACCTGATCTTCGGTGTGGGTCACGTCCCTGATCTTCCGGTACGCGGCACTGGGTACGAAGAAGGGGTTAACCAGGCCGAAATAGTACTCGCTCTTGGTCGGCGGGATGTCTCCCACCTGGCGCAGGTACCAGATCGTGAAGACGCCCGCCCAGGGCCAGTGCTCCTGGGCGTACTTTATGCCTCGCACGGTGTAGTCCGCCTGCTGCTCCGGCGTGACCCTGCCCCAGGTCAGGTCCTGGGTGGGGATAGAGTCGGGAGAGGCGTTCCAGCCGTACTCGTTGAACCAGATAGCTTTGCCCCCGTCGCCGTTCTGCTCCATAACCTGCCTGAGCAGTTCGACGCGGCGGAAATTCAGCTTGTCGCGGGAGGGCGGGTCTTCAGGAGGGGAATCCTTGCCGTAGGCGTTGGCAGCCATGGCATCGAACGAGATCTTTGCCCCGGCGTAGTACATCGCCTGTAGGTAGTCGAGCTCATTGAGGTTGCCCGCGACGTTCAGTTGCTCGTTGTTGGCAGCGAGGGGGGCCGCGAGCACGATTATGTTGGGGTCGGCGGACTTGGCCCCCAGGTAAGCTTTTTCGAGCATGTCGGTGTAATACGCCGCGTTCACACCTGTTTGCCACTCGGCGGCCAGGTTGGGTTCGTTCCAAATCTGGATGGCGGCGATACGACCTTTGTACCGCTCGACGAACTTCTTGACGAAATTGCCGAAATGCACCAGGTTACCGGGCGAAGGAGGAGCCTTGACGAGGCCACGCAGGTAGTCGTGCTCCGCCACAGACTTGCCGTCGTCCTCATCCACGCGCGCCCACGGCGGGGTGCTGTCGATGCGGGCGATGATGCGGAGGCCGCGCTGCTGGGCCAGGTCAACAATGTCGTCAAATTTCTGCCAGGAGCTCTGGTTGTTCTTATCGTCGTAGAAGTGGTCTTTGGCGAACTCGATTTCGGCCCAGGGGAACTGCTGCTTGATCCAGCCTGCGCCCATCTGGCTCGCCATGTCGAGGGTTTGCTCCTTCTTCCAGAGATCAACCTCTTTGTGCAGGAAGGTGTTGACTCCGTAGGGGTTCACCTCGGCGAGGGGCACGGGATCCACCTGCCGTGGCGTCTTAGCGGTGGGGGTATCGGTCCAGGGCGAGAGGGCGACCACCTCGACGGCCAGGATGACTGCGACTATGACGAGCCCCGCCAGCAGGGATAGCCTGCGCCGGGCGCGAAGGGAGCGGGCAGCCTCGGCGGGGGTGAGCACAGGCTGCTGCACGAGGGGCAAGCCCGCCACGCCGGGGAGCGCGGGCTCGGAGGTCGAGGTGGCAGTCGCCAGTAGGCGGTCGGCACTAGGCGGCATCTGCCCATCGCTGACTGCCGACTGCAGGCCGTTGGCCTGCGGTGGTAGGGGGACGCGAGCGCTCCTTCGGGCCCGTCGGGTCTTCTCTGGATGGGCGTCTTTCATTGCAGGTCGCTCAGCGTATCAGTTCCTGGTCTCAATATGCCGGTTCTCCCCCGCAGCCCGGCCCACGCCTTACCTTATGAGCATACGTAACTGGTGCGGGTGCGGCGGTAGGGTGAATATTATTAGCGCAAATGCGAGCCAACCAGCTTGACAGCACGTTTACACGGATTATACACATTGCCTCAGACAGGGACAACTCTTTCCCCACCTTATGTTATAATACCTGCTGCCCGCGAGGCCAACCTTATTACCTACTACATATTGCGTATTATGTGGCTGCCAAGCCTGGGAACAGAACCCACATCTTGTCTCCTCTACGCAACACCGAATACGCAATAGGAGTTATGACCGGGCGACTGGGAATTATGAGCTATTGAACCTGCGGGTTCGCTACCTCATAATCTCTATGACGAATCAGGCCCGCCCAGGTTTTGTCCTGAGCATAAAAATGCCATGAATATTACGGATTTGAACCTTTTACGGGCCACAAACTATAATTATTCATGACGACCCACCCGTGGCACGTTTTTTGACAGTCCAGCAGGAAACTTGCCCCCAGGGTTTCGGAAACAGAGTTGCAAACACAAGCTCAGCCGGTCCACACAGACCGCCCGGAAAAACACGAGATGCCAGCCCGCTCCCACAGGGACGGTGAAACGGTAACCCGAAGTCTAACGACGACCAGGGCCCTAACCACACCGCCTACAGCACCCGCCGTTCCGGCAGGGCGCACGATGCACGCCCGCCGTGTAAAGATAGCCATGGTGACAGCTCGAATGATCGCTGACGGGATGCTGCTCCTGGCGGCATTCGTGGCCGCGTACTGGCTGCGTTATGGCCTTGTGCTAGGCCGCGATATCGTGGCGCCCGAGTCGTTCCAGCCTTTGCAGGCCTTTTACGGCTACATGGCGGCTTACACCGCCCTGACCCTGGCGTTCTTCCAGGCACGGGGTCTTTACCGCCTGCCGCGGGCCGCGACCTGGCTGGACCACATGAGGGTGATCCTGGGGGCCGCGCTGATCGGCGTTTCGGCGCTCACACTGGGTGCCTTGTTGCTGAACCCGGTGCTGCCGAGCCGGTTGGCTTTCATCTACCTGTGGGTCTGCACCGTGGTCGTGTTTGGGGTAGAGCGGTTCGGGTATCGAAGGCTGCGCATGTGGCTGTGGAAGCGCGGCATCAACATAAGGCATGCTCTGGTGGTCGGCGCAGGTATCGCCGGACAGCGCATCATGAAGGACATCGTGGAGCGGCCCGAGCTGGGCTACAAGCTGGCAGGCTACGCGTCGGACGCGGGGGATAGCCCCAGCAGCCCAGGCTGGTCGGTGCCGATCCGGACGAAGAACGGCGCGTTGCAGCGCCTGGGCGCCGTCAAGGACGTGGGGCCCATACTGGGGGCGCAGGACCTGCATGAGGTGATCGTGGCCCTGCCCGCAACGCACCACGCGCAAATTCTGAACATCATAGACAGTTGCCGGGAATATGGTGTGGAGTTCAAGCTGGTGCCCGACCTGTTTGAGATGCGCTTCAACGAGGTGCGCATCGACGCGCTGAACGGCGTACCCCTGATCGGCGTGAAGGACACGGCCCTACAGGGCTTCAACCTGTACCTGAAGCGGGTGATAGACGTCATACTGACGCTGGCCGTGCTGGTTATTGCCTTGATCCCGATGCTGGTGATCGCCGCGCTGGTCAGGGTGAGCTCGCCCGGCCCGGTGCTGTTCAAGCAGCGGCGGGTGGGGAAAGGCGGCCACCCTTTCACATGCTACAAGTTCCGTACTATGTACAGGGACGCCGAGGCGCGCCTGGAGGAATTGCGCGAGTATAACGAGGTTGACGGGCCCATATTCAAGATGCGCAACGACCCGCGCCTGACCCCCTTCGGAAAAATCCTACGCCAAACCTCGCTGGACGAACTGCCCCAACTTTTCAACATAGTGAAGGGGGAGATGAGCTGGGTCGGCCCCCGCCCGCCCACCCCAGAGGAGGTGACCAGGTACACCGACTGGCACCTGAAGCGCCTGGACGTTACCCCCGGCCTAACGGGCCTGTGGCAGGTGAGCGGCCGCTCGGACCTGTCGTTCGACGAGATGGTCAAGCTTGACCTCTATTACGCCGACAACTGGTCTCTGACGGTGGATATGATGATAATCCTGCGCACCATACCCGCTGTGCTCAGGAGAGAAGGGGCGTACTAGCAAGCCTGGAGCAATCTCCTAAAGACACCGGGCCAACCTTGCAGCTGTGGTAGGGGCGAACCGTGTGTTGGCCC
>JBJMMB010000509.1:0-2031 GCA_045805005.1 Chloroflexia bacterium
GCGCGCGAGCGGGAATGCCCGCAGTTGTCCACAATAGGATGATACCACCCAGAGGGAGGGGGAGTCAATCGGGGGCGGGCCCCCGCACCCCATAGTTAGGAATATAAAGAACTTTGGGGGACACCCCCAAACCCCCGGCAGGGTGAGCCCTGCAGCCCTGGAACACCCACAAACCCTCAGCGGGGAGTTGTTGACCCTTTTTTGGCCGTTGACGGAGGGGGGATGCTCTGGTAAAATCATGGGTGGAGAGATGGCAGAGTGGTCGATTGCGTTCGTCTTGAAAACGAATGACCGATGAGGTCCGTGGGTTCGAATCCCACTCTCTCCGCAAGGTTAGATGCCCGGTCGTATTGGCCGGGCATGTTCGTATTCTAGGCTAGAGGAACAGATATGATTTCTACACGTGAACTAGATTCACTGCCTGATATTGATGGATTGAAGAAGCTCAGCTAATCGCGTGCAATGCTCGATGCCATCATCTCGCCGGAGTGGGACTATCGCTACTATTCCTTTGACGGCACATCGGTTCCCGGTGAGGCTATGGCTTCTATGCGGAACGGGTCGGGAGATGAGTATGCAATCTTCTTCACGCCTGCCGGGGCTATCTTGAAGGGCTTCGCTCACGAGGCGCCCATGAGCCCATATGCGAACAAGGAGAGGAGCGTCTGGCCGGGAGTTTTGGACGAGGTGCCAGAGGCTTTCGTGGATAGCGTCGCGCAAGGAGAATTTTCCGCTGAGGAAACAACATTTTGCGTCTGGCGTCCTTACGGTGATCCGGTGTGGCAGCGAGGCGATATCGAGTTTCCCGAAGGGGAGGACCCGGATGGCTCCGCCGACCTGCTTGGCATACTGGACGGGAACGCACGGACGTACCAGGCGTGGGCTGAATATTATTACGAGCGGCCTATCAGCCCGACCATGGTACAACATATCTACGAGCACCGGCCACTGACGCAAGAAGTGATTACGGCGCTCAACCCTGACCTCCTGCTGGAGGAGTTGGCAGCGGACATAGAGGAGATCGGGTACCAGGCATGAGAATGAGCAAGCTGTTCAGCCAGACGCTGCGGGAGGCGCCCGCGGATGTGGAGGTCACTAGCCACAGGTTGCTGCTGCGGGCGGGGTTCGTGCGGCAGTTGGCGGCGGGGATCTTCAGCTATTTGCCGCTGGGGCACCGGGCGATGGCGAAGATCGAGAACATCATGCGGGAGGAGATCAACGGGATCGGGGGACAGGAGATCAAGATGCCGGTGGTGCACCCTGCGGACATATGGAAGCAGACAGGGCGGTGGTACTGGATTGGGGCGGAGCTGGGGCGGTTCAAGGATAAGTCGGGGCGGGACATGGCGCTGGCGATGACGCACGAGGAGGTGATAGCCGACCTGGTGAGCAAGGAGATTCGCTCGTACAGGCAGCTTCCGCAACTGATTTACCACATACAGACGAAGTGGCGGGACGACCCCAGGCCGCGCGCGGGGCTGATTCGGGCACGGGAGTTCACGATGCTGGATAGCTACAGCCTGGACGCGGATTGGGAGGGGCTGGATAAGCAGTACCAGGCGCATTATGAGGCGTACTTGAGGATATTTGAGCGGTGCGATTTGCCGGTGATGGCGGTGGGGTCGGACGTGGGGATGATGGGCGGGAGCATGGCGCACGAGTTCATGTACCTGACGCCGGTGGGGGAGGATACGCTGGCGATTTGCGACCGGTGCGGCTACTCGGCCAACAGGCAGATCGCCAGGTTCCGCAAGCCCACGGCGCAGGCAGAGGAGCCGCGGCCCATGGAGAAGGTGGCGACGCCGGGGGTGGCCACGATCGAGTCGCTGGCGCGCTTCCTGGGGGTGCCTGAGGCGCGGACGGCGAAGGCGGTGTTTATGGTGGCGAGCGTACCTGACGGAGAGGGGACGGCAGACCACAGTCGGCAAGGGGCGGACGCTGCCCTTATTGACCGCTTCATTCTGGCGGTGGTGCGCGGGGATATGGAGGTGAATGAGACGAAGCTGGCGAACGCGGCGGGGGCCAAGTCCC
>JBJMMB010000510.1:0-2071 GCA_045805005.1 Chloroflexia bacterium
GATGACGGGGCCCTTGAGCCGGAAGACGGTTACGGGTATGCGGCCCTGTTCCTGGGAGACTGTGAGGTCCATGATTGCATTCCTCCTGTTTGTCTGATGTCCAGGTGTGGGAAGGAAAAAGGCTTTAGTCGATTGGACCTGCGGGATTCCCCGTACGTGTCGATTTGGGGCTCGCCCGGAGGCGACGCCTCATGGTGATGGTGTTGCCCTCCTGAGGGTGGAAGCTGAACGAGACTTCGTCCATGAACTTCCGCATGAGGAAGATGCCGAGGCCGCCTATCGGGCGCTCCTCGAGGGGCCGGGATATGTCGGGCTCGGCCACTGCCTGGGGGTCGAAGGGTGCGCCCCAGTTGCGGACATCCAGGCGTACGGCTTCGTCTTCGCGCCAAGTGGTGACCTCCACTCTGCCTGGGAGGCCGGAATAGGCGTGCTCGAAGGCGTTGGCGGCTGCCTCGTCGGCGGCCAGGCGGCAGGCGAAGGCGTCCTCCTCACCCAGGTCCATCTCGGCGGCGGCCTGGTCAATGAAGTCGTGGATCGCGGCCAGTTGCTCCAATTGTCCCTCGAACGAACGCCGGTACACTTGCATAGAGGCCACCTGGTGGGGCTGGAAGCCCGCGGCCAGGCGGGCGCAGCCGGTAACCGAGTATATCACCTTGACCGGGCTAAAGCAATGGAGTAGGAACCCATTGAGCGGGTCTACCGGGAGGGATTGAAGGCCGATGAAGGGGACATCACTTGTATCGGACCAGGGGGATGCGAGGGCCGGCATAAGGATAGCGCCGGGGGACGGCGAGAGATAAGGGAGCCTGCCTGTAGTTATCCGAGGAAATAGCCCTGGTTGGAGGAACAACCAGGGCTTTGTGCCGGCCCTCGGTGAGTAAGGAAGCTAAGTAGAGCCGGAACTGTAATGACTTTGTAACGGCCCTTCAACCTCCGTAATACTGGTGTAACAATTTGCGGGCATAATTAACACTCAGAATCACATTCGCCCACGAGTCACGAGTCAGCACCGAAGCACAGGTTGCAAGACGCAACTTACTCTGTAACACCACGCAGGCCCGGTAGGGGCACGGGCCTCGCCTCACCGACTCGTACCGGCTCGTATACTTTGAATAGGAGACCAGGATGTTCAGACTCAAAGCACAACTCGCCACTTCGTTATTCCTAGTGCTGGCTGCACTTGTTCTGGTGGGCCCATCCCTGACGGAGGCTGCGCCGCCAAGCGGGAGATTGTACCTGGATGGCCAGGTAGTGCGCACCCACGTGGTGAACGACAACTTGCCGAACGGCGGCATCGACCCTTTGTACATGGTGACCAACGGGGCCAGCGGGCAGCTTAGCGTGGTACGCTACGGCCCCGGCAGCTCCAACTATCATGGCGGGGCATGGGCGGTTAACCTTCTTACGTTCAATTCGGGTGTGAGCCCTTATCTGCTCACCTCGGCGGACGACGTTGACGCCGCGGAAGCCGCGGGGGACGTGACGATCACCCGCGTGCCCAGCATGGACAATCGCTGTCCGATAAACCGCTAGAGCGGGTGGCAATGAAAAAGAGGCTTGCCGGCAAGCCTCTTTTTCATCGCGCGTTAATTCTGGGCCTAGGGGCAGGGAGGGCTGTTGGAATAGTGTTCTACCAGCGTCTGGGTTTGTGCGCCGTGGGAGTAGTAGCCGGTGGCCCATACGTCGGTTGGGGATATGATCGAGATCGATCCCCGGAGGGTGCTGAGGGTGGTGCCTACGTTGGGGCTGGAGACTACCGTCCAGGCGGTGCCGTTCCAGCGCTCTGCCAGCGTTTGGTCCACGGCTCCATTGCGGTATGCGCCCGAGGCCCAAACATCGTTCGAGGATGCTGCTGCTATCACTTCGAAAGTGTTGTTGCTCGCGCCCACGTTGGGGCTGGGCACGACGCTCCAGGTCGTGCCGTTCCAATGCAGGGCCAGGGTCTTGTACACCCCTCCGCTCATAGAGTGGCCTGCCGCCCAGATGTCGCTCATGGAGACGACCGCCAGCTTCCAAAGCTGGCTGTTTTCCGTGCCGACGTTGGGGCTGGGAACCACGTTCCAGGCCGTGC
>JBJMMB010000511.1:0-7061 GCA_045805005.1 Chloroflexia bacterium
CAGACCACGAGCACACCAACTACCGCGCCCTCGTGCCGAGTCACCACCTTTCGACGGCTTTGGACGTGCTCACCGACATGCTCAGGTATCCCAGGTTCATGCCCGGCGACATCAAGAAGGAACGGGCGGTAATCATCGAGGAGATCAACTCCACATACGACTCGCCACCCGAGATCGTTGACTACGAGTTCGACGGCCTACTCTGGGGTAGCCACCCCCTGGGGCGGGATGTGGCGGGCACCCGCCGGAGCGTCAGGCATATCAAGCGCCAGGACCTCATCGACCACGTGCACAAGCACTATCACCCGGAGGTCATCGTAATCAGCGTCGCGGGCAACGTAACGCATGAGGGCGTGCTCGCGGAAGTCGAGCGCCTCTGGGGCGACCTCCCCGCTCGACCACTCGCGTCACCCAACGGGACCGCGGGCTTGACGCCCCCATCGGTGCAGCCCGGCCCGCGACTTACCATCTACAGGAAAGAGACCGAGCAGAGCAATCTGGTGGTGGGCGTGCCCGCGCTCCCCTATACCGATCCTGTTCGCTACACCCAGGACGTGCTCGACGGCCTGCTGGGGGGTGGCATGTCCTCGCGCCTTTTCGTGGCAATACGGGAGGACCTCGGCCTCGCCTACTCAGTCTCCAGCTTCCTCAAGACCTTCTCTGACGTGGGCGCCTTCGGTGTCTACGCGGCTGTGGATAACGACCACGTGGCCGACACGCTCGGGGCTATAATGAGCGAACTCGACAAGATCAGGCAGGAGCCTGTGCCCGAGGTGGAGTTGCGCAAGGTCAAGGAGTACATCAAGGGCCACACCGTGCTCAGCCTGGAGCGCAGCGGCTACGTGGCTCATTGGGCGGGTTGGCAGGAGTTGATGCTGGGGCGAATCGACGACGTGGACGACGTGCTGGCTCGCGTCGATTCGGTCAGCGCCGAAGACGTCCTCGCCCTTGCACGAGGCCTCTTCTCAACCGACAAACTCCACCTGGCAATGGTCGGCCCGCTCAACGGCAAGTCTGCCTACCGCAAGGTGCTGAGGCTGGAATGAGACCGGGTTGCGTATTCCGTATTGCGTATAGAACTAGGGATGGAGGATCCCACCACCCAACCCTTGTCCGCAGGTAATACGCAATACGGAATACGCAATAGGGAGTTCGTGGCTCTGGCCCTGCTCCTCCTCTTCACCTTCGTCAAGGGCGTTCTCTGGTCGGGGCTGGTGGTTTCCCTCGACGCCCCGGATGAGCCTTCGCACCTCAACCACATTGTGCAGATCCGCGACGGCACCTGGCTGCCGGTGGTGGATATGGTATCGCCCGGCGGCCTGCGCACTCCCCCCTCCACGCCCCTGAACCAGGAAGCGCGCGACTACTTCGCGAGATACAATTACAAGTTCTTCCGCTCCATGCCCTACGAATCCACCCAGCCACCGCTGTACTACTGGGCCGCCGCCATCTGGACCCGGCCTATCCCCGTCACCGCCGCCAACATGCCCACCCTCCTGTCGGCCGCACGCTTGTTTTCCGTGCTGCTGGGAACCGCAGCCGTGCTCGCCCTCTGGCTCGCCTGCCGGTGGATATGGCCCCAGCGCTCATGGCAGCCCTGGGTGGCTCCACTGGCCCTTACCCTTAGCCCTCAGTTCACCTTTACCACCGCCACGGTCAGCAACGACGCCGCGGTGATCTTCTGGGGTGCGGCTTTGCTTGCTGTTTGGGCGCACGGGCTCCGGCCGACGATGGACTATGGACGATATGCGACGGGGGCCGGGGAAGCAGTATCGTTACCCCCATCGCCTCTTCCCTACGCAATACGCAAAAGGCAGTACCTGGACATCGCCCTTGCCGCCCTAGTCAGTGCCGCGGGCGTGCTTACGAAACTCACCTTCGTAGCCACGGTACCCGCCAGCCTCCTATGGATTTACTGGGTAACGGTAGAAAGCGCCCGCCCAGGTCGAAGCACGGCTAGCTCGCCTCTACGGCGCGGGCTGCTACTCGCGGGGGGTTACCTGGCCGTCGTTGGCGTCCTAGTCCTTCCCTGGGTACTGCGCAACCTGCGCGTCTACGGTGAGCCCACCGGGGCCCGCGGGATCGTCGACCTCATGCATCGCATCTACTGGGACCGCCTCGGCTTCCCGAGCAGCCAGCTCTTTTCGCGGTTCCCACTCGACGAGTTCGTGGTGCGCTCGGCTCGCTCGTTCTGGGCGCTCTTCGGCTGGGCCAGTGTGTGGCTGGCCGATTGGGTCTACTGGCTGCAAGCAGCGCTCGCCGCCATATCCGGGTTGGGCCTCCTGCTTCGGGGGCTGCGCGCCGGTTTTCCACCTCGCAGTCCGCTATCCCGGGTGGCGGCCCTGGCCTTGCTCGCGTGCATACTGGCGTTCGCAAACTATGTGGGTTACAATAGCCTCGTAGAGTTCCAGCCGCATATGCGCCTCACCTTCGCGGCCCTCGCGCCCGCCATTTTCCTGCTAGCGCTCGGTCTCGAGCAGGGCCCCTGGCCCAGGTGGCGCGCCGCCCTGTCAGCCCTACTCCTGGCATCGTTGGCCCTGGCCCAGGGCCTCAGCATTGCGGCCCTGCTAGCCCACCGTCAGGATGTTGTGGGGGTTACGTATTGCATATTGCGTATTTCGTAGAGGAGGAAGGCTAAACGGTTCTACTCCCAAAGTCTCGTTGGTACGCAATACGCAGTACACAATAAGAAAGGAACCAATGATCCACCCCTTCGGCTTCAGCCAGGCTGAACTGCAAGACCTGCTGGAGGTGGCCCGCGGCGATAGACCCGCCGACCTGCTGCTCACTGGTGGCAGGCTCGTCAACGTGCTTTCGGGCGAAATCTATCCGGCGGACGTGGCGATTGTGGGCGAGCGCATCGCCGGGGTGAGCGCCACGCCCGGCCGTTACAAGGGACGCGAGGTGCTGGACCTGGGCGGGCAATACGTGGCCCCCGGGTTCTTCGACGCTCACGTGCACATAGAAAGCAGTCTGCTCCTGCCCGCCGAGTTCGCCAACGCGGTGCTGCCCCACGGCACTACCTCGGTCGTCAGCGACCCGCACGAGATTGCCAATGTGCATGGCGTAGAGGGCATACGCTTCATGCTAGAGGCGAGCAAGGGCCTGGCCCTCCGGGTCTTCGTCATGCTTTCCTCTTGCGTGCCCGCCACTCACATGGAGACCTCCGGCGCCCACCTCGGGGTTGAGGACCTGCGCCCGCTACTTGACGAGGAGCGCGTGTTGGGCGTCGCGGAAATGATGAATTACCCCGGCGTCATCGGCGGGCACGACGATATGGCCGGCAAGGCCATGCTGGCCCACTCCAACGGTCTGCGGGTCGACGGCCACGCCCCGCTGCTTCGAGACCTGGTCCTCCAGGCGTACATAGCCGCCGGGGTGGCCTCTGACCACGAGAGTGTATCAGCAGAGGAGGCCCTCGAAAAGCTGCGCTCCGGCATGCAAGTCTTTATCCGCGAGGGCTCCACGGCCCGGAACCTCGACGCTCTCCTCCCCGTAGTAAACAAGCGCACCGCACGCTTCTGCTCCTTCTCGACCGACGACAAGCAACCCGACGATCTACAGATCGACGGCCACATCGACCACAGCATCAGGCGGGCGGTGGCCCAGGGCCTCGATCCGGTTACCGCCCTCCAGATGGCTACTATCAACACGGCCAGGCACTACGGCCTCAACGACCTCGGGGCCATAGCCCCTGGCTATTTGGCCGACATCGTCACCTTCACCAATCTCCGGGACATCCGGCCCACCCGCACCTTCGCCGGCGGGCGGCTAGTCGCCCAGGATGGCCGAGTGCTCGTGCCCCAGGCCAACTTCACCTCTCCCCCTCGCAACAGCGTCTCGGCCCCCGGTCTTACCGAGGCATCCTTCCGGATACCTGCGGAAGGGCGCAGGGCAAGGGTCATTGAAGTTATTCCAGAGCAGATCGTCACCCGCACCAGGATCGAGGAGATTGCGGTCCGTGACGGCCAGGTAAGCGCCGACCCACGCCGGGACATCCTGAAGATAGCCGTGATCGAGCGGCACCGGGGCACGGGGAACGTGGGGCTGGGGTTGGTCGCGGGCTTTGGCTTGCGCGAAGGCGCCCTGGCCTCCAGCGTGGCTCACGACTCGCATAACATCGTGGTGGTGGGCGCGTCCGACGCCGAAATGCTCCTCGCCGCGCGCACCGTGGTGGAAATGGGCGGCGGCCTGTGCGCGGTGAAAGGCGGCGAGGTGCTCGCGCAATTGCCCCTCCCGGTGGCGGGCCTCATGACCGACCGGCCCCTCGCGGAGGCGAGGGATGGGATGTCGGCCCTCCTCGACGCGGCAGCGGCCCTCGGCTGCCGCCTGCGCAACCCATACATGCAGATGGCCTTCCTGGCCCTGCCCGTAATACCCGAGTTGAAGCTCACCGATATGGGCCTGGTCGATGTGACAGCGTTTGCCCTGTGCCCGCTCTTTGTGGCCTGACCATGAACGCCCTCCCTCTGCCACCTGCTAACCCTCAGCCGCCCAGGTCTATTCATGTCCTCCCCGACGAGGTGGCGGCTAAGATCGCCGCGGGCGAGGTGATCGAGCGCCCTGCTTCGGTCGTGCGCGAGCTGCTCGACAACGCCATCGACGCGGGCGCGAGGCACATCAAGGTCGAGTTGAGAAACGGGGGGCGCGACCTGATCCGGGTGATCGACGACGGCTCCGGCATCCCCCCGGAGGAGATGCCTCGTGCCTTCCTGCGCCACGCCACCAGCAAGATCCTCACAGCCGAAGACCTCTGGGCCGTCACTACCCTGGGTTTCCGGGGCGAGGCCCTCTACTCTATAGCCGCCGTCAGCCGCACCACTCTCTCCAGCCGCAGGGAAGAATCGCCCGCGGGCTACGAGCTTTCGCTTGAGGCCGGGCATGTGGTCTCCCAGAGCGTGCGTGGCATGCCCACCGGCACGGTGGTCACGGTGACGGGCCTATTCTTCAACCTACCGGCCCGCCTGAAGTTCCTCAAGAGCGCTCCCGCCGAGACGGCCCACATCGCCGCGCTTGTCCAGCAGTACGCCCTGGCGCACCCGGCCATCTGCTTTACCCTGGTCAACGAGGGGCGGCAGACCTTCCGGTCGCCCGGCAGTGGCGACTTGCGCGAGGCGGCGCTTTGTGTTTATGGGGCCGAGACGGCCCGAGCCCTCCTCCCCGTCGGCCTTGAGCCCGAGGAGCTCGCAGGAGCCCCCGCGCTGCCCGACCAGGGAGACATAGCTGTCTACGGCTACACCTCGCCGCCCGCCGTCTCTCGCGCCAACCGCGGCGCCATGCACTTCTTCATCAATCGTCGGGCTGTGCAGAGCCGCATGCTCATCTTCGCCGTGGAGGAGGCGTACCACTCCTTGTTGATGGTCGGCAGGCGTCCCTTCTGCATCGTCAACGTGCTCCTCGACCCCTCCTCGCTCGACGTGAACGTCCATCCCGCCAAGGCTGAGGTTAAGTTCCGCGACGAGCGTGCGGCCTTCAGCGCCGTGCAGCGCGCCGTGAGGTCCGCCCTGACGGCCCACGTGCCCGCGCCCATGTATGGCTCTCGCGGCGGCCACGGCTGGGCCCTCCCCGACGCGGACGAAGGCAGCCGGGAGCAGCCGTTTGGGGAGCCCGCCTCACTCCCCGTCGACCGTCTGGGCCCTATACAGAGCGACCTGTGGGGCCGGCACGAGCCCTCCGGCCCGGTGCGTGCAGACCTGCCACCCCCGCCCGCGCGCAACCTCCCGCCGTTGCGTGTGGTGGGCCAGATCGGGACGACCTATGTCGTGGCCGAGGGGCCGGAGGGCCTCTTCCTGGTGGACCAGCACGCCGCCCACGAGCGTATCGTCTATGAAAAGCTGTCACGAGAGGTGGCCCAGGGGAGCTTGCACGTCCAGCCCCTGCTGCAGCCCGCGACCCTCGAGTTAAGCTCCCGGCAGCGGGCCGAGATCGAGCGTATCCTGCCGCTGATGGCTGAGCTGGGGTTCGAGTTGGAGCCGTTCGGCGATAGCGCCCTGCTTGTGCGCGCGGTGCCGGTTGCCTACGCCGAGTCGCGCCGGGACTTCGCCCACGACCTATTGGAGGTACTCGATACGGTCATGAGCGGCAGCGTCCCCGAACGCTGGCGGGAGGAGATGCTCATCACGCTGGCCTGCCACAGCGCTATCCGCGCAGGCAAGACCCTCACCCTAGATGAGATGCGCGCCCTCCTGGACCAACTCGAGCTATGCCAGTTCCCCCGCTCCTGCGCCCACGGCCGCCCAACCATGCTCCACCTATCACAGGCCCAACTCGAGCGGGAGTTCGGGCGGCGTAATGCGTAAAACGTAAAACGTAATGCGTAAGGGATGTGACCGTAGCTGGTTGGTAATCCCAAACCATGTACGCCTACCACCATTACGTTTTACGTTTTACGACACACCACCACAAGTAACTGCCCACCCCCTAGCCATATCCTGCCTTCCGCTCCTGCCAGCCGGTTGCTCACGCCCCGGCCGCTGCCCGCTGTTAGCGTCTCGTCCGACAGGGGGTATTCGAAGCCCTCAAGGGTTATGCCGGTCGCCGGCTCGCCGAGGGGCAGGAGTGACATGGTATCGCCGGGCTCGCCTCGGACCACGGTCCAGCGGGATGGCTTCGCCAGGAATAACTCCTGGGCTCCGTCCGCTATGGAAACATGGACGTCTCTGAAGGCGGGGTTCGTCAGCAGGAGGATGTTGGCCAGAGTGTGGTCCAGCCGCCCGCCTACCGCGCCAAGTATGATGATGCGCTCGGGCTGCCAACGTAAGGCCGCCAGCGCCGCAAGTTCGGTATCGGTCTCCGACTTGAGGTGGTGCTCGTACCGCTCGATGGCGACATGCTCGGTCTCCAGCCGCGCCAGCGATGCCGGGTCTATACTGTCCAGGTCGCCCACCACCAGATCGGGATCGAGGCCCAGCAGCTCGGCCAGCCCCTGCCCGCCGTCCGCGGCCACCACTCTGTCGGGCCGGGGGAGCCTGCTCACGTCCGGTGGCTCGGCAGGCAGCGGAGCCCCGGAAAGCACCCAGATGCACCGAACCGTGGGTTGAACGTGCGTTGGTCGCGCCTGG
>JBJMMB010000512.1:0-10585 GCA_045805005.1 Chloroflexia bacterium
GATGCCGCCGGGCCACTGGACGACCGTGCCCGAGCCCACTTTGCTCTTCCACTCGTCGCTGACCTTGCTCAGGTAGTTGGTGAAGTTGTCGGTTGTGCCCGAGCCCTCCGAGCGGTGCACGACCACGATGGGCGTGTTGGGCAGGGTCACGCCAGCGTTCTGCGCGGCGATGGCCGGGTCGTTCCAACTCCTGATTTTCAGCAGGTAGATGTTGGCGATAGTGGGGCCGTCGAGCTTCAGCTTGGCGCTGACGCCCGGTATGTTATAAGGGACGACAATGCCGCCCATGACCCAGGGTACGTGCATCACCTGGTTGGGGCCGCCGGCGTTGGCCCACTCGGTGTCGCTCATGGGCGAGTCGCTGCCGGCGAAGTCGACCGTCTTGTCCGTGATGGCCTTCTTGCCGCCACCGGAGCCGATGCCCTGGTAATTGACCTTTATGCCCGAATAGAGCTTGTTGTACTCGCTGGCCCACTTGGAGATGTAGGGCAAGGGGAAGGTCGCGCCCGCACCGTTCAGGGTTACGCTGCCTGTGACACCAGGGTAGTTGACCTTGGTCTTAGCGTCCAGGCGGAACTTGCCAAGCTGGCTCAGCAGCACGTCATAGGGGGCCTGGTTCTCGGGGTGCGACTCGAACACGGCGCGCTCGAAGTACTGCACCGTGTAGGTCTTGCCGTCGAGCTCGTTCTTCTCCTGGAACTCGTTGGAGATGGGGTAACCCTGCTGGGGAAGGCCGCCGTTTTTCTCCCAGTAGGCGCGGAACTTGCCGCCGACCGTCTTTCCGGTCTGGCTGAACACGACCGGGTTGTCTGTGCTCGCCTTCTGGTTGGGGGCCCCGGCTGCGCCATAGCGGTCCTTATACGTGAAGACACCGAGGAGGCTGAGCAGCACGTCGTAAGGTTTCTGGTTCTCGGGGTGCATCTCGAAGACGGCCCGCTCGAAGTACTGCGTCAGATAGGTCTTGCCGTTAGTGTCGCTCTTCTCATTGGCCGCGTTGGTCAGGGGATAGCCCTGCTGGGCGAGGCCGCCGTTCTGGTTCCAATATTCGAGGAACCTGCCGCAGACTTGCTTGCCGGTCTGCGTGAATGTCTGACAGTCGCTCTGGGCGCGAGCCCCAGAGCCGGGGAACAGCCCGGCCACGAGCGCGATCAATGCGAACGCGCTCAGCAACTTGCGGCCGGATCTCTCCGCCCTTCTAAATATCACCGATACCGAAATTGGTACTCCAATTTGGTTGATCATCCTTTTTAGTTCTCCTCCCGTATGCATTGATGTGTCATGCTCCCTTTTTTACAGGCACTGCACTTGCACTACCGCCTTGCTCAGCGTCGAGAGGGGGGTGCACGAAGCCCCAGGGCCGCGCCGTCACGAGGGCGCGATCCGGGCTGTGAAGCAAGAAAAAGAGAAGAGCTTCGGCCGTGGCGCGATTTGTGGCCGTGGGGATCTCCCGGAGGTCGCAGAGTTGCAGGAGGTCGGCGAAATCAGGTTCATTAGGGCCCTCGGCGAGGGGATGGCGGAAGAAGATAACGGCCTGCACCTCATTTGCCGCGGCGAGCACGCCAAGCTGCTCGTCCCCTCCCTCGGGGCCGTGCTCCAGCAGGTGGACCTTCAGCCCCGTCCACTTCTGCATGGTGCGCCCTGTCTCGCGGGTCGCCACCAGGTGAAACCGGCTGAACGCCGCCCTGTGGTCCAGGACGAAGTAGGCCAGCATTTCCTTATAGCGATTGTGCGCGATGAGAGCCAGGGTAATCGGGTGGCTCATAGCCGGCACCAGGGACAGAGGGCTGAGGGCTGTGTAAGGGACCGGCAGACTCGATAGCCGCGGCCAAAAAGGGCGTGGAAGTTCTTTCTCTTAATCATTTGCTTGCACTGTATATTATGCAAGCTCGATTTTAGGAGGAGATTAACCGAGGTTAGCGAGTTGTTAACAGGTGGTTAAATGGTTGTTAACAAGTAGAAATCGCGGGCAACGTGAAGAAGAAGGTAGCGCCCTCCCCCAGACGGCTCTCGGCCCAGATCTGGCCGCTGTGGGCCTGGACTATGTGCTTGGCGATGGCCAGGCCGAGGCCGGTGCCCCCATCCCGCTCGCGGCTGCCGGTGCGGGCTTTGTCCACCTTGTAGAAGCGCTCGAATATGCGTGGTAGGTCGTCCGGGGGGATGCCCCTGCCGGTATCCGCGATGCTTACCAGTATCGCGCCCTCGCGTGGCTGCGCTTCCAGCGTCACGCTGCCGCCGGGGTCGGTGAACTTAATGGCATTGTGCACCAGGTTCACCAGCACCTGCTCCACCCTATCGGGGTCGGCGTCGGCGGGCGGCAAAGCGTCGTTTCCGCAGACCGTTAGCGTGAGACCGGAGCGCTCGGCCTGGGCGCGCAGTCTGCCGGCGGTCTGCTCCAGGAGGGTTGGCACGCTCACCGCCTCTCGCTTGAGCTGCACCTGGCCCGACTCGATTCTCGATAGCTCCAGCAACTCGCGCACGAGTTGGGTCAGGCCGTCCAATTCCACGTCGATGCGCCGCAGAAACTCCTGGGCGGCTTCCCGGTCATCGTTCACTGCGGTGTGGAGCGTTTCCACCAGGAGCTTGACCGAGGCGAGAGGGGTGCGCAGCTCATGGCCTATGTTCGCCACGAAATCGCGCCGCACACGCTCGAGGCGGCGCAACTCGGTCACGTCCTGGAGCACGATAAGCCCGCTGGGGCTTGCACCGTCCGATTCGGGCACGGCGGTGATGGTGGCGGCCAGCACGAAGCCGCGCAACCCCGTTTCCACTCGCTGCCGGGCGCCCGAGGCGAGAGCCTCCGCCAGCGCCTCGTGCAGTTCATGGCTATGGCTCACCTCGATGAGCGAGCGCCCCGTTGCCTGCTCGGGGCTGGTGCCGAAGAGCCGCGCCGCCGCCGGGTTGATGTTCTCGACCTGGCCCTGGGAGCCGGTGATGATGATACCGTCGTGCATGTAGGCCAGCACAGCGGCCATCTGGTTGCGCTCGGTGGTGCGCTGCCCGATGGTGCTGCTCAGGCGGTCGGCCATGGCGTTGAACTCGCGGCTTAGCTCACCGATCTCGCCTTTCTCTTGCAGCCGCGAGCGCACGGACAAATCGCCCGTTCCAAAGCGGAACGCCACGTTTCGGAGGGACGACAGAGGTCCGGCAATCGACCTCACAAGCAGCGCGCCCAGCAGCACCAGGGGCACGCTTACCAGCACCACGGCGAGGGCCACGTTGCCCCACAGCGCGTTGCGGGCCTCCTCAACCGAGGTGAGCGGATAGGCCACACGGGCCACGCCCACGGTCCGCGAAGGATCGTTCGGGTCTTTGACGGGCACGGCCACGTAGAGGAGCTGCCGGTGGACGGTGGCGCTCAACCGGCTGTCGGTGCCCAACCGGCCATTCCCCGCCAGGACCTGCACCACCTCGGGCCGCTGCCTGTGATTTTCCATCAGGGCCGGGTCCTGCTCCGAGTCTCCCACGACGACGCCGTCCGGCCTGATGAGGGTCACCCTGGTGTCGAAGACGGAGGCCATCCGGTGGGTCAGGGTTGTGGTCGTGCTTACGGGGGCGTTGGAGGCGAGGAGGGGAGCCGCTTCGTAAGCGGACGCCCGTGCCTGGTCGGCCAGGCGGGTTCGCAGGGCGTCTTCCTCTCTCCGCTCGAAGTCGTCACCCAGCAATAAGGCCAGCAGCCCCGCCGTTATAAGCACCAGTAGGGCGTAGCTGAGGGCTATTCGGGTCCAGGTGTGCGAGAGCATAGCTCCTCAGTGATCCTGTCCTTGATGCTGTCGCGTACCTCTCTGTAAACGGCCATCTGTTCGTCTTCCGAGCCCGTAGCCCGCGAGGGGTCGGGGAACGACCAGTGGAGGCGGCGCTTGCCGCCGGGGAAGTAGGGGCACGACTCGTTTGCCTGGTCGCATACGGTGATAACATAGTCCCAGGGCTGGGAGATGAACCTCTCCAGGGTCTTGCTCTCGTGCCCCGAGATATCGACCCCAACCTCGCTCATGGCCCGTATAGCCAGGGGCCGCACCCGTGTGGCCTCCGTGCCTGCGCTGGACGCCTCGAACCGGTCGCTCGTCAGGTGCCGCAGCCACCCCTCGGCCATCTGGCTGCGGGCCGAGTTGTGGGTGCAGATGAACAGCACCCGTTGTTTGGTTGTGTCAGCCCCTGGCTCTTCCAAACTTATACCCTACCCCATACACCGTCTGGATAAGTTGCGGGTTTGCGGGGTCGGCTTCCAGCTTGAGGCGGAGCCAGCGGACGTGAACGTCCACAGTGCGGGTGCCGCCCACGAAGTCGTAACCCCATACGCGGTCGAGCAGGGTTTCCCTGGAGAAGACCTGCATGGGGTGCGATGCCAGGAAGGCCAACAACTCGAACTCCTTTGGCTTCAATTCTACCGCCTCGCCCGCCAGCGTGACGGTGCGCCCCGCACGGTCTATCACCAAGTCACCCGCGACCAGCGGGGGCTCGGCTTCCACTACGCCGGCCCCGCCTGCGCCCTCACCCGCCGGAGCCACGGAGGAGAGTTGCGGCTGTAGTACCTCGGCCCGGCGCAGCATCGCGTGCACCCGCGCCAGCAGCTCGCGGAGCCCGAAGGGCTTGGTGAGGTAGTCGTCCGCCCCCAGTTCGAGGCCCAGCACCTTGTCGATCTCTTCCTCCCGGGCCGACAGCATCAGGATCGGCACCGTCGACTGCTTGCGGACGGCGCGGCACACCTCGAAACCGCTCATGCCGGGCAGCATGATATCGAGGATGATGAGGTCGGGCTTTGCGGAGAATGCAACACGAAGGGCCTCGCCCCCCTCGGCTGCGGTGAGCACCCGGTACCCCTCGCGTCGCAGGTTGTACTCCAGGGTATCCCGGAGCGTGCCGTCGTCATCAACGACGAGTATCGTCGAGGGCCCCTGGGTTTTTACTTCAGTAGAATTCATGGCATCAGCGCAATATAGCATCACGGCATCAATCTTGCAAGACGAGGTTGTCAATTTACAGTTAGCTATGCTAACATTATTGGTACTAGGATGCCGGGTGGATGAACTCAAGTTCCGGCTCACGGACGTGAACCACTCTTCACTTTACGACCTCACACATCATGTCTGTTCTGCTCGAACCTCGAGATCTCGTTTTGGGTAACCCGGTGTCCGCTCGGCACATCCCCTTTCCTGGCAGGCAACGTGGCCGGACCTGCTTCGTTAAAGGACTCAAAGGAGGAAACAAAACTAGATGGGAAATTACATGAAGCGACTCTCGACAATCCTCACATTATTGGTTATCACGTCTATGCTCCTCGCGGGGTGCGGGGGCGGCCCCACGGAGGTGCCCACCGCCACACCGGGCACGGGGACGGGCGCTGAAGCCACCCCCACCCAGGCGGCGGGCGGCGAGGCCACTCAGGCCCCGGCCGCGGAAGCCACCAACACGACCGCCCCATCCGGCGGCACCGGCGGCACCGGCGCGGGCCCCAAGCTCAAAGACCCGACTACCCTCAACGTGGGCACGGCGGGCGACCCCGAATCGCTTGACCCCGCGTGGGCCTACGACACGGCCAGCGCCACGGTCATCTTCAACGTTTACGAGACCTTGGTTGGCATGAACAAGGAAAAGGTGTCCGAGTTCGTGCCCGTACTGGCCAGCAAGTGGGACATATCCCAGGACGGCAAGACCTACACCTTCACGATCCGCAAGGGCATCAAGTTCCAGAACGGTGAGGACTTCAAGCCCTCCGACGTGGCCTATAGCATCCAGCGTGGACTTATGCAGGACCGCGCCGGTGGGCCCCAGTGGATCATGCTTCAGCCGTTCTTCGGCCTTGACGTGCAGACCTTCCAGGGCGATGTCGTCGAGAAGCAGAACGGCAAGGACTTCGCGAAGGGCTGCGCGGCCGTTCAGCAGGTGATCACCGCCGACGACAGCGCCGGCACGGTTACCATGCACCTCAAGCAAGCCTACGGGCCGATGCTGCAGATCCTCACCGGCTCCTGGGCCGCCATCGTCAGCAAGGACTTCGTGAGCAAGAGCGGCGGCTGGAACGGCGATTGCGCCACCGCCGAGAAGTATCACGATCCGAAGGCCGAGGCGAGCGAACTCTTCAAGGTTATGGACGGCACTGGGCCCTTCAAGCTCGACCGCTGGACGCCCAACGAAGTGATATCGCTGGTGCGCAACGACAGCTACTGGATGACTACGCCGCTGTGGGAGGGCGCTCCTACCGGTCCCGCCAAGCTTCAGCGCATCGCCATCAAGAACATAAAGGAGTGGGGCACCCGCTTCGCTGCCTTGAAGGCCGGCGACCTCGATATCTCCTACGTGGAGAATCAATACATCACCCAGGTCGACCCCTCGGTCAAGGATACCTGCGGCTACCAGACGGGTTCCAGTTGGAATTGCTCTCCGACCAACGCCAACGGTTTCCTGAAGCTCTATAAGGGCTTCCCCACCTCCACCGACTCGGTAATCCTGTTCAACCAGGAGGTCAATACCACCGGCGGCAACAACAGGATCGGCTCTGGCAAGCTGGACGGCAAGGGCATACCGGCCAACTTCTTCAGCGACATCCACGTCCGCAAGGCCTTCAACTACTCGTTCGACTGGGACACCTACATAAAGCAGGTGGAACACGGCGAAGCCGAGCAGGCGCTTGGCCCGATCATTAATGGCCTATTGGGCTACGACCCCAAGCAGCCCCATTACACCTTCGATCTGGCCAAGGCTACAGACGAGTTTAAGGCCGCTGCCCTGAAGTCGGACTCGGGCGCGTCGCTCTGGGACACCGGGTTCAAGGTCACCTACGTCTACAACACGGGCAACGACCAGCGGAAGGTGGCGGGGGAGATACTCAAGTCCAGCCTGGCCAAGATTAACCCCAAGTTCGTCATCGACCTGGCCGGCGAGGAGTGGCCGAACTTCCTGAAAGAGTCCAACGATGGCCGTCTGGCCCTCTTCATGCTGGGCTGGCAGGAGGACTTCCACGATCCGCACGACTGGGTGACGCCTTACCTCTCCAGCGCGGGCGCCTATTCGGCCAACCAGCACTTCGAGAAGAATCTACAGACCCAGCTTGACGACCTGATCAACAAGGCCGTTGCGAGCACGGACCAGGCCGAGCGCTCCAAGCTCTACGGCCAGCTCCAGAACCTCTCTTACGAGAACGCCCTCGACCTCCACGTCGTGCAGCCCCAGGGCCGCGACTACCACCAGGAGTGGGTGAAGGGTTGGTACTACAACCCGATCATCCCCATCACAGCCAACACGGGCCTCTACTTCTACATGCTGTCTAAGGGAGAGTAAGACTCGCGAATTGCGTATTGCGTATTGCGTACCTGCACTGGGTATGCAATACGCAATACGCAAAGGGGCTCTAAAATGACGAGTTACATCGTTCGCCGGCTGTTGATACTCCCCGTGACGCTGTTTGGGTTGAGCATCCTGATCTTCTCGATGTTGCAGTTGCTCGACCCGGCCCAGCGGGCGGCGATGTATCTCAGCAGCCCTCCCAAGACGCAGCATGCCTTGCAGGATGTAATTCACAAGTACGGCTTTGACCAGCCGGTCCCCGTCCAATACTGGAACTGGCTGGTCAAGGCGTTGCAGGGCGACCTGGGTTGGTCGAAAACGGCGCAGCAGCCCGTGCTCGACGCGATAGCCAGCTACTTCCCGGCCACGCTGGAGCTCGCGCTGTGGAGCTTCATACCCATCATGCTCTTTGGCACCTGGCTTGGCGTCAAGGCGGCGGTGAACCACGACAAGTTCATCGACCAGGCCGCCCGCATATTCAGCATAGTCGGCTACGCCTTCCCCACCTTCGTGTTCGGCCTGCTGATGCTGATGATCTTCTACGCAAGTCTCCAGTGGTTCCCGCCCGGCCGGCTCTCCGACTGGGCCACCAACGTGGTCTTCTCGCCCGAGTGGCATACGTATACGGGCATGTATACGGTCGACTCGCTCCTCAACGCCCGGCTCGATGTGTTCCTCGACGCGGTGCGCCATATATTTATGCCCGCGCTGACCCTGGCGTATGTGAGCTGCGCTCTCATACTGCGCGTCATGCGCTCCTCGATGCTCGATGTATTGCACGCCGAATACACTACGGTGGCTCGCGCCAAGGGCCTTTCCGAGCGCGTCGTCATAAACCGCCATGCCCGGCCCAACGCGCTGATACCCGTTGTCACGGTGGGCGGGCTCTTCTTCGCAGGCCTGCTCAACGGCGCGGTGATAGCCGAAACAGTCTTTAACTTCCACGGGGTGGGCTGGTGGGCCTCCAACTCCGCGCTGAACCTCGACGCAGTCTCAGTCCTCGGCGTCACCCTGTTCAGCGGCGCCCTGCTCATCCTTGCAAACCTGGCGGTCGATGTAGCCTACGCGTTCCTGGATCCGCGAATAAGGTTGGAGTGATATATGGCAGCAACTGAGACAGTCGTTCAGCCACAGGCCCCAGGCGCTCCCGCGCCTACCTTCACGGTGCCGCTGAAGAAGCGGATACCCTACTGGGTCAAGGCGCTGATGCGCAACCCGGTATCCGTCGTGGGCACGGTCATCGTCATTCTCTTCATTCTGGTTGCTCTCTTTGCCCCGGTGCTCGCGCCTCCCACCGATCCGGCCAACCCTTACAACATGCCACGGGTCAGTTTCTACGCCGAGCCCCAGCTCCCCGGCCCCGGCCTCCCGTTTGGCACGACCCCTGGCGGCTACGATCTCTTCTATGGTGTGGTGTGGGGCACGCGCACGGCCTTCCAGGTGGGCCTGATCGTGACGGCCATCACGGTGGTCATTGGCGGGCTGGTAGGAGCTGTGTCGGCCTACGTAGGCGGCTGGTTTGACGAGATAGTGCAGCGCATCGTGGAGATCGTGCTGGCCTTTCCCTTCCTCATGGCGGCTCTCACGCTGGCGGTGGTGTTGGTGCCCAAGCTGGGCAACCCCTTCCTGTCGGCGGTGCTGGCCGTCATAGCTTTCTCCTGGCCCTCCTACGCCCGCCTCATCCGCGGCGACGTGCTCTCCGTCAAGCAGCGGGACTACGTGCTTGCCGCCAAGGTGATAGGCGCGCCCCCCTGGCGCATCCTTTTCCGCCACATCCTGCCCAACGCCATCTACTCGCTCCTGGTGGTGGCCTCCCTCGACATCGGCACTTATGTCCTCTTCTTCTCGGCCCTCAGCTTCCTGGGCCTGGGAGCCCCCGAGGGCTACGCCGACTGGGGTCAGCTCCTGAGCTTCGCCCGCAACTGGATACCCGACCTCGCCCGCTACTGGCACATCGTCGTCTTCCCCGGCGCGGCCCTGGTCCTCTTCGTCCTCGGCTTCAACCTCATAGGCGACGCCTTCCGGGATGCCGTGGACCCGAAGATGCGGGGGAAGTAGGGCTTCTTAAATAGCAACACGGAAGGGAGCTAGGCGCGCACGCGCCTAGCTCCCTTCCGTGTTGCGCAAGATTTCTTTATCGTCGGCGAGGAGGCCCGCAGGGACGAGGCGGGGGACGAGGTCGCGCCAGGAGGGGTCGGCGGCGAAGACGCGGCGGAAGATAGGCAGGGCGGCGTCGATTTTCTTGGCGTTGGCGAGGGCTACCGCGTGCCAGAAGAGCGGCTCGGGGTTGGCTTCTATGTCGGGCAGGAGCTGCACGGCGCGCTCAAACTCGCGGGCGGCGAACTCCTCGTCGTGGGAGCCGGTGACGAGGGCGTTCTCGGCTATGTCGGCGTGGCGGTAGGCCCTGGCGATGCGCAGGAGGCGGCGCAACTCCTCGAGGGGCACTGGATGGTCGTCTACCCGCAGGTCGAAGAGCTTGTCGCTCCACGGCCTGCCGGTCGGCTCGCCCGTCACCACCAGCAGGGCCGCCGACTGCTTGCCCCGGATGTCCCCGCCCTCACCCTCGGCGGCCTCCAGCGCCACCA
This sequence comes from Chloroflexia bacterium, assembly GCA_045805005.1. Lineage (GTDB taxonomy): Bacteria > Chloroflexota > Chloroflexia > QHBQ01 > JADMIH01 > JADMIH01. Next base: position 9,867 of record JBJMMB010000512.1, read on the forward strand.
CCAGCCTCTCCGCCAGGTCGCCCTCGGCGGCCTCGTAGGCTTCGGCCATGGCGTCCCAGACCGTGCTGTTGCGCATGAGGTTGGCCTGCGCCGAGTAGCCTTCGCCTGTGCGGTGGCCCGCGGGCTGGATGCACTTCTCGCCTGTGTGCGCGGCCACATTCCCTTTGGCGTCCACCATGGCGACCTGTCGGACCTCGGTCTTTGTGTCGGCCGCCAGCAGCCCGTCGAGGGCCTGCCGGGCCGTCTTGCCCGCCCGCATCATCTCCAGCCCCAGCGGGCCGTAAGTGACCTCCACAAACGATTGGGTGGCAACGGCACCCACCCCGGCTTCAACCCAAGGCACCACCGGCCCTACAGAGAAGTAGTGCGACTGCACCGCCACCCCCAACTGCCCGGTTTCCGGGTCGCGGGCCACGATGGAATAAGTGTGCACAGGGCGTAACAACATCTCGTACCTCCGATAGCATTGAAATACGTTCAAAGCTGACTAAAAGTACGCACAGCGTATCAAAAGAGTCGCAAGATTGCAATGGATGCTCGGTGAAGATCCACTCACGTTGCCCCATCATCGGCCCCCGACGCGGGCGGGATGTCGCCGGGGGGCTCGGCGTAAGGCTGGAGCCCGGCACCGGGGCCGAGAGCCTCGTCCGGCACTCCGATGCGCCTCGCCTTGCGTTCCAGCGCCAGAACCATCAGATTAACCGCGCTGTCCAGGTCCA
>JBJMMB010000513.1:0-7474 GCA_045805005.1 Chloroflexia bacterium
ACAAACAAACCAAAACAAATCTAATACGATCTCAGCGACGACCAACTCGGCGTCAACGACGGCATCACCTGCGTCAAGGGCCGCTACGCCCTGGACTTCGTCAACTCCAACAACCGCCTGAGCAAGCCACTGGTGCGGCGCGACGGCCGCCTGGTGCCCGCCACCTGGGACGAGGCCCTCGACCTGGTGACCTCCAAGCTCCAGGAGCACCGGGGCGCGACCGCCGTGGTCGCCTCACCCAAGCTCACCAACGAGGAGAACTACCTCCTGCAGAAGGTCACCCGCCTCGGCCTCGGCACGAACAACATCGACTGGGACGGGCGGGCTACAGAGTCGGTGGCCCTCGGAGTCCTCCACGATATGCTCGGCTACCCGGCCCAGACGAACAACCTGATCGATACCCGCCAGAAGGCCGGCTGCGTGCTGTTGGTTGGCGACAGCATCTACGAGACCCACCCGGTGTACGGCTACCAACTGCAGCGCATGGTGCGCCTCATGGATAAGAAAGTTGTGGTAATCAGCCCGCGGTGGGTTAAGATGTGCGAGTGGGCCACACTCTGGCTGGCCCCCCGCCCAGGCACCGAGGAGATCCTTGTGCACGGCATCGCCCGCGTGATAGCCGATGCCCGCTTGCATGACGAGGCGTTCCTGGATGGCCGCACAGAGAACAGCGCTGATTACATACAGTCGCTGGCCGCCGACGCCTTCTCCCTGGCCGAGGTGAGCCGCATGACCGGCGTGCCCACGGTCGATATTGTGGCCGCAGCCTACCTGTACGCCACGGGCGGCACCAACGCCGGCCCCAGCAAGCTCCCAGAGCCCACCCACCCCAGCAACCTCCCCATGACCCGCAACGGCCACGCGAGCGCCACCCCTCCGGTGGCCGTAGAGGACGCTATCCTCAGCTACAAAGTGGAGAGGCCGGAGAAGGGCTTCCCACCCTCCACCATCGTCTTTCCGGCAGCCGGGCCATACACCCTTCCCGCGAGCGCGGTAGCCGCCCTCACCAACCTGGCCCTGGTTACGGGCAATATCGGCCGCCCAGGCGCGGGTGTCAACCCGCTGGTGAGCGATAGCAACTGCCTCGGCGCCAACGACATGGGCTGCCAGCCCGGCTATTTCCCCGGCTACCGCCCCGTCAACGCCGACAACGCCCGCGAAATGGAAAACCTCTGGGCGGGGAGCAAGGTGCAGTCTCCGCCTCCGCCTGGTTCGGAGCGCCGGCCCCTGGTTCTAACCGCCGGCTCCGACGAAGCCCCAACCCCTGAAATATCGGGCGACCCGGGCCTGAGCTTGCGCGAGATGATCGCAGCCGCCGAGAGCGGCGACCTCAAGGCTATGTGGGTGGTGGGATCCAACCCCGTGCTCGGTACGGAGGAGGCTAACAGCAACCGGGTGCGCGAGGCCCTCAAGAAACTGGACTTCCTGGTGGTGCAGGACATCTTCATCAACGAGACAGGCGAGTTTGCCGACGTGATCTTGCCCGCGGCCTCCTACGCCGAGAAAGAGGGCACCTACACCAATACCGAGCGCCGCATCCAGCGGGTGCGCCAGGCGATAGAGCCGGTTGGCGTCACCAAGCCCGACGCGCAGATAATCGGCATGCTGGGCAAGCGGCTGGGCCTGGACATGCCCACCGATCCCAAGCAGGTCATGGAGGAGATAGGGCGGGTGGTGCCCGAGTACGCCGGGGTTACTTACGCCCGGCTCGACATGACCGAATTCGTAGACGACGACATCCCCATGCCCGCCGCCGTGTCCTACAAACAGCTCAAATTAAAAAGCCTCCTATGGCCCTGTCCTGAGCGCCTCCACGCAGGCACGCCGGTACTCTACACCGAGGGCTTCGCCACCAGGAGCGGCAAGGCCATCATGTCCACGGCCCCGCAACCGGCCTTCCAGGCAGCCGAGCCTGCGGGGGGGGACGTATTGATGGCAACCGTGGGCTTCGCGCTCTTCCCGTACCGCACGGGCACCCTCAGCAGACAGAGCTTCGCGCTCAGCCGCGTGGAGCCGGATCCGCGCCTGCATCTCAACAGCCGGGACGCGGCGCGGCTGGGCATCGGCCACCAACTGCCGGTGCAGGTAACATTCGAGGGCATCGAGAGCCCCGAGCCCATCTACGCGGTCTCGCTGATCCACGACCGCGTACCCGAGGGCCGGGCGTTCTTTGCCATCACCATGGAGCAGGCGGGCACCAGCCGGGGCGTCCGAGAGGCCCGCCAGGCCATCCAAGACGGCGAGCGCAAAGCCGTACCCATAAGGGTACAGCCCGCCCCCCAGATGGCCACCCGCCCCGCGCAAGAGATCCAACCGGTGGCCACCGCTAACGTGCTCGACGTAGGGAGACAACCGTTATGATCAAATTACGAATTACGAATTACGAATTAGCCTAAACCCCAATTCGTAATTCGTAATTCGTAATTCCAGAAAGGGGTAGTCATTTTGGATTGGGTGTTTTTCTTGCTAAAGCTGATCTTCGCGTTCATCGTGATGAACGTGGCGCTTGTCGTCGTCGCGTTTCTCGTGTATTTCGAGCGCAAGGTGGCGGCGCATATGCAGGCCCGGATGGGACCCAATCGAGCGGGGCCGCTGGGGCTGTTGCAAAGTTTCGCCGACCTCATCAAGATGATCAAGAAGGAGACCACCATACCGTCGGGAGCCGACAAGTGGGTCTTCTTTGCCGCGCCCATAGTATCCACGTTCGCGGCCCTGGCTGCCATGGCGGTGATACCCTTCGGCCCGTCAGAATCGCAACCCGGCTACATAGACCTCTTCGGCCAGAAAATCGCCTGGTTCATCTCCGATGTGGGCGTGAGCGCGCTGGTGCTCCTGGCCCTCTCCTCCCTGGGCGTCTACGGCCTGATTACCGCGGGCTGGTCGTCCAACAGCAAGTATTCGCTGCTCGGCGGGCTGCGTTCATCATCGCAGGTCATCAGCTATGAGATCACCATGGGCATCTCCCTGGTCGGGGTCTTCCTGCTGAGCGGTTCGCTCAGCCTGGCGCACATCACCACGGCACAGAACCCTAATCTGCATGTCGCCGGTCAGCCCGGCTTCTGGCTCATCCTGGTGCAACCCGTAGCCTTCATGGTATTCCTGACCTCGGCCATCGCCGAGACCAACCGCACCCCCTTCGACCTCCCCGAAGCCGAGTCGGAGCTTGTCGGCGGCTACCACACAGAGTACAGCGGCATCCGCTTCGGGCTCTTCTTCCTCAGCGAGTACATCGCTATGGTGACCGTCTCTGCCCTGTCCTCAATATGCTTCCTGGGCGGGTGGACGTCGCCCTTAGCTGCCTTCTTTGACCAGCCTGCCCAGGGCGGTCACCCGCCTATCGATATCCCCGTCATCTCCGGACTCCTCGGCTCCGGGATACATTGGCTTATTTTGAAGATGGCCGTCTTCATCTTCGTATACTACTGGCTGCGCTGGACCCTGCCGCGCTTCCGCTACGACCAGCTCATGGGCCTCTGCTGGAAGGTCTTCCTCCCCGTGATCCTGCTCAATATACTGGTCGTAGCGGTGCTCAAGCTGATATTGTTCCCGCCAACCGCCGATCCCGCTACGTACAGTTGGATATCGTGGGTGATAATGATCGTCATAGAATTGGTGTTCGGGGCCGCAGCCCTGTATGGCTTCTCCAGGGTTGCCGGCCTGGGCTGGTTCGGCAGAGCGGAGCGCCCGGTGCTCGTGGAGCCGGAGCGGCAGCTTATACTCGTGCGTACGGTCAAGGGTGGACGTGGCACAATCGAAGGGGAGGCTCGCCCCGTGGAAGTCACGACGAGGAGCTAGGAGAGGAACATGGACCTGACGAACCAGGTGGCGGGGTTCTTCGTCACCTTGAGGCAGTTTTTCAAACCAACCATAACCGTGCAGTACCCGGACCAGATGCGGGACCTTTCGCCGCGCTTCAGGGGCGCGGTGGGCCTGCTGCCCCACCCGGAAACGGGCCGCGAGAAGTGCGTGGGCTGCGGCCTCTGCCCGCAGATTTGCCCCATGGACTGCATCACCATCGGCGTCATCGAGGACGACCGCCCGGAGGCCGAGCACTTCGATGAGTGGCACCCCTTCGAGCACTACTATATGAAGGGCCTCGACCCGCTAGAGCCGCGCTCCAAGCAGATGACCTACTACTACGAGATCAACGAGACGCGCTGCCTCTATTGCGGGCTGTGCGTGGAGGTCTGCCCGGTGGAGGCCATCATCATGAGCCACCACTTCGAGATGGCCACCGACAACCGGGGCGAAACCGTCTATGATAAGCATAAACTGCTCGACCTGGGCAAGACCTACATGGCCGAGTTGAACGAGCGCCTGGATAAGGAGGCGCAGGCCGCGGGCTACAGCAGCGCGGAGGACCTCATGGGCCCCACCGTCATAGGCGGCACGACCCGCCCCAGCCAGTTCGGCAGGCCCTCGGGGGCGGAGCAGCCGGGCCGGGGCGCGGAAGCATACAGCGACGAGCCTCCAAGCGGCAAGGAGGACGACACCAGGGGCACCCAGAAAGGCACGTAGTCCGTATCGCGTATTGCGTAAAGGAGGAAGGCCAGTGCGTTGTACATCCAGATTTGGCAAGCACCCAATACGCAATACGCAATACGCAATACGCACTGAGGAGGACGCATGATCTCGCTCTTTGGAGTGAACATAATAACGTTCGGGATGCTCGTCTTCGGGGCGCTGGCGACCCTCGCCATCGTCAGCTCGCTGATGATGATTACCCGCAGGGACGCGGTGCACTCGGCGCTGTGGCTGGTTGTCACCTTCTTCCAACTCGCTGGCTTGTACGTAATGCTGGGGGCCGAGTTCCTGGCAGCGCTGCAGGTGCTTGTCTACACCGGTGCTATACTGGTGCTCTTCCTGTTCGTCATCATGCTCCTGGGCCTGCGCGAAACTCCCCGCCTGGGGGAAGTGCATCGCGCGCAATTGTTCATAGCCTGGCCCGTGGGCCTCCTGCTGGCCCTGGAGCTGATCACGGTCATCATCTTCAGCAACCCACGGCCCGCGCAGGCTTTCATCGACAAGTGGAGCACCACTTATGTAAGCAGCATCGGCGGCAATGTGCAGGCCCTCGGACAAACTCTTTACACCAATTTCCTCTTCCCGTTCGAGGTGGCCTCGCTAATCCTGCTGCTGGCCGTGCTGGGGGCCATCGTGCTGGCCCGCAAAGAGGAGCCCGCGGAGGTCGAGGAGGTAATCCCCGCACTGGGTATTTCGCTGGGGCGGCGCTCGGTGGCCGACTCCCCCCAGGAGTTGCAGCTAGAGAAGAAGCTGCGCCCGGCCATGGGCTACCCCCCCGCCCCCGACGTGCGGGTGGACGAACGTGAGATCCCCACCGTCAACCAACCGAGCGGCGTAGGCGCGGGCACCACCTCCGGCGTGGAAGCAGACAAATAAGAAAAAAGGAGGACTACAAATATGCCAACCGATATTTCAACTGTATCACAGACTACCGGCGTGCCGCTATCTTACTTCTTGATGATTAGCGCCATACTCTTCTGCATCGGCTTCATCGGAGTGCTGACCCGGCGCAACGTGCTGGTGATATTCATGTCGGCTGAGCTGATGATGAACGCGGTCAACCTGTCGCTGGTAGCGTTCGGGGCCTCGCTCAACTCGATGGCCGGGCAGAACTTTGTGGTCTTCGTGGTGACGGTGGCCGCCGCTGAGGCCGCGGTCGGCCTGGCTATCATCATCGCCCTTGTGCGCCAGAAGCCAACGGTGAACACCACCGACATTGAAATCATGAAGGAGTGACGGGAATATGCCCTCGATCCTCGACTACATCTGGCTCATACCCGCGCTGCCGCTGCTCGCCTTCATCATCAACGGCCTGTTCGGCAGGCAGCTGAAGCGGACCACCGGGCCTATAGCGGTTGGCCTCGTGGGGCTGACGTTCCTGCTGTCGCTGTGGGTGCTCATCGAGGTGATCAACCGCGATCCCCACGCCCCCGCCTTCCAGTACACCCTCTATTCCTGGATACCGTCGGGCGACTTCAGGGTGGACGTCGCCTTCCTGGTGGACCCCCTCACCGCCGTCATGCTCATGGTGGTAACCTCGGTGGGCACGCTGGTGCATATATACTCACTCGGCTACATGGAGGACGAGCCCGACTTTCCGCGCTTCTTCGTCTATCTGCCCCTGTTCATCTTCAGCATGCTCATGCTGGTGCTCGCCAACAACTTCCTGCTGCTGTACGTCGGCTGGGAGGCGGTGGGCCTCTGCTCGTATCTGCTGATCGGCTTCTGGTTCTACAAGAAAACGGCAAGCGACGCCGCCAAGAAGGCATTCATCGTCAACCGGATAGGCGACTTCGGTTTCGGTCTGGGCATAATGCTCCTCTTCGTCAACTTCAGCACCCTATCGCCCGACCTGCGCTACACCGACATCTTCCACGCCGCGCAAACCCAGCCCATGATACTCGGCAACCTCACGATTGCCTGCCTGCTCCTTTTCATGGGTGCGATCGGCAAGAGCGCGCAGTTCCCGCTCCATGTCTGGCTCCCCGACGCCATGGAGGGTCCCACCCCGGTGAGCGCCCTGATCCACGCCGCCACGATGGTCACCGCAGGCGTCTACATGGTGGCCCGCCTCAATCCCCTCTTCGCAAGCGCGCCCGACGCCCTGGCGGTTGTAGCCATCATCGGCACCACTACCGCCGTGCTCGGAGCCACCATCGCTCTCGTCAACAACGACATCAAGCGGGTGGTCGCCTACTCAACCGTGTCGCAGTTGGGCTACATGTTCGCCGGGCTCGGCGTGGGAGCGTGGGTCTCGGCCATATTCCACCTGATGACCCACGCCTTCTTCAAAGGCCTCCTCTTCCTCGGCTCCGGCTCCGTGATCCACGGCATGCACGGCGAGCAAGACATACGCAAAATGGGCCAGTTGAGAGACAAGATGCCCATCACCTACGTGACCTTCCTGGTGGGGGCCCTCGCCAACGCGGGTATCATCCCCTTCGCCGGATTCTGGTCCAAGGATGAGATCATAGGAAACTCGTTCCTCCGCGGCCACTGGATAGTGGGGGCCCTCCTGATGGGCAGCGCCTTCCTGACCGCGCTGTATATGTTCCGTCTCGTATTCGTCGTCTTCTTCGGCAAGAACAACGTACCCGCCGACGTGCACCCGCACGAATCCAAGCCCGTTATGACCGTGCCGCTCATCATACTGGCGGTGGCGGCCACTTTCGCCGGCTTCGTGGGTGTGCCGCCCGACCAGGGCCTCATCCACCAGTTCCTGGAGCCCGTGTTCGCGCCCGCCATCGAGCTCGGCCAGGCTATCGCCCCCGGCTTCACCCAGCCGACCATCCTGATCATGGTCATCTCCACGCTGGTCGCCGTAACCGGCCTCTTCTTCGCCTTCCTGCTCTACTACAGGCCGAACCCGCTGCCCGGCGTGATCGCGAGCAAGGTGCGCGGGCTGTACGAGGCTTTGCTTTACAAGTGGTACTTCGACGAATTCTACCAG
>JBJMMB010000514.1:0-2003 GCA_045805005.1 Chloroflexia bacterium
GCCTACCGTCACCAACACACCCACTGCTACCGGCACACCCACCGGAACAGATACGCCTACAATGACCGGCACACCCACCAGCACGCCCACAATAACTCCGATCCCCTGCACGTCTAACCTGGCGGCGGCTGCCAACGGAGGCTCCATAGCAAGTTATTCATCCAACTATGGTGGCGGCTGGGACGTGGCAGGGCTGATTGACGGCGACCTCAACGTGGGCTGGTCCGGTGATGGCGGGCAGACCACCAACCAGTACATTATCGTGAGATTGCCTGCGGGGAATACTTACACTATTGACCATGTGCAGATCGACCCGGCAGCCACAGGTGGCGACGGGCTCGCGAACAGTATGCGCGACTTCGAGATACGAGTCTCAACCACCGACACGAACACGCTCAGTTTCACTACCGTGATCACGGGTACGACACCCCAACAGAATGCGCTGTTCCGCTACGATTTCGCGCCCGTGCAGGCAAAGTATGTGATGCTCTTCATCTTGAATAACTACGGCGACAACTACGCCGAAGCGGCAGAGTTCGAGGTATATGCCGCCTGTGGTACACCCATAGCAACGCCCATCGGCACCAGCACACCCACCAGTACACCCACCCGTACGCCTGGAACCCTGCTCGTGGGCCACGTGACCTGGCAGGGTCCGCCCGCCCAGCCTCACGCAGCCCAGGCCCAGCCCATCAGCGTCACCCTCCGCCTTCAGAGTGGGGGACCCGACAACGAGTACACAAGCCTCACCACCGATGCCGGCGGCTTCTTCACCGTACCCCTGTCCCTCTCCTCCGGCTCCTACCGCTGGAGGGTCAAAGGACCCACCCACCTCGCCACCTCCGGTCTGGTCACCCTCACCTCGGGTTCTACCTCCAACGTGGAGATGGGCCTCCAACCCGCGGGCGACTGCAACAACACCAACAACGTCGATTCCAGCGACTTCACCATCCTCAAAGGCACCTTCGGCAAATCGGTAGGCCAGATAGGCTACGATGGCAGGGCCGACTTCACGGGCGACTCGGTGGTGAGCGCCTCCGACTTCAACCTCCTGAGAGGCAACTTCGGCATAGGGGGAGCCCCGCCCATCGGCCCGGCCGGCAACCAGTAGCCGCGCCCCGCCCCAGGCGCCAATCGTAAGAGGCGGGGCCCCAGGTCTGCATACCCCCAGACCAACGGCCCCGCCTTACGCTCCATCGACCCAAGCAAGAAGAAGCGGCCCGTGAACCCTCCCAGGCCGCTTCTTCGTCTGCCGGCAAAACCTCGGCACACCCGCGCTCTCCCCTTCTCGGCTACCCCATCTCCCCGTGCGCGACTTCCTCCTGGAAGAGGGCTATATCTATAGGCGCAGGTATTTCGAGCAGGCGAGGCTGGATTTGCGCCGCGACCAGGTCATCCTCGGCACGCTGAATGTGTGATAAGATATAGCAGCGCTGCTCTGCTCTGCCAACCTAATCAGGTTGGCGTAGTTCGCATATGGGGTATGTGGGCACTCCAAATGGAGGGTAGAAGAAGGACATGATCATTCATTCGCGGTTGGAAGGCACTCAACTTGTAAGCAATCTCCTGGGTGACCCGAGCGAGCGCGACCTCTTCGTCTACCTACCCCCAGGCTACGAGGAAGAGCCAGACCGCCGCTATCCCACGGCCTATTTCTTACATGCCTATGGCGAGACTGCCGCGGAGATGGTGAACCCTTCCACCGACGGGCAGCGGTGGCGGCCTCCCATCGAGGACGTCCTTGACCCCGTCTTCCGGCGTATGGGGGTTCCTCCCATGATCGTCGCCATGCCCGACGGCTGGTCGCGCTGGGGGTGCGGCCAATGGGTGGACTCGCCCGTGACCGGCCGCTTTGAGCAATACGTGCTCAAAGATGTGGTTCCCCACAGCGACGCCCACTACCGCACGATCCCGCAAGCACGAAGCCGCGGCCTGTTCGGTTTCTCCTCTGGAGGGTTCGGCTCCTGGAACCTTGCCTCGCGCAATCCCGAAGTCTTCGGCGC
>JBJMMB010000515.1:0-2329 GCA_045805005.1 Chloroflexia bacterium
CGTGCGGCGTGGGGCGAAGGGGGTGGCGCGGTGGGGGTTGAATATGCGCTGGCGTGTGAGGCCGCCGGACCACTCGCGGGCCTTCGCGGAGCGGGTGGCCGGATTGGACCTCGTGGTCCTGCCCACGGTATTCCATCCAACCTGGCACTTCACGAGCCGGTTTCTGGCTGAAGAGTACCCACGACTGCTGCGCAGGGGCGAAGGACCGGCTTGCTCTGTGCTGGAGGTGGGCACGGGCACCGGCGTGGTGGCACTGGCGGCTGCGCGGGCGGAGGCGGATGTGGTAGCCGTGGATAGCAACCCGGTCGCGGTGAAGTGCGCAAGCCTGAACGCGGCTGCTAACGGCCTCGCCCAGAAGGTGAGCGTGCTGCGGGGCGATATGTTTGGGCCGGTGGCGGGACGGCGATTCGATGTGATATTATGTAACCCTCCGTACTTTCGAGGCGTGCCACGCTCACAAGTTGAGGCGGCATACAAGGGCGGGGAGCGACTGGAGTGGCTGGCTCGCCTGGGGGCCGGGGCCAAAGAGCACCTCGCGCCGGGGGGTTCGATGTTTTGCGTGTTCGGCGACGCCGCGGAGGTGGGTGTGTTGGTGGGGCTCATCGAGGGTGAAGGGTGGTCGGGCCAGTGCATGTCTCGCCGGGACCTGCCCTGGGAGCAAGTGTCGATATGGCGCTTCCTGCCGACGCGGCCCACAAGCGCACAAGTGGATCAGGTACTACCATGATATTGCTTTACAACCCGAGGGCTACCGAATTCAAATACCGTCTGCCTCTTTCCGTGCTCTCCCTGGGCGCGGTCTTCGAGGGGAAGTACTCGTGGCAGATCGTAGATGGCAACGTCGACAACCGGGCGGGCCAGAACCTGATCGAAGCGATCGAGCGCAACCCGGAGATAAAGTATCTGCTCGTGACTGTCATGCCTGGGCCCCAATTGAGCCACGCTGTGCCGCACACCCGCGCAGTGAAGGCCCGCTTCCCAAACGTAACCGTTGTGTGGGGCGGGTACTTCCCCTCATCGCACACTGCAACGGTCCTGGCAGACCCGGCCGTGGACTTTGTGGTCCGCTCGCAGGGAGAGCAGACCATCCTTGAACTGCTCGACGTGCTTGAGCATGGAGGCTCTCTCGCCGCGATTGACGGCCTTTCCTACCGTGAAAACGGCGCCATCCGGCACAATAAGTCTCGCAAGCTGACGGACCCCAACAACTTGCCCGGTCTGCCCTACGAGAAGGTGGACGTCAGACAGTATCTGAAGAACACAATCCTTGGGAACCGAACGACGTCTTATCATTCGAGCATCGGGTGCCCCTTCACCTGCTCATTCTGCTCGGTTACGAAGAATTATTTTGGGCGCTGGCTGGCCGAGAAGCCGGAACGCACGATCGACACGGTGCGGATGCTGCAGGAGCGCTATGGGGTCAACGGGTTGGAGTTCCACGACAGCAACTTCTTCACGGCTGAGAAACGCGTGGCCGCGTTCGCGGAAGGTATCAAGGGGCTCGGCATCGGCTGGTGGGGCGAGGGCACCATCGACACGATCATGCGCTACGACGACCTGACCTGGGAATTGATGCGCGACGCGGGCTGCAAGATGATCTTCATGGGGGCCGAAAACGCTTCCGCCACCACGCTCAAGGCAATGAACAAAGGGCCCCTCACTCCGGAAGAGACGCTTGCCATAGCCGAGAAGAGCATGAGGTACGGTATCATCCCTGAGTTTTCGTTTGTGCTGGGAAATCCGCCCGATCCGGAGGCCGACATAGACGAGAATATCGAGTTCATCTACAATATCAAGCGCATCAACCCCGCCTCCGAGATTATTCTCTACCTGTACACTCCAACGCCGGGCGGTCACATGTTTGAGGAGGCCGAGAAGGCCGGCTTCAGGTATCCCGATACGCTCGATGAGTGGATCGGCGAAGAGTGGTCCAGCTTCTCGCGCAGGCGCAACCCGCACACGCCCTGGGTGAAACCGGGCCACCTGCGTAAGCTCAACGACTTCGAGACCGTCCTCAATGCCCGCTACCCGACGGTGTCTGATCTTAAGATCAGGCCCTGGCACCGCAAGGCGCTCCAGACGCTGGGCTCATGGCGGTACCGGCTGCGCGTCTATGACAACCCGATGGAGTTGCGGGCGATGTTCAAGTACATTTCCTACACGCAACCGGAGCAGGCCGGGCTTTGACGCTTCACGAGCCGAGGGAGCCATTCGACCTTGAATCGTACAAGCAGCGCGTGGGCACAGGCACGTGCTTCATCTGCGAACTCGCGTCGGCTCCGGACTCAGCCGGCCACCATATTGTGTACAGGGACGAGAAGTGCATAGC
>JBJMMB010000516.1:0-10945 GCA_045805005.1 Chloroflexia bacterium
CCCCAAACCCCCGGCAGGGAGATCCCTACACCCCATATGGCTTCAGGTGCTTCTTGAAGAAGTCGGTGATGGTGTTGTAGCAGAGCACTTTGTTCTCGTACTTGATTACATCGTGGCCCTCGTTCTCGAAAACCATGTACTCGGCTTCTTTGCCTGCGGCGTGGAGTTGCTCCACCACGTCTCGCGATTCCCGCTCGATGACCCGCGGGTCGTTGGCTCCCTGCATGACCAGGAGGGGGCTCTTGATGTTGTGGATGTAGTTGGAGGGAGAGCGCTCCACCAGGAAGTCGCGGTTGGTGTCCGGGTGGCCGAGAGACTGGTAGAAGTACGGTTTCCAGGGCTCGGGGATGCGCTCCACGAAGGTGATCAGGTTGTAGGGGCCGAACATGTCGATGGCGGCCGACCAAAGCTCGGGGTGGCGGCCCGCCAGAGTGAGGGTCATATAGCCGCCGTAGGAGCGGCCCATCACGCCTGCGCGGGAGGTATCGATCCGTGGGTCGTCCTTTAAGAGCTTCATGGCATGCACATGGTCGAGGCGGTCCTGCCCGCCCCAGTCGTGGTCCACGTGCTTCATGTAGCCCAGGCCGTAGCCGGAGCTGCCTCGGGCATTGGGCACGAACACGGCGAAGCCGTTGAGGGTAAGAAACTGGATGAGGGGCATCGAGAACCAGGCGAAATTGGGCCGCTCCTGGCTCTGCGGGCCGCCGTGTATGTAGTAGACCAACGGTCTCGGGCCGTCGAAGCCGAGCGAGCGGGCGGGCATATAGAGCCGGGCCGAGATGCGCAGCCCGTCATAGCTCTGGAACGAGGCGTCTTCTCCGTTCGACAGCCAGTCTTGCGGAACACCCAATATGCGCTCTCGCGTCTGGGGCACCGTCTTGCGATCCTCGCCCTCCACGCTGTAAATCTGGGTGGGCGATGAGGCGGTAGAGAAGGCCAGCACGTACCTGTCGCTCTCCTTATCGTAGTGGATGCCCTCGGCCACGCCGCCGGCAAGTTGCCCCTGGCCGCAGATCACTTTATCAAGGTCGAGGGTGAGGGCCTCTTCGTTGAAAGTGCCCTCGTAGGCCCAGGAGCAGCCGTCGATGTTGTACTGCACCAGGTAGCGGTCGTCGTGAAGGTGGGTCAGTTGGGTCATCTCGCCGGTGCCGGAGTGGACGGTGCCCTGAAGGGTGACGGGTTTGACTTCGCCCGGCTCCCGCAGGTCGATGTAACCGATGCTATAGGCGTCGTCGAAGAGAGCCGTGGTGGATACCAGGCCCTGGTCGCCGGGGGTGACGCGGGCCGGGTTGAGGGCGTTCAGGGGCACCTCCTGGCCGGCAGTGCGCTCCTCGAGGGGGGTGCCGTAGAGCAACTTGCGCCCACCGGGCTCGCCTTTCCTCCAGATGTATAGCACGTTATCACCGGAGGTATAGCCATCGACCAGGACGGCCAGGGTGTTCTCGTCGTTGGCGGCGTTAGGGTAGCCGCCCCATACACTCTCCGAGATCTTCTCGAACGTGCCAGTGCGTATATCGGCCTGGTAGCTCCTGTTCATCTGCTCGCTGAGGGCCGAGGCCACCAGGTAAATAATGGGGTTGTCGTTGTGCGAATAATCGAAGAAGATGCGCCCGTCCTCCAGGTCGGGGAAGGCGGGCTCTGGGAAGCCGCCTTCGAGGGGGATGACCATAGGCCTGTAGATTTCGTCGCCGTCTCTGTCGATCGATACCAGGATCTTGCCGAGCTTGGGGAAGACAAGGAAGGATGAGCCGCCCACAAGCTCGGGGTTTTGGAGGGCGATGTCCGGGGGGAGGAGCGGTTCGGGCACGCTCCCGCCGTAGTCCATGGCGTAGAGGCTGAAGCGACCGCTGAGGTTGCTGATGAAGTAGATGCGGTTCTCCCAAAGCTGCGGGGCCATGAAAAGGCGGGCCGCCAGCAGAGATTCTATTCTTGGCTTGACCATAGTTCCTTTAGCTCCTTCGATAATGGGGGTAGCCGACCGGGTTAGTACAGTATAGGGCGGGGCCCTGCCGGGGGCAAGGGTCCGGAGGAGTATAGACTCGTGGGCTCCAATCCCCCAAGTCCCCGGCACGGTAGGCCCTGTACGCCTCTTGAAGGGATGGGGAGCAATTTCCGGGTTTTCCGGTTTTCACCACTTTTGGGGATTTTGACGCGTGAGTTGGGGGAAATGGTGAAGGTTAGATAAATGTCTACATTGTGCGCCGGGTGCGTATGGCTTATCATTAGGTGGGCCGCTGTGGGAGGTGTTGAAGCGTTGCAACGGAATTGGCCGGCGGTGATACTGGCCGTTGTGGTGGGGCTCGCTGCCGGGGTCTTGCCGGGGTTCTTTCTTGTGTTCAACGCTGTGTTCTCGGACAGCGGTACCATAAGCGAGCATTTCGTGGTGCTGGTGGTAGTATTTCTGGTGTACGCTGTGCTGGGGGCCGTGCTCGGGGCTATCTGGCCGCAGCTTCCGTACTGGTTAGCGCTGGCGCTCGCGGCTCCTGCTGTGGTGCTGGTCGTCTGGTATACAGTGAACGATTCCGGGTTTGGCGCGGGGCGCTTGCTCCTGCACGCGATTTACTTGCTGGTGACTATTGGGGGGTCGTACCTGGGCTGGTACGCGGGGGCGCGAATAAGAGGGGTTCCGGCTTAGCGCTCGGGAGAGCCCGTGCGGCCTACGCGCATGTAGAGAGGCCAGTGGACCATCTTTGGCTCGACCGGGTTGCTCTCCCAGGCAGCGGTGAGTTCCGGCTCGATGTCGTCCACGGGATCCCGGCCGTTGGCCTCAATGAAGCGGCGGGTGGGCGACCAGGTACGCAGGTAGCCCAGGAGGTCGGGGAGGGTCCAGGGAAGCTCTATGGCGAAGGTGGGCGGCTCAATCTCGTTGAAGGGGAAGACCAGGGAGCGATAACCGTCGTCTACGAGCTTGCGCTCCTTCGGCCAGTAGGGGCCTACCGTCTCGAAGTAGAAGCGGTCCACGATGGCATCGAGGGCGGGGGTGATCCGGCAGAGGGCGTAGGCCCAGACGGCGATCGCACCGCCCGGTTTGAGGGTGCGGCGGACCTCCTCGAAGAAGGCTTCGAGGTCGAACCAGTGCAGCGCCTGGGCCACGGTGATCAGGTCGACCGAGCCGGGGTCGAGGCCCGCGCTCCCCGCTATCGCCACGCGGTAGGTGACCTTTTCGTGCGGGAAGGCGTTGGCGAGTTGATCCGCACTGGCGTCAGTGGCTATCACCCGCTCGAAGTATGGGGCCAGCCCGACGGCTGCCTGCCCGTTACCGGTGCCGCAGTCCCACGCCAGGTGGCGCTCGGTGGGCAGGGAGGCCAGGTACTCGAAAAGCTCGGGCGGATAGTGGGGCCTATGGCGGGCGTAGGCCCCAGCGTGTTGCGAAAAGTAGTCTTTGAAGGTCATACAGAGTGCGATTGAACCACCTGGCGAGAAACAGAGTTAATATGTTATATAGTCAGCGCTTAATGGCTTTTCGCGCTCCCTTAAGATACCAGATTTCATCCTTTCAGGCGAGTGGCGGGCAGGCTGACTCTCCGATGACAAGGGCGTCTAATTGTCCGGCCTGCCGCTCGCGCTGATCGTTCCAGAAAGGATCTCATGGCCGGAGCAGTTCCGTTAGGCGAAAAGGTTGCGGCAGCGGTCCCCCGGCAAGAGCAGGTTACCTCCGTCCACGTCAGCCAGTGGGCCCTCTCCTGGGGACGCTTTCGCAGGCAGAAGCGAGGCATGTTCGGCCTGACCGTGCTGCTGCTGCTGATCATAGCGGTTATCGTCATACCTATGCTCTCGCCTTTCGGCGTGGAGACCGTCAGCGGCGGTATACCCTTCGAGCCTGCGGGCACTCTCGATCACGCCCAGGGCATGCAACAGCACGTACACTGGCTGGGCACCGACGTGCGCTCCAGGGACGAGCTGGTGCGCCTCGCCTACGGGGGCCGACTCTCCCTGTCGTTGGCCATCCTCTCCACAGCCGCCTTCATCATAGTGGGGGTCATCGTTGGAGCCGTGGCCGGGCTTTACGGCGGCTGGGCCGACTCGGGCCTCATGCGCGTGGCCGACTTTATGCTGGCCCTGCCCCTCTTGCCCATGTACGTCATCGCCATCCGTCTATTCTCCACTTTCACCCCTCGCGGGCAGTCGATCGACGTGGTCCACGAGGTGACCAAGATAGGCTTCGTCTTCGTGCTGTTCGGCTGGATGGGCATCGCTCGCCTGGTGCGGGGCTCGATACTCACCCTGCGCTCGAGGGCTTTCGTGGAGGCCTCCAGGGCCCTTGGGGCGAGCGATCTGCAAATACTACGCAAGCACTTGCTCCCCAACTCGCTGGCCCCGGTGATCGTGGCGGGCACCTTCGCGGTGGGCGAGCTGATAATCTGGGAGTCATTGCTATCGTACTTCTCCCAAGGGTTGGACGATGGGCTCGCACCCACCTGGGGAAACATGGCCGCAGGGGCCGAGTTTTATCTGGACATCCTCATCAGCAACCCCAATCCGTTTCAGGAGATCAAAGGCTACATGTTGCTCTTCCCAATCGTGCTGATATTCATGACTGTGCTAGCTTGCAACTATATAGGCGACGCTCTACGCGACGCCCTTGACCCAAGGCTTAAGTAGAGGTCAATTGACAATTGATCTGTGGGGATTTTCGGTGGGGATTTTCTAAGGGAGGTAAGGTGGGCGGCTATCTTGTTAGGCGAACGGGGCAGACTTTGCTCTTCATAATTTTCGCCGCGGTGTTTATGTTCACCGTGCTTGTGTACTTCATGCCTCAGGGGCCGGCTCAGCAGTACGATAAATTGCGCCCCTCGCTCAAAGTGCTGCAGGACGCGCTCGCCAATCCAAGTGCGAATGCCAACAACGGCTTGCAGGCCGTGGACGCCTCGCAGGTAGAGGAAGTAAAGTCGCAGATAGAGAGCCTGGAGAAGCGCTACAAGCTCGATAAGCCCTGGCCCGTCAGCTTCCTCGCGTGGCTCTATGACCCTAACGACACCACCCGGCTCGACGGCAACCTGCAAGAGGTGCCCAAGGGGATCGACGTCACCATAGGCGACCTGCATATCGTGGGCTCGGGCGTGCTCACGGGAGAGCTGGGCAACTCGTCGTCGCTGAGGACGGGCAAGCTGCCCATAAGCACCCTAATTTCCGACAGGTGGCTCAACACACTGCTGCTGATGACCGTGTCGCTGGTGCTTGGAGTGCTCATAGCGGTGCCGTTGGGGATAATCACGGCCGTGCGGCAGGACTCGCGTTTGGAGCACGCGATCACGTTCTCGCTCTTCGCGGGCATTTCGATGCCGCCTTTCGTGCTCGGGCTACTGCTCATTAGCCTGCTAGCCCTCATCCCCAAACTGTTGCATATGAGAGGGGTCGTGCCGTGGCTGCCATACCTGCCTATCAGCGGGGTGACAGACTTCGGCCAGGAAACCAATTTTCTCAACCGCATGTACCACCTGGTACTCCCCGCGTTAACGCTGGCCCTCATTCAGGGAGTGTGGATGTCGAGGCACATACGCTCGGCTATGCTGGAGGTGTTGCGGCAGGACTATATACGCACTGCGATGGCCAAGGGCCTGCCGGAGCGTGGGGTGGTCGTCAAACACGCGCTCCGCAATGCCCTGATCTCCTTGAGCACTGTGCTCGGGCTGCTGCTGCCCGGCATAGTCTCCGGGGCTATGGTGATTGAAAGGGTGTTCAACTACACCGGCATGGGCATACTCTTCTTCGACGCCTTCGGCGGCTGCATCGACCCCACGCACGAGACCGGCTGCCCCGGCGGCCGCATACCCGACTACCCCCTGGCGCTGATCCTCACCATGATCCTCGTTATTCTAGTAGCCTTCTCCAATTTCCTCGCCGATATACTTTATACCGCCGCAGACCCCAGGATAAGCTTCGAGAACCGCTAGCGTGCCGACCGCTGCCAGACTTCCCACCTGAGTGGTATGAGGTGAGCGGGCACGTCCAGGACGGCGGCTATATACTCAACGTCCATATTGGCAAGCTCGCGGAGGGCGGGCATAGGCACAAGCAGGTAGGCGGCTACGCGGTCGCATTCGCGCTCGCGGCAGCGGTCGAGGTGGCTGTCGAAGTCGCCGGGAGGCTCGCCCGCCCGCCACATCACATAAAGGTCGCCCCGGTGGTCGCAGATGGCGTGGGCCAGCTCGTGCGCGCCCGCGTAGCGCTTACGAGCCGACTGCGCCGGCTCTCGCAGGTCGGGCTGGTAAAGGAGGCGCGTAAAGGTCTTTCCATGCGCCCGCCAGCGCACCAGGGCGGCTTCCACATCGGGCGGCAGGTCCAGGTACCTGATTTTGAACGCATCCAGCAGAGGCGACAGGTCAACGGGCTCGGCGCCGGAAGCGTGCAGCCTATGCTTCTCTATCAGCCGGTCCAGCCTGTCCAGGACCTCCGCGCTTACGCCTAGCACGCCTTTCCTCCGTATATTCTCGCTCGGCCTCTCGCTTGACCGCCTCTATGACCCCGGCCAACTGCTTCAGGCTGTCCGGGCCCAATGAACGGTGGATTTCGCCGATGCGCAACAGGTTCACCTGCAAGTCGTCGACGGCGTCGTGGCCCCCGTGGTCGTCCGGGAACTCCTCTTCGCCCCCCTCGTCGCCTATGAGCTCGCCCATCGGCACGCCTAGGCCCGCGGCGAGCTTGCGCAGCATGTTCAGGTCAAGCCTGGTGCGCTGGCCCTTCTCCAGAAAATCGATGTACTGGTGCGATACGTCGGCCCTGGCGGCAAGCTGCCTTAAGCTCCAACCGCGGCCTTGCCTCAATTCCCTCACCCGCTGTCCTACAATCGCGGCATCCATACGCAGCCCCTCACAGTTTGTCTACTTTTGTTGACAATGTTACCTCAAATCCGAGATGTTGTCAATACCCGCGCAGAATTGATCTGGAAATCTCTGTATACAAGACTTGACAAGTAGACTACTTTCGTTTACAATGCAGGGGGAAGGAGGGAAGAATATAGCATGAGCACCAGGAGGATCCAGGATAAATACGAGGCCAAGCTGCTGGGGGCGATGCGCGCCAGGCAGGGATTGGCACCGGACAGCGCTTTCGCCTCTAAACTTGGCGTGCCCACGCGGGCGCTTGCCGCAGCCAGGGACGAACCTGACGCCATCGGCATACCCCTCCTTGCGGCCCTCGTGCGGGCGTACCCCGAGCTTGAGGAGTTGGCCTGCGCGTACCTTCGCGCCGTAATAGAAGAGCATGAGAAGTTGCAAAGGCGTGGAGTACGGTAGGGTTACACAGAACCGGTGCCCGTGGGCACCGGTTCTGTGTCGTGTGTTAGCCATTACTTCAATTGGCGTCCGGCGGACCGTAGGAGTCGAACCGGATGTTGTCTATGCCGACGATCTCCTTGATGTTTTGCACGACGGTCGTTCGTTTGGCCCCGTTGTCAAGGTTCGTATAGCCGATTGCTACGACTACGTCTCCCGCAACGTCTGTGATCATCGAATAGCGGCTCCAATTGTCTGTGAGCGGCTCGCCCACGAGCCTGAACCGGTCGGCGTATTGAGGCACCTTGTTGCCAACGTAGGCGATAAGCTCGCAGCCTTCGCAGCCGGTAACGTTCCTGGCGTCGAACGTTATCTCAACGTAGCTGCCGGGGTTCGAGAACTTCGCCATCATCCACACGGGGCTGAAGTTGGTGTCAAGGAGGGCGGCGTAGCCGTTGGGGCAACCAGCGACCGGGCCGAACTCGGTTTTGTGGGTCAGCGTTTTGGCCGTGATCTCCTTGGGCCAGCCTGATCCCGCCACCCAGGGCTGCACGTCGAAGGTGAAGTCATACACCTCGCCGGGCATCGCCGCGAGCGCCGGAGCCGCAGCGCCGAAGATAACCAGGGCCACCAATGCCATCAACTTAAATGTTCGCTTCATTTTATGCCTCCTCTAGCAGCGATCTGAATTCGGTCTTTATATGCCCAGGGGTGACTTTCACCCAACGAGCCCATTGTATGGCCGGTAGGCGTGGGGCGCAGCCAAGGGGTTTACAGGCGGGCTGTTAACTTGTTAACAGGTCCTTGACAGCCCCTGGGCCCGGATTTATATTTATCGAGACCGCGCCGCCCGAGCCCGGCCATCAACGCACCAGGGGACCCGCATGGATTTTGACCGCCTCACTGTCACGCTGCCGCAAATCGTAAGCCTCCTCGAAAGTAAGATGCCGTACGCCTCGGTGGAGGCCATCGTCGGCGACGGGCTGCGCATCAAGGCGAACAACCAGGAGCAGGACGTGAGCCCCGGCACCCGCAACGCGGGGGTGGTGCTTACCGTGCACAATGGGCTCTACCTGGAGGAGTACTCCACCACGCAGATGGAGCGTGAGCCCCTCCTCGCCGAGGCGCGCGCCTGGCTCGATACCCTCACGCGGCACCGGAACGGAGCCGAGCCCGACCCCGGCCCCGAGGGCGACCACGAGTACAACACCCCCTGCGGGGTGGACCCTGACAGCGTATCCCTGGCCGAGAAGTTCGAGCGTGTCGTGGAGCGCCAGGCCCGCGCTCGCGCCCTCGACCCCAGGATCGCGAACGCTGAGGTAGCATACGTGGAGAGCACCTACCGGATGCTCTTCGCGGGGCGCCACCGGGTACTCAGTCAGCGACTGGTGCGCACCAGGATAGTGACCCAATTGGCGGTGCGGGACGACGCGGGCACCATGCAGTACGAATGGGATATACAGGGCGGCAGCATGGGGCACGAGCTCTGGGACGATGTGGACAGGGTGCGACCCCTCGAAGATGTCTGCGAGGTGGCCGTCAGGCTCCTGTCGGCTGAGCGCATCCCGGGCGGGAGCTATGAGTGCGTGACAGCGCCCGACGTTAGCGGCACCGTGGCCCATGAGAGCTTCGGGCACGGCGTGGAGACCGATATGTTCCTCAAAGGCCGGGCGCGAGCCGAGGACTACCTGGGCAAACGGGTAGCCCCAGACTATGTGAATATGCTCGACGACCCCACGCTCCAGGGCGCTTTCGGAGCCTACTTCTTCGATGACGAGGGCCAGATCGCTGCCCCAACCTACATCATCCGTGACGGCATCTTCGAGCGCGGGATCAGCGACCTGTACTCCTCGCTGAAGCTGGACATCCTCCGCACGGGCAACGGCCGGCGGGAGAGCTTCGCCCGCAAGGCCTACGCCCGCATGTCCAACACCTTCTTCGCCAGGGGCAGGACGCCTGTGGAGGAAATGATCGCCGGGGTGGAGGACGGCATCTACCTGGGCCAGTTGCGGAGCGGTATGGAAGACCCTAAGAACTGGGGCATCCAACTTGTCATGCACTACGGCAAGGAGATCAAGAACGGCAAGCTAACAGGCCGCATCTTCTCGCCGGTCTCGATGACCGGGTCGGTGCTCGACGTGCTGGCCAGCATCAGCCAGGTGGGCGACGACTTCATTATGGATACGGGCTATTGCGGCAAGGGGCACAAAGAATATATCGAGGTCAGCGCGGGCGGCCCCCACCTCCGCCTCCGGGCCACGCTCAGTTAGGAAAATAATGCAAGAGGACCACCTGGATACCATCCTCACCACGCTGGCCCATCACCCTCGGGTGAGCGATTGGGTGGCTCGGCGCATCATGCAGACCGGCACGCAGCTCTTCCTGATCGGCACCGAACCCGAAGCGCTGCGCCATGTGAGCACGGAGCGCTACGAGATCACCGTCTACAGCGACCACGAGCGGGGCCGGGGCAAGACCACAGTGTCCCTGACCGCCGCCGAAATGCCCATACTTGACAAGCGGCTGGACGAGGCGGCCTTCATGGCGGGTCTGAGCGGCAACCCGCCGTATGCCCTACCGGGGCCGGAGCCGCTGCCGGACGTGAAGCTCTCAGACGAGGCTATCGCCACGCCTGAGGGTGCGGAGAGCTCCGCCGCCCGCCTGCGTTCCGAGGTGGTCGAGGCCGTGCAAAGCGAGCGCGCCGTCCGCCTGAGCAGCCTGGAAGCGTTCCTGGAAAGCGGCGAGGTCACCCTGCGGAGCAGCACTGGAGTGGAGGCGGTCTCGCGGGGCACCAAGGTAACCCTCGACCTGGCCCTCATTTCGCGGCGGCCCTCCAATGGGGAAGAGTCGGAATCGCAGGAGACGTGGGCGCGGCGCCGCCTTGATGACCTGGACGTACCTGGGCTCGTGCGCAGGCAGGCCGGGTACGCACGCGACAGCCTCGACGCTACCCTTCCCCCAACAGGCCAATACCCGGTGGTGATAGGCGCTGAGGCCCTTCAGGGCCTGCTCAGGCCCATCACCTTTCGCGCCTCGGCAGCGGCCAGGTTCGCACGGTACAGCCCATGGGAGATAGGGCAGCGCGTGCTGGCTGCAGGCGAAGGGGCCGAAGAAGCCGAGTTAACGCCCGACCCAGTCGCCCTCATTAGTGACGCCACGCTCCCCTTCGGCACCCGCAGCCGCGTGTTCGACGACGAGGGCGTGCCTGGCAAACGCATCACTCTTATCGAGGACGGCACCCTCAAGAATTACTGGGCCGAGCAGCGATATGCCACCTACCTGGGGGTGCCCGCCACGGGTCCCACCGGTACCCTGGTCCTCAACGGCGGCAAGCAAACCGAGCGCGAACTGCTTGCTCCTACGTCCGGGCCCATCTGCCACGTGGTGACTTTCTCCTTCATGGACCCCGACGACATCACCGGGGATTTCTCGGGCGAAATCCGCCTCGGCTACCTGATTACCTCTGAAGGTACCAAACCCATCAAAGGCGGCACCGTCAGCGGCAACATCTTCTCCGCCTTTGCTCGCGCCCGCCTCAGCAGCGACACTGTCTTCCTTGGCGAATACCGCGGCCCCAGCGTAGTACGCTTCGACAACCAGACGCTTACCGGCAACCCGTAGGAGGTACTACTTTACTAATTCACCGCCGAGACGCAGAGAGCGCAGAAACCAATAATAAAGGTCTATGCGCTCTCTGCGGTTTTGGAACCCCTTAATGTGCCTAACAAAAC
>JBJMMB010000517.1:0-7014 GCA_045805005.1 Chloroflexia bacterium
TCCGGTTTGCCTCTGTGATAAAGGATAGGTTTGCCCTTCGGTGGTAGACGATGGCACGAGGCCATACGCCTATATGCTCATCATACAGCAGGATGGGCTAGAAGGGAATTAGTACATTAGTACTGATTTTGTGCGAGACTTTGTGCGTGGAGTGGGTGAAAATTGTGAGGAGGGGGTTGGCCCGGCGGGGTGCCCGGCAGATAAATCTGCGGGCTACCTGAACGAAGCCCGCCTGCGCGGGCTGGCGGGGGAGTTGGGGAGTCATGGGGAGAGCCTGGGGAGGGGAAACAGCGGATCGGCCGGTACGCTATGCTAGGTCCAGCGGGTGAGGATGACTTCGCGCTGGAAGAAGCGGGTGGCAACCCAGATGGCGACGATGGCAAGGAGGGCCAGGAGTAGGGAGAGGCCGAGGGCGACGAGGGGGCTGAGGACGAGGGCGCCAGTGAACTGGCCGAGGAGGAGGGCCATAAGGGGGAGGATGACGACGGCGGAGATTTGCTGGGCGGTGCGGGGGTCGGTGGCGCGGGAGGATATAGCGACGGTGGCGGCCACGTCGATGAGGGCCAGGAGGGGGGCGCAGAGGAGGAGGAGGATGAACCACGCAGGGCTGATTATGAAGTTGTAGACGGCCTGGGAGACGGCGGCGAAGCGCATGCCGATGATGTAGATGAGGCTGAAGAACCAGGTGATGACTACGGCGGGTCCGAGGGAGGCGAGGATCTTGGCGACGAGTAGCTCGGCGGTGGTTACCGGGGTGGCGAGGAGGGGCTCAAGAGTCTGGTTGACTTTTTCGCCTACGATGCTGTAGGAGGCGATGATGCTGGGGAGGATGACGGGGGTCATGAGTATCAATATAGATAGGGGGGCGCCGGTGAATGCCTGGGCCTGTTCTATGGCGGAGAGACCTACGAGGGCGGGGTATATGCGGGCGATGTCGGCGGAAGAGGGCATGCCATGTATCTGGCTTTCAGGGGCGTGGCCGGCTGTGTAGAGGATGACAAGGGGAAGGATGGTGAAGACGATGGGTAGGAAGATGAGGCTGAGGACCAGGCCGCGCTGCTGGATGATCTCTTTCCACTCTTTGCGGAGGATTAGGGCGATGCGATGGGAGTTTAGGGTCATGGGTCGGCCTTATTAGGGGTTACAGACGCAGGGTGTGGGGTGCGTGGTTTGTTGGCCGAAGGGATAGCATTAGTTATGGGTGGGATCCCGCCCCTGGCCTGTTCGCCAAGCCAGGTTGGGGTGGTAGGGAAACAGGGCGCGGCAAGCGGCGCCCCTAAGGTGGGTTTGGGTGGTTTCCCCGGAAGATGGGTGGTAAGGGAACAGGGCGAACACAAGGTTCGCCCCTACGATGGGTTTGGGTGGTTTGACGGGGAGGTGGGTGGTATGCGACCCGGGAAGGCAACGGGGGCCTGCCCCTACGATTGGACCGTCCATCGTCCATGGTCTATCGTCCATCGTCGGGTCTCTGTTTGCCTTCGGCGGTTTCGATTAGCTCCAGGTAGACTTCTTCCAGGGAGGCGTCGAGGGGTTTGACGTAGCGGATGGGAGCGCCGGCGGTGACGAGGGCCTGGACGAGGGGCGGGTTCTGGGTGTCGGGGTGGTCTAGGTGGATCGCTATGGTGCTATCCTGGGCCTGCGCGTTTTTGACGAATTGGAGGGATTGGACGGTGGGGAGCCAGGGGGCGGCGTCGCCGGTGAACTGGACCTGGGTGCCTGTGCCGAAGAGGGAGACGCGCAGATTTGATGGAGTGTCGAGGCGCAGGAGGCGGGTGCGGAAGACGGCGATGAGGTCGCATAGCTCGTCGGCCTCGGTGAGGTTGTGGGTGGTGAGGAAGATGGTGCGGCCCTCGGAGCGCAGCTCTTTGACGAAGTCGCGCACCGTTCGGGCCGCCTCGGGGTCGAGGCCGGCGGTGGGCTCATCGAGGAAGACAACCTGGGGTTCGTGGATGAGGGCTCGAACGAGGGCGAGCTTCTGGCGCATACCTTTAGAGAAGCCTGCGACTTTGTCGTCGCGGCGGTCGAGGAGATCGAGCATCTTGAGGTAGCGCTCGGCCTGCTCGGCGGCGCGGGGCTCGGGCACGCCGTAGAGGCCGGCGAAGAAGAGCAGGTTGTCCCAGGCGGTGAGCATGCCATAGAGGCCGGGGGTCTCCGTGAGGATGCCCACGGAGGCCCTTATGGCCTCGTTGTCGGGACCGAGGTCGTGGCCGGCCACGCGGGCGGAGCCGCCGGTGGGGGCGATGAGGGCGGTGAGCATGCGCACGGTGGTGGTCTTGCCCGCGCCGTTGGGCCCGAGGAAGCCGAAGACGCTGCCCTGGGGGATGCCGAGGGTGAGGTCGTCAACCGCGAGGCGGGGGCCGAAGGCGCGCGTGAGGTTGTAGGTTTCGATGGCGTTCATGGGTGGAAGGTGCAGCGTAATGCGTAATGCGTAATGCGTAGCTGGGAAAGGTGGGTGGTAGGACCATGCACCCTTCTTCGCCTTCACAGGACGTTATGCGCAACAGGCTTGGCTTCAGTATAACACAGAGGTCAGACGGCTTAGGGTTGAAGTGGTACGTTGGTGGGGGCAGGCAACGGGGGCCTGCCCATGTGCATTCAAGCTAAGGCGTAATGCCTTCAGTGGAGGGCGATATAGACACGCAAGAAGGCGATTTTGTAGGGGCTAGCCCCCGTTGCCTGCCCTGGTTGTGTGCCACGAAGGCCGGGATTAGCGAACTGGGGCAGGCAACGGGGGCCTGCCCCTACGGAGTACGGAGGGTTTGGGCACGGCGTTCTGTGAGTGCATACGTTGTGGGTGAAGGCAGACGCCGGCGTTTGACGGTGCGGGAGGGAGAGAGTATGCTGTTGCGGCCTGGCCGGTGATGACGGGCGGGTGGATGGGTTAGATGCCTCGACTCGGTGAGGTTTGAGTTGAGGGTTTGGGCGAGGAAAGGAGCTATGAGGTGGACACGGCAGGAGCGTCAGGAGTTAGTTCGGTGCCGGCTATGCCGCTGGTTGGGAACGGGAGCGGGATCGAGCCGGAGAGAGGAATACATACGGAGGAATTGCAGTTGGCGTTGCGGAATAAGGCGATGCCGTTGGAGGGGCTGCAGTATGATGTGACGCCTACGGGGATGCATTATCTGCTGGTGCACTACGATATTCCTTTTGTGGATGGAGAGGCGTGGAGGCTGCAAGTTGGGGGGCGTGTGCGTAAGGGGGTTTCGCTGTCGCTGGGCGAGGTGCAGCGGCGGGCGGTGCGGACTTTGCGCGTGACGCTGGAATGCGCGGGGGATGGGCGGGCCCTTCTGGAGCCGCGGCCTATTAGCCAACCGTGGTTGACGGGGGCGGTGGGGACGGCTGAGTGGACGGGGACGCCGCTAAGGCCTCTTTTGGAGGAAGCGGGGCTCGAGGATGGCGTTCAGGAAATATTGTTTACGGGGCTGGACCGTGGGATCGAGGGTGGGGTTGAGCAGGATTATCAACGCAGCCTGCCGCTCGAGTTGGCTTTGCGCGACGATGTTTTGCTTGCCTGGGGGATGAATGGGGCTCCGTTGGAACCGCAGCATGGGTATCCGTTACGGCTGATCGTGCCCGGTTGGTATGGTATGGCGAGCGTGAAGTGGCTGAGCGCCATCGAGGCCATCGCCTACGCGTTCGAGGGATACCAGCACTCTGTGGCCTACAGATACAGCCAATCTCGCAGCGGGCCGGGGGAGCCTGTGAGTGTGATGCGGGTGCGCTCGCTCATGGTGCCACCGGGAATCCCTGATTTCTTGACGAGGACGCGGGTGGTGCAGAGTGGGGATAGGATGAGGCTGCAAGGGCGGGCGTGGTCGGGGGCGGGGCACATTACGGGCGTTGATGTGAGTGTGGACGGGGGTGGAACGTGGGCGCAGGCTGAGATTGAGGGGCCTGAAACTGGGGAGCCAGGGACGAGTTCATTTGCCTGGCAGGCGTGGTGTTATACGTGGGATGCCCCTGCTCCGGGGGAGTACGAACTGATTTGCCGGGCTTATGAT
Source organism: Chloroflexia bacterium (assembly GCA_045805005.1). Classification (GTDB taxonomy): domain Bacteria; phylum Chloroflexota; class Chloroflexia; order QHBQ01; family JADMIH01; genus JADMIH01. Next base: position 4,002 of record JBJMMB010000517.1, read on the forward strand.
AGCGCGGGTGAGGTGCAGCCGGTTGAGCAGTACTGGACGGCTCGGGGGATGGGGAACAATATGGCGCAGAGGGTGAGGGTGGTTGTGACGTAATGCGTAATGCGTAATGGGAGCAGGCGGGCCGGGGCGCGAACCGGGGTTGGAGAGAACGCAAAGGTTTTCCTAACGGGTTCCGCATTACGCATTACGCATTTTTCTCCGGGTGCGCCTCTCGGTAGGCGGGGATGGTGCTGATGGGGGGGCGTTCGGGGTCGCGGACGCGGCGGAGGACGAGGGAGAGGTGGTCTTCCTCGAAGCGGATGAGCTTCATGCTGCGGTTGACTTCTTCGAGGAGGCGGATGCGGGCTCGCTCTTCGAGGCGGGTGAAGATTACCTGGGCTATGGCGAAGGCGGTGAGGGAGAGCTCGGCCAGGGAGCGGTTGCGGTGGACGCGGGTGCCGAGGTTGACCTGACCTATGGAGGAGAGGCCGAATTGCTCCAGGAGGTCGATGAGGAGGCCGGTCTCCACGCCGTAGCCCGCGAAGAAAGGGAGTTGCTCCAGGACCTCGCGGCGGCCCGCGTACTCGCCGGCCAGGGGTTGCACGAGGCCGGAGAGGAGTGGGAAGAAGAGGTTCATGAGGGGGCGCACGGTTAGCTCGGTGACGCGGCCGCCGCCCTCGTGGTGTAGAGTACCGCCGGAGCGGATAGGGCGGTGGTAGTAGCCTTTGACATAGCCGATGCGGGGCTCGCGGAGGAGGGGGCCGATGAGGCCGTAGACGAACTGGGGGTGCATGTTGGCGACGTCGGTATCGACCCAGGCTATGATGTCGCCCTTGAGGACGTGGAGCGATTTCCAGAGGGCCTCGCCTTTGCCCTCATAGGGCTCGCCCGCCTCGGGGAGGATCTGCTGGTGGATGCAGACGGGCACGCCGTGCTCGGCGGCTATCTCGCGGGTGCCGTCGGTGGAGTTGGAGTCGATGACGACTATCTCATCGACCAGGGGCACGTCGTGGACGAGGCTGGTCTTGAGGGTGTCGATGATGGGGCCTATTGTCTTCTCTTCGTTGAGGGCCGGGAGGCCGAGGGAGATTGTGACGCCGCGCTTGCGCTTGATGTCGATAAGCCGGGAGAGGTCGGAGAACTCGTCAGCGTGGAAGGTGTTTTCAGCGAACCACTTGTCGACTAGTAGGCTGAGGGTCTCAGGGTCGAAGGCGTGAGGACGGGCGCGCTTGCGGGCGGCACGGATAGCGGGGCCGACGGGGATGCGGGTCTTGACGGCGAGGAGGGCGACGCGGGTCTTTTTGGCAACCTGCTCGGTGAAGCGGCCCACGCCCGCGGCCTGCTCGGGACCGGCCCCCATGATGAGCATGTCATATTCGGCGGCCACGTCGCTGATGGTCTCGGCGGGGTTGTGGGCCGAATTCGTGGGACGCTGGGAGGCGTCGGCGGGGTCGAGAGCGGCCTCGGTGCGCATCTTTGACCTGGAGCGGCGGGGCGCGGACTCCATCTGCCTGAGCAGCTCGGTGAAGGGGGCCTCTTCGGTAGCGCGGGCTTTCTCGGGCATATCCTGGAGGACGTGGAGCACGGTGACTTCAGCTCCAAAGGCGTCCATGAGATCCTGGGAGAGTTGGAGGGCCATCTCGGCCTGGGGACCGCCGCGGGCAGGGACGAGCACCTTCATGCCTTCGGTGAGGCCGAAGTTGTGGTTGGACGAGGGGGTCGGCGTGGCACTCGCGGATTTGGACCTGGATTTTGGGGGCCGGGGCATAAGGGCCCAGGCTACGTCAGAGGGGAGAGGGGTGCGCAGAGCGCGGTGGAGCCAGGGGCACTCGTCGCGCCCCATGCGGCGCATGGGCAGGAGAACCAGGGAGCCCTGTTCGCCCTCGATGAAGCGGCGCATTTCGTTGGCCATATCGTTCTCCGGGGCCACCCGGACGACCGGGGCTACCAGGCCATGCAGGGCATCCCGACCGGGGGAGACAGCCTCGGGCGTGGCTGGGGTAGGGGCGAGGGCCTGAACGGCGAGCCTTTCGAGGTCCTGGCGGCGGGCCTGTGCGGCAATGGAGTAGGCACTGACCGACTCTCCCTCGGGTACGGGTACCACGGTGAGAAGCAGGAGCCTACCCCCGGAGCCCCCGGCTAGCAGGCTGCCCAGCCTGAGCAGGAAAGCACCCTCGGAGCCGGGGGCGAAGGGGCCGCCGTCTCCGGAGTTGAGGCAGTCGACGGGGAGGATGACAACTCTGGGTGGCCCAGGGGGCACCGCGGGGTCAAGAGGGTTCCCCGATTTTGGATTCTGGATTGTCGCTTCCGCGTTATCGGTCGAGGACATGATACTGGTTGGTACTCCCGTGGGTCTATAGCTCGGAGGCCAGGATCTTGTCGAGCAGGGGCATAAAGCTCGACGTGAAAATGCTATCCCAGTTGTAAGTGGAGAGCACTTTCCGCCTGTGGCCGGCGATCTTGAGGTTGGAAAGCTCGTGCAATATGGTTTCGGCTATGGCGTCCGGGTCGCCGTCGGGCTCGAAGTAGGTGGCGTTGGGCCCGCCTACCTCGCGCAGTACGGGGATGTCGGTGCAAAAGATGGGGAGGCGGGCGAGGCCGGCCTCGAGCAGGGGCAAGCCGAAGCCTTCCTGGCTGCTTGGCATGAGGAGGGCATCGGCCCACCAGTATAGCTCGGTCATGAGGGCATCGCTGACCTCCACTCCTCCGGTAGGACTGCCCTCGAGGGCGAGGAAGGCCACCTCGTCTCGCACACCGCGCTCTTCGCGTCGGGACAGGAGCTCGTCGAGATACTCGCCCGAGCGAACATTGTGGGGGCCGAGCGGCCCGGTGACCACCAGGAGAGGAGTGGCGCCCATATCCTTCATGGCCGCGATGACGTCTATGCCCCGCTCGAGGTTCTTACGGCGGGTGACGCGGACTGGGGCGAGGAAGACGGGGTCGCGGTCGTCCCAGCGGAGGTGCTCGCGCATGGCGGCCATTTCGGGCGAGGTAGGGATGTAGGTGGTCGGGTCGATACCGTTGGGGACGAGGA
>JBJMMB010000518.1:0-11257 GCA_045805005.1 Chloroflexia bacterium
ACCGCCAGCACCAGCGCCAGGATCAGCACGTACCAGATCGTCAGCCGGAAGCGCACGCTCCTCACAAACGAACGCACGCCCATAACAAGTCGACTATCTCGCGTTAGCACCATCGTATTTACCCTTCACGCCGCGGTGTGCGTCGCGGAGCCGGTAGCCCGCTCCCCGCACCGTCTCGAACAGCTTAGTCTCGAACGGGTCGTCAATCTTCCGCCGCAGCCTGCGCACGTACACGTCCACCACATTCGACGTGCACTCAAATTCATAACTCCAGATGTGCGTCTCTACCATATCCCGCGTGATGACTTGGTTGGGGTGCCGCATGAAATACTCAAGCAGCGCGAACTCCTTGGCCGTCAGCCTGATGTCGTGCCCACCGCGCTCCACAAAATGAGTGGCCGGGTCCGCGGTCAAATCGCCCACCGCCAGTTCTCCCTTCCTATGCGGCGCCTCCCGCCTCATCAGCGCCCTCAGCCGGGCGCAAAGCTCGTTCATTGCGAAAGGCTTCACCAGGTAATCGTCCGCCCCACTATCCAGCCCCCTCACCCTGTCCTCCACTGCGTCCCGCGCCGTTAGCATAAGAATCGGCACGTTCACACCCCTCGCCCGCAGCGACCTGCACACCTCCACCCCATCCTTCACTGGCAGCATCACATCCAGGATGATAGCATCGTAAGGCGTCAGCTCCCCAAGCTCCTCCCCCTCCTCCCCATCAAACGCCACGTCAACAGCGTACCCCTCGTCCACAAGGCTAGCCCTCAATGAGTTGCTTAACCTCCTGTTATCTTCCACTAACAGCACACGCACCCGCTACCTCCAAGCTATTATATGTCCATCATATTATAGCCCCAAAAACATGACGCCAAGATGACAAGACGGCTACAGAACCTCTCCCCGCCATCCGCCCTGGGTTGTCCCCCAATCATTTCATCTGTGCGTCATCATACCATGCTAGAGTGTAGCCAGACGACTGGTCATGACCTGTCACAACCCAATAACCAACTCGAAAGGACAACTCAAACATGGAAAGATGCATCAACCGCACGCTGATACCCCTCGGGCTGCTCGGCCTGACCCTGGCTCTCGCCTTCGGCTTCGGCATCGGCATCCTGGGCCGGGGCATAGCATCCGCCGCCCCCAACGCCCAAACCCCACCCGCCAAGTCGCCCTCCTCCTCGGGCCAACCCGCCTCGCCCTCCACCAGCAAGAGCGCCGAAGACAAGCTGATGGATACCTTCATCGCCAGGTTTACCTCCCGCCTGGGCATCGACGAAACGAAGCTCAACACCGCATTCTCGGCCGCTGTGAACGAGACTGTCGACGCCGCCGTCCACGACGGCACCCTCACCCAGGACCAGGCCAACGAGGCCAAAGACGTAGCCGGCAAAGGCTTCCGGGGCCTCCTCTCCCGCGGCTTCAACGCCTCCGGCCCCGCGCAATCCCCCGCCGACATGCAGTCCAATCCCAAGATGGCCGTCATGGCCGCCCTCAGCGACCTCCACATATCCGTCGATGAACTCAAACAGGCCGGCGAATCCGGCAAGTCCATGGCCCAGGTGGCCCAGGCCCACGGCATCGATGCCGCCACCCTCAAGACCACAATCCTCAACAAATACAGGACCCAGCTCGACACCGCGGTGCATAGCGGTATCCTCACCCAGACCCAGGCCGACGAAGCCTACAGCGGCTTCACAAAAGTCATCGACAACATCATCAACGGCAACGGGAAAGTCGATGGCCCGGCGGGCCCCAAGCCGCCCTCCGACGCCGCGACCGAAGCAGCCGAGCAAGCCGCCTGGAACGCAGCAGCCGCCACCCTCGGCATGGACCCCGCCGCCATGAAGCAAGCGCTCCAGCCTGGCAAGTCCCTCACCGACCTGGCAACGGAGAAGCATATCGACCCCCAGGCCCTGCGTACCACGATGCTAACGGCCGGCAAAGCCCCCCTCGACGCCGCGATTGCCGCGAAAACCCTGACCCAGGCGCAGAGCGAGGAGCGCTACCGCAACCTCACCGCCTGGGTAGACACCCTCATGACAACAACCAGGTAGAGAAGAACCACCCTCACTCGAAAACCCCCTTCTCCCAAACAGGAGAGGGGGATTTTTTGCAACCGACATGCACCAACAAAGAGTAACCAAGCAGTCTCTCAGGCTCCATCACACCCGTAGGGGCGGGCCCCCGTTGCCTGCTCTCTCTACGCACCGTCCCCCCGGTAAACCGCCCAAACGCACCGTAGGGGCAGGCCCCCGTTGCCTGCCCTCTACCCCTATATCATTTGATCCCTTTACGTCCTCTGCGTCTCTGCGTTGCTTCCCTCGACCCACTCCTAACACTCTACAAAGAGAGTGCCAAAATTGCGCCAAAAACTCTTGACATCCTCCAAAAAAGTTGTTATTAAACTATTAGCACTCTCACTAACAGAGTGCTAACATCAAGAACGAAAAGCACTCAGGAGGTATTAGCGCAATGCTCAATCCCTATCAAACCAGAGGCGATTTCGGCTCTTCCGTTTGGCGCGACATGGCCCGCTTGCAGGACGAGATGAACAAGCTCTTCTCCACCGTCGCGCAGCCCACTCCCGTCGGCTACCCCGCTGTGAACTTCTGGACCGGCGAAGACAGCCTGATCCTCACCAGCGAGCTCCCCGGCGTCACCCTTGACGGCCTCGACATTTCGGTCGTAGGCGACACCCTCACCCTCCGCGGCACTCGCGCCCCCGAGCAGCTGCCCGAAGGCGCTACCTACCATCGCCGCGAGCGCCAGGGCGGCCGCTTCACCCGCGTGCACCAGCTTCCTTTCCGCGTCGAGCCCGACGAGGTCAGCGCCACCCTCAAGAACGGACTTCTTAACATAACCCTGCCACGGGCCCACGCCGACCGGCCCAGGAAAATACAGGTAAAGAGCGTCTAACAGGAGGTGATTGAAATGACCAACTCCACTAAAGAACTCGAGATAAACCAGGTCAAGGAGCCTCAGCAGAACGGCTCTCCTCGTAACGAAACCTCAACCGCCGTCGACCAGCCCGCCAAGCAAGAGGTGCAGACCCCTCAGGGCGTCGAGCGCACCCGCACCGGCCGCGTCTACACCCCCGTCGTGGACATTTATGAGACCCCCGACTCGGTCGTAGTAGTGGCCGACATGCCGGGCGTCGACGAGAACGCCGTTGATGTGACCCTCGAAAAGGGCACCCTCACCATCTACGGCCACGTGGAGCCCCACCTCCCCGCCGGCTACAACCTCGGCTACGCCGAGTACGGCGTCGGCGACTTCGAGCGCACCTTCTCTATCTCCAACCAGATCGATTCGGAGCACATCGAGGGCAGTGTCAACAACGGCGTCCTGCGTCTCACCCTCCCCAAGGCAGGCCCGGCGCAGACCAAGAAGATTTCGATCAAGGGCGGCTAATTCAGGGGCGCAGGGAGATCCCTGCGGGACGTTTGGAGTTCAACTCTCTCCATTTATCTTCACTTGTGATGACCCTGCGGGTCATCACAAGTGAAGAAAACGAAATAAGTTTGAAAGGAGGAAACCTCAATGGCAACCAAAGACATTGTCAAGACCAGCGGCAACAACACCAACCTACCGGCGAAGCGTGAGCACGAGGCCCTGCGGACTGCTCTCCCCGCCTTCGGCGACATCGACAACTGGACGAAAAACTGGAACCAGTGGTTCGACAACTTCTTTGCCCGCTGGGCCGGGTTCGCCCCCACGCGATTCACGGGCTTGCCCTGGTCCTCCGCCGGCAACACCTTCGTTCCCGCCGTCAACATCTCCACCGGCGATAACGAAATCCGCGTTACCGCCGAACTTCCCGGCATGGACGACAAGGACGTCGAGGTCTTCATCGACCATGGTGCCCTCGCCATCAAGGGCCACAAGGAGCAGGAGACAGAGGACAACAAAGGCGACTACTACCGCATGGAGCGCTCCTACGGCGCCTTCCAGCGCACCATCCCCCTCCCCCAGGAGGTAGACCAGGAACACATTACCGCCACCTTCAACAAAGGCGTCCTCACCGTCACCCTCCCCACACTCCACCAACTCCAACCCGGCGCCAAAAAGATAGAAATACAGTCGGCAAGCTAAAGCGGGTTTAAGTAGCACACGCAGAGCCGCCAGCGGCGGCTCTGCGTGTGCTACCGGCATACAATAATGTCTAGGCGTCTTGGCGGTTTCGTCTCTTCTCTACGTTCCCGCCCCTCCCCATCCCGAGACCGGTTCGGTATCGTCCATCCAAACGTCACGTCCCGCATACAAACCCCCTCGCAGTTTGCCCAGCCCACCGCCAATGAAGGCACATTAGGAGGACGCCTGGTCCAAATATTGGTGTGGATATTGCTGTTTGTCCACAATATCGTGTAGAAATAGAGTATCTATGTCTTTCACCTGGCCCGATTGGCTCGCAATCATAACGATCGTATGGTTCGCCCTCTTCTCGATCCGCAGGGGTTTCGTGGCTGTAACCCTGTCGCTCGTTGCCCTCATCGCCGGCTTCGCTTTGTCCTTCATATTCTACCCTACGCTCGCCGCGCTCCTGACCGAGCGGCTTGGCTGGTCGCCGGTGTGGAGCAGGCCGGTGGCGTTCGTGGCGGTTTGGGTGGTTGTTGAGACCGTTTTCTCCGCACTTGCCCGTGTTCTGACCGGGCGGCTCGACACCGGCACCGGGCTGTTTCGGGCGAACAGAGCGTTTGCCGTATTCCCCGGCGCCGCCCAAGGGCTCCTCGTCGCGGCGGTGCTGCTGACGCTGCTGGCCGTGGCCCCCACCCGCACGGATATGGGGAGTGATATCGTCAACTCGCCCGTCGGCGGGACGCTTGTCCGGGCCGCGATGGCGCTCGAAAGGCCGCTAGATGGTGTGTTTGGCCCGGGGGCGAAAGAATCGTTCGGCTTCATCACCGTCAAGCCCCCGCAGCAGGGTGAAGCGCCGGAAGAGGGCATTAAGCTCGACTTCACCGTCTACGACCCCTCCGCCGACCAATCAGCCGAGGAGGGGATGTTGGCACTAGTCAATCGCGAGCGCACGAGCCGGGGCTTGCAGCCGCTGGTAATGGACGGCGAGTTACGCGTGGTGGCCCGGGCCCACGCCGCCGATATGTTCAAGCGCGGCTATTTCTCCCACGTGACCCCCGAAGGCAAAGACCCCTTCGACCGCATGCGCGACGCCAACATCCTCTTCGGGCATGCAGGCGAGAACCTCGCCCTGGCCCCCACCCTCGAAATGGCCCACGACGGCCTCATGAACTCGCCCGGCCACCGCGCCAACATCCTGAATGCCGGCTTCCGGAAGGTAGGCATAGGCGTCCTGGACGGCGGGATATACGGTAAGATGTTCGTGCAGGAGTTCATGGATTAGGCAGGAGGCCAAGCCCGATAGCGCGTCCGGGCCCGCCAATTCAATCCCTTAAAACTCCGCGCCCTCTGCGTCTTTGCGGTGAATTGAGAACTTGGCGTCTTGGCGGTTTCTTATTTCCGGGGATTTTAAGGCCCCAAATAAGACACGCGCATAACCTTATGCCTTGGTCGATTGGGAATAGTCCACCCGAATTGCACGTCCCGCATAAGGATTAATGCTTATGCTTATGCTTGTGGTAAATCCCGTTCGACCGGATCGAGCGCCAGCCTGCTTTGTACGTCTGCGGCCTCTCGTCCGGCCAGCCAAACACTAACCTCGAGCCGATGAGTCCAAACATCAAGATTAGGTCGAACCAGATCTTTAGCGGCACTTCCTCTCCGTCAGCGTTACGTGCAAAGACATAAACTAGAGTCAAGACAGCTAGTATCGAGCAAATAACAAGCCTGCCCGAATGACTCAACAAAGGCGATGTACGCGAAAAGCATACCCCTGTTAGTTGGTAGCTACGCTCCGACCCAATCGGCCTGCCTTCGACAGTCCGTGTTCCGTTCGCTGTGCTGCCACCTGAGGCGCGGGCTCCTGGCGTGTACCGATAGCGCTCCGATCCCCACCACCTCATGCCCTGCATGGCTGCAGAAGCAAGGACCAACCCTCCTGCAGCAATATACCAGCTCCCTCTCTCCACAGAGGGAAATGACTGCGCGCAGATCACAGCCGCAAGCCCGGCCACGTATAAGGCCCACTCCACGATGTATAGCCTATTGCCGGTGGACATCAATTTCTTCCCTAACGCAGCTACTTCTTCTCCCAAACCTCCGGGTTCACAATCGTTGGTGGCCTCTCCCCCCGCAGCGCAGCGATCACATTTTCAGCCGCCGTCATAGCCATAGCTGTACGCGTGTCTAGCGACGCCGACGCGATATGCGGGGCCAGCACCGCGTTCTGCAACTCTAATAACCCCGGGTGCATCTCCGGCTCCCGCTCGTACACGTCCAGCCCCGCCCCTGCTATCCTACCTGCCTTCAGGGCCTCAACAAGCGCCGCCTCGTCCACACAAGCCCCTCGCGACGTATTGATCAGGTACGCCGTCGGCTTCATGCGCGCAAGCTCCGGCGCGCCCACCAGGTGGTGGCTCTCCGGGTTGTAGTCCGTGTGGATGCTCACGTAGTCCGACTGCGCCAGCAGTTCCTCCATCTCCACGCTCCGCGCCCGCAGCGCCCGCTCCGTCTCCGCGTCCGCCGGGTACTTGTCGTGGTACAGCACCTGCATATCGAAGCCCGTGGCCCGCTTAGCTAGCGCCCGGCCAATCCGCCCGAACCCAATAATGCCCAGCGTCCTCCCATGCACATCCTGCCCCACCAGCATCAGCGGCCCCCAACCGTGGAAGCGCCCCTCCCGGGTGAACCGGTCCCCCTCCGCCACCCTCCGCGCCGCCGCCATCAGTAGCGCCCAGGCGAAATCCGCCGTCGTGTCCGTCAGCACCCCCGGCGTGTTGCTCACCGGTATCCCACGCCGCGTCGCCTCCTCCACGTCGATATTGTTGTACCCCACCGCCATGTTAGCGATGATCCTCAACCCTGGCGCCGCGTCCATCACCTCCGCGTCCACCGGGTTCGTCAGCAAACAATAAAGCGCGTTGTAATCGCGCTCTTGCAATCTCGCAATCAGCTCTTGCTTCGTCCAAATCCGGTCCGCGTCCGGGTTGATCTCCAGCACCCCCTCCGCACCCACCGCCTCCCGCAGCCGCTCAATAGCAGCGGCCGGCACCAGTTGCGTCATCAACATCCGCATGCTCTCCGGATTACTGGACACAGTTCTACCTCTCCTTAGTCATTGCCTATTGCGAAATGCGTGGCTTGGCAAGCCACGCATTTCGCAATAGACAATACTATCCCAAAAACGGCAGCAGCGACAGTACCATCCCCCCCGTATCTGTCGTCGTAGGCTGGACGGTCGTGCCCGTGCCCACATTGCCGAGCAGGTATACCACTTCGCAGAACAGGAAGCAGAGTATGATAAAGCCTACCAGACCCAGGATGGGTACGATGCACCCCCTGAAGAACCCGGTCTTCTTGTTTTCGAGCATCATATGCGCAAGTCCTCCGTTACTCCGGTGTTGAGCGTCGAGTAATCAGATATGGTTGCCGCTATTATGCGCCACGCGCAGGCCGCTGACAAGTTCCAGCGTGTGCGACTTGCCCCCCGGCCCCACTTCCATCGCGGGCCCCACGCACGACGGGCATCCATCCTCGCATGGGCACGCCTTCACCACGTCCTCCGCCGCCTCCAGCAGCGCCGCGTGCATATCATACAGCTTCCGGCTGAACCCGATTCCTCCAGGGTAGGAATCGTACAGGAATATTGTACTCTGCCCCGTAAAAGGGTTCTTCACCTGCGGTACCACCCCGATGTCCCGCGGGTCGCACATCAGGTAGAGGGGCGCGATCTGCGACATCACGTTCCCCAGCCCCACCAGCCCTGCCTGCAGCGCCTCTTTCCCCGGCATGTTATCCGCCACCACCGGTGGCACGCACAGCCAGTACGCCGTCGTGTGCAGTTCCTGCTCCGGCAGGTGGATCTTCCCCCACCCGATGTTCTCGTGCGTATGCAGCTTGATCTTCTTATAGATCGTCGCCTGCGCCGCCACCATCACGTCCCCGTAGTTGCGCCCCGCGTCCTGCGGCTCCCCCGATCCTATATCTAACACCTTCAAAGTCACCGCAAGGTTCGCATCCGTGTAATAGTCGGCCTCGACCGCCCGCACGTAGGCCTTCTGCTCCTCCCAGTCCAGCCTATCCACGTGGTACTGCTGCCCCTCGTGCAGGTATATCGCCTCCTCGTGCAGCATCGTCAGCACCGAGAACCGGTCCATCTCCCCGATCACCCGAGGCGTGGCGTCGCTCTCGTTGATAATCACGAAGTTCTCCCCCGCCGCCGTCCTCAACGAAATATTCTCCGCCGGGAAGTTCTCGCTCGACCAGTGCCACATATCCCCCGAGTGCCGCACCACCATGCTCTCCTCGAGATACTCCAGCATCTTCACCGTCTCGGTGGGATTGTGCGTTCCATACCCCTCCCCATCCCGGAACGGCAGCTCAAACGCCGCGCACTGCAGGTGGTTGATCAAAATAAACAGGTTGTCCGGGTTCACCAGCCCGTTCTCCGGCGGGCGCACGAAAAAATACTCCGGATTGTTCACCAGATACTGGTCCAGCGGCGAAGACCCGGCCACCATCACCGCCAGCGACTCCCCGGCCCTCCGCCCCGCCCGCCCCGCCTGCTGCCAAGTCGAAGCGATCGTCCCCGGATACCCCACCATCACAGCCGCCTCCAGCGACCCAATGTCGATCCCCAGCTCCAGCGCGTTCGTGCTGATCACGCTGCGCACCGACCCGTCCCGCAGCCCCCGCTCGATCTCCCGCCTCTGGTTCGGCAAATACCCGCCCCTATACCCCCGCACCTTGCCGGGGTCGAACCTGTGCCGCTGCGCCGCGTCCCGCAAATACGTCAGCAGCACCTCCACCGACATCCTCGTCCGCCCGAACACAATCGTCTGTATATCGTTTGCCAGCAGCCGCGACGCGATATCCGTCGCCTCCAGCAGCGCCGACCTGCGTAGCCCAAGCTCCTTGTTCACCACCGGCGGGTTGTAAAACACGAACGACTTTGGCCCCTGCGGTGCGCCGTTATTATCCACCAGCGTGATAGGCGCCACCCCCGTGATCCGCTCGGCCAATTCCTGTGGGTTCGCGATGGTAGCCGACGAGCAAATAAACTTCGGGCTCGATCCGTAAAACTCGCAAATCCGCATCAGTCTGCGCATCACGTTCGCCACGTGCGACCCGAACACCCCGCGATAGTTGTGCAGCTCGTCCAGCACGATATACTGCAAGTTCTCGAACAGCCTCACCCACTTCGTATGGTGCGGCAGCACCCCCGTATGCAGCATATCCGGGTTCGAGATAACGATATGCCCCGCCGTCCTGATCAGCTTCCGAGCGTTCGGCGCCGTATCCCCATCATAGGTATAAGTCTTGATATCCTTGTTCAGCGCCGTCACAATAGCATGCAAATTCGCCAACTGGTCCTGCGCCAGCGCCTTCGTCGGAAATAGATAGAGCGCCCGCGCCCCCGGATCCTTCAGCACCATATCCAGCACCGGCAGGTTATAGCACAGCGTTTTCCCCGAGGCCGTGGGCGTCACCACCGCCACGTGCTCCCCCCTCTGCGCCGCGTCCACCGCCTCCCTCTGGTGCGTATAAAGCTCCCGCACCCCCCTCGCCCTGAACACCTCCACCAACTCAGGGTCCAGCCACTCCGGAAACGGCTCCGTCCGCGCCTCCCGCGCCGGTATATCCTGCCACGCCGTGATCCTCTCCTTGAAATAAGGAGCCGTCCTCATCTGCTCGATAATCTGTGCCAGGTTCAAGCTCTACCCCAATCCCTCTCTTGCCCCAACCCTACGGGTTCGTCTTCACATTCCCACCGCCCAACAGTATAGCCCCCTACCTGCCCGAAGGCAACTAATATACATTGAAAAGCCAACAAGCTGTGGCCTCAGGCCACAGCTTGTTGGCTTTTGCAATCACATCAATCTAAGGCCCCGTAATCGCCAGATACACGATCTTGGCAATCTGCCCCCTCGTGGCGCTGTTCCCCGGCCTGAAAGTCCGGTCGTCATATCCAGAGATTACGTGGTGGCTATACGCCGTCTCTATAACTGCATAGAAAGTATCCCCCACCGGCACGTCAACAAAGTGCGGCCCTCCGGTTGTGTCTATCTCCCACCCCCTCGCCATCACCACGATCTTGCACAACTGTGCCCTCGTCACATTGTTGCCCAGCCTGAACTCCAAACACCCCACCCCGCACTCATACCCCGAAATGATCCCCCGCTGATAGGCCGTCTCGATAACGTCATAGAATGTATCCACGGGCCGCACGTCCCTAAAGGTAGGCGTGGACGGCGTATACAGCGGCCAGCCCTCGGCCAGCACCACAATCTTGCACAACTGCCCCCTGGTCGTATTCGCATAAGGCCGGTACGTATTATCAGCATACCCCGACACGATCCCCGCGCAATAGAGATACCGCACCGCCGCATAGAAGAACTCGTCAGGCCCCACGTCCGTAAACCGCATCGGGCAGGGTGTGGCCGTACTCGATGGTACCTGGTTGGGCGTCTGGGTGGCCCCGCCCGGCGTGCCCGTTGCTGTGCGGCTCACGTCACGGGTGATAGTAACACTCGCCCTCACAGTTGGAGTGTAACCAGGCGACGGCGTGCCGCTGGCCGTATCCGTGGGAGTAGGCGTGCCGCTCGACACCACGCTGTTCGTCGCGGTGGGGGTGCCGCTCGGCACCCGCGTGAGCGTGGCGGACAAGCTCGGCGTGGGCGATAGCGTGCCGGTGATGCTCGGCGTATAGCTGGCCGTGGGCGTGCTGGTAAGCGCAGTAGCGGTGGGAGTTGCCGTCGGTGTGAAGCAAAACGCCTGGTTGAAGACCACGCTTATGTCGTCCACCCACCAACCCGGCGCGACCCCAGTCTCGTCAGTCCCCAGCCGGAAGCGGAACCACACGCTCTGCCCCCTGTATGGCATCAAGTCAACCATCGCCTGCTGCCAACCCCCGCTGTCCCCGCTCCACACCTGGCGCCCCGCTAGCGGGTTCTGCCTGGAGCAAGGGTCGTTCAGCACCGTGCGATTGTACCCGCCCAAGATGAACGGGGTGTCAAACCAGATTATGCTGTCTCTCGAAAACTCCAGCACCCCGCCGTCATAAGTCACCGGTCCGACCGCTTCCAGGCTATACCGGTGCCAGAAGGTCAGCCGGGCCTGCGTCGCGTTGGCCGGTACGGTAATCGGCGCTGAAAGGGTCAGCCTCTGGTCGGTCACCTGGGGCACG
>JBJMMB010000519.1:0-5490 GCA_045805005.1 Chloroflexia bacterium
CGCCGCCGCGCAGGAGGGCGAGAGGCTTTATGTGATCGGCGGGTTTGTGGCCCCGGGGGCTGCGGAGGGCCAGACGCTCCGTTACGACGCGACAACGGGCCAATGGACGACCCTGCGGCCGATGTTGAACCCTGTGGCCGATGAAGGAGCCGCCATCTTTGACGGGCGCATTTACGTGGTGGGAGGCTACCTCAACGATGGCATGACGTCCATCCTGCAAATATACGACATCGCGAGCGACACCTGGAGTTTGGGTGCATCGCTGCCCGTTGCGCTCGGGGGCGCGGCTGTGGGCGCGTATGACGGCAAAGTCTATGTCGCGGGCGGCGGAACGACAAGCGGACAAGTATTGAATAGCCTGCACATCTATGATATCGCCTCTGATAGCTGGAGCAGAGGGCCATCTCTACCCGTACCCACGAACTTTCCCGGCTTCGTGCAGGTAGGGCAGTACCTCTATATAGTGGGCGGCTATGGGACTACGCCTTCGAGAGCGGGGCCAGGGCCGGGCAGTGCCGGTTCTGAAGCAAACCCGTTCCTGCCGCTGAAAGCTGCAGATGGACACAAACCCACGGCCCCGTTCTGGAACAACAGCACTACCCAGCGGTTGGACATAAGCGAGGGATCGTGGAGCGTGGGTCCGGCGTGGACGCAGGCCCGCGCGGACTTCGGGCTGGCCTCGGATGGGTGTAAGCTGTATGCCCTCGGCGGTGATACCAATGGAGACACATTCTTCGACCCCACCGACGAGGTGGACGAACTGACGTTGGCCGCGTGGCCGGGTGGAAGCTGGGAGCCCTCGCTGCCTTATCTTCCATCGCCCCGCCAGGGCAACGACGGCGGGTTCTTTACCACCGGGCTTCAGGGCGGGGAGATTTGGAGCACGGGTGGATTTGATGTGATTTTCAATTTTTACGACGAGCATCTATACAGAGGAACCTCTAATTGCTTCCCACCATCGCCCACGCCCACATCGACCACCACGCCATGCAGTCCATCATGCACGCCAACGGTAACTCGAACGCGCACCCAGACTCGGACCCCCACCGCCACGCCGTGCAATATCGCCGTTACGGGGTCGCTCGACCCATCGGACCCGCTGGAGACGGTCCGCCTGTTCCGCGACGGGATCCCGAGTGGTTGCGATAGTCCGAAGGCATGCCCCGGCCTGTATGAGCCGATACCGATGGTGTACGATGCTTATACGTACACGAATTCAAGCGGCAGCGCGGCGTGTATCACGGTGTCGCTCGACGCGACGGGCTGCGGAGGCAACGCGATACACTCGGTAGCCTACCTGGGGAGTTTCGACCCCAACGAGGTGTGCGCCAACTACCTGGCCGATATAGGGGACAGCCCGCATCCCACCGGGGAGTATTCGTTCGAGGTGCCCACCGGGGCCAGCTTTGTGATAGTGGTGAATGAGGTAGACCAGGACGCGGGGTGCGCGACTTACAGGCTGGTCGTGACGGGGCTGCCGTGCACCACGCCTACGCCGGCAAGTACCGCCACGCGCACCGGTACAGCAACCGATACGGCCACCCGTACTCACACGCCCACTCTCACCTGGACGCCCGATGGCTTACCGCATACGAGCACGCCAACAGGTACACGCACCTTCACGGCCACCGACACGGCTACCAACACGCCCAGCCGGACGAGCACCGCCACGTACACCTTCACAACCACTTTCACGGCCACCCGTACTCACACGCCCACTCTCACCTGGACGCCCGATGGCTTACCGCATACGAGCACTCCAACGGGTACGCGCACCTTCACACCGGAGGCTACCCTTACGCCTGGCAGCACGCTCACTCCCACCCCCACGCTTACGAGTACGCCGTGCGCGATGCATTTCACGGACGTGAGCAGCACAGACTACTTCTATGAGCCTGTGCGCTATCTTTATTGCCGCGGAGTAATATCGGGTTATGGGGATAACACGTTCCGGCCCTACAACAACACCACCAGGGGGCAGCTATCGAAGATAGTGGTGCTGGCGGAGGGCTGGACCGCATATACCCCACCCCAGCCCACATTCAGGGACGTGCCAGCCGGTGACGCCTTCTATGCCTATATCGAGACTGCTTACCATCAGGGCATCATCTCAGGGTACGACTGCGGAGCGGGGTGCCTGGAGTTCAGGCCGGGGAACAATGTGACGAGGGGGCAGTTGTGCAAGATTGTGGTGCTGGCGGAAGGGTGGGGGATATACGCTCCTCCTACGCCCACTTTCAGGGACGTATCCACGAGCAATGCATTTTACTCGTACGTGGGGACGGCCTACCGGCACAACATCGTTTCGGGATATGACTGCGGGGCGGGGTGTCTGGAGTTCAGGCCGGGAGGCAACGCCACCAGGGGACAGATTTGCAAGATTGTGTATCTTAGCGTAACGGGTCCCTAGCCCGGTTCTTTCGCGAGGGCGACGGCCTGATCTATGTTGAGGGTTCGGCCCGCTTCCCAGGCGGCCTGCCAGGAGGCGTCGTCGAGTTGGGCGCGGGCTTTGGCGAGGTTGCGGTCGTAGTCGACTTGCTCGGCGGGCCACATGGGAGCGTCCAGCGCCTGGCGCAGGGCTTCGGAGGCCGCGAAGAGACGGGCGGCGCGCTCGGGGTGGCCCTCCGCTGCGGCCACGCCCGCCAGGCCAGCGAGGCATTCCAGTACGCCCGGTCTGTTCTTGCGGTCGAGGTGGAGGTCGAGGGCCTCGGTCAAGAGAGCCCTGGCCTCAGCAGGGTCGCCCTCAGCGAGCGCCACGTAGCCGAGGTTATGCATGGCGGCCGGGATGTCGTTCCTGACGTGCAACTGCCGGTAGAGGTCGAGGCTTTCCTCATAGAGGGGCCTGGCGCGGGCATAGTCGCCCGTGATGCGCGAGATGTCACCCAGGATGTTGAGCACCTGGGCAAGGGTGTACTTGTTTCCCGATTCTCGGGACACGGCAAGGCTCTCTTCGAGCGCCTGCCGGGCCAGGTCGTAATTCTGCTTGAGATTGGCAACGAGGGCCAGGTCAACAAGGGACATAGCGAGGCCCCATTGGCGCCCGGACTTCCGGCCCACCTTGACGCCCTCTTCGACAACGGCCTTTCCGGCCTCGTACTCGCCGACGAACGCGAGGTTCAGACCCTGGATCCCTAGCCCGAGGCCAAGAACCCAGGTCCAGGGGCTGCCCGGCTCCAACTCGCGGAGAATTGGCATGCCTTCGTCCAGGTAGGGGAGGCCAGCGGCGGGGCCGTCGCGGTTCGACACCAGCAACGCGGCCGCAATTAGAGCCATGGCCCGTAGCGGAGTAGGGGTCTGGGTGCCGGGCATATTGAGCGCCCTGGAGAGCCAGGTAATGCCCTCGGTATAGTAGCCCACGGTGGCCCAATGGAACCAGAGGAATACGCCGAAGAGCAGGGCCAATTCCGCCTGCCCATGCTCTGCAACCCACATCTGAGCGGCCCCCAGGTTATCGCGCTCCCTTTCGAGGCTCTCGACCCATTCTACCTGCGCGGGACCCTGGAGCTGTACGGCACCTTTCCCAGCCAGGCCCAGGTAGTAGAGGGCATGCCGCCCGAGCACAGCCTGGGCCTCACGGGGATCGGCGCTAAGCAGCAGTTCCAGGGCGTATTCTCGGATAGACTCGAGCATCACGAAGCGAGGCTCGCCGTTCGCGCCCGCATCTTGTTTCAGGAGGCTCTTGTCGATCAGCGAGGAGATGCCGTCGAGGATGTCGATGTCCAATTCCGCGATCTGGAGGACTATGTCGATACGCTTAGCTTCAAATTGAGGAAGCCAGTCGGGAAGCCGCGAGCCCTCGAATGTGTAGGCCGGGGAAGCCACCGCTTCTGCCGCCTCCAGGGTGAAGCCGCCGGCGAACACCGATAAGCGTCCAAAGAGCATCTGCTCCGGCGGGTGGAGGAGGTCGTAGCTCCATTGGATGGCCCCACGGAGGGTCTGCTGGCGTTCGGGGAGGTCACGAGCGCCACCCGTCAGCAACTTGAGCCTGTCTTGCAGGCGGGCTAGCATGGCCTGTGGGGTGAGCAGGCGTATGCGGGCCGCGGCGAGCTCTATCGCGAGGGGGAGGCCGTCCAGCCTGTAGCACAGTTCGGCCACGGCGGGGGCGTTCTCGTTGTTGACCTGGAAATCGGGCTTGACCAGCCGGGCACGCTGGATAAAGAGGGCCACGGCTTCATACTGCGACAGGGCCTCAACAGAGGGACGTGTTTTGGGATTGGGGCTCCCGAGCGGGGGCACGGGGAACTCCTGCTCGCCGTGCAGGTGGAGGGCCTCGCGGCTGGTGGCCAGCACCTTCAGATGCGGGGACGACCCCAGCAGCCGAGCGACCAGGGAGGCCGCTCCGAGCACCTGTTCGAGGTTGTCGAGCACAAGGAGCAGGCGTTTGTCGCTCAGGTAATCGGCGAGACCGGCGGCCACGGCCTGCCCGGCCAACTCCTGGAGTCCGAGGGCCTGGGCGACGGCGGGGGCCACGAGCGAGGGGTCGGTGATATGGGACAGAGGCACGAAGAAGACCCCGTCCTCGAACCTGTCGGCCAGGTCGGCTGCCACTTGCAAGGACAGCCGTGTCTTGCCTATACCTCCAGGTCCGGTGAGGGTGAGCAGACCGGTGTCATCGCGGAGCAGGAGTTGGGAGATGGCGGCAAGCTCGGCCTCTCGGCCCACCAGGGGGCTGCGCTGGATGGGCAGGTTGTTGGGCCGGTTGTCCAGCGTTTTGAGGGGTGGGAAATCGGAGGGGAGGTCGGGGGCTACAAGCTCGTAGACGTGCTCCGGGTATTGCAGGTCTTTGAGCAGGTGCTCCCCCAGGTCTCGGAGGGACGCGCCCGGAGGGAGGGCCTCGCGGACGAGGTCGCCGGTGGGGTGGGAGACGAGCACCTGGCCCCCGTAGCCAGCGCTGAGGAGACGAGCCACACGGTTGAGGGGCGGGCCTACGTAGTCACCGCCGCCCACCTCTCCGGTGCCGGTGTGGAGGGCCATGCGGACGCGCAGGGCTGAGGGTGCGGCAAGCGGCGAGGGGGAGGCATGCCTCGCCCCTACGGGGGAGGGGTCGGTGCCGACGGGCGGTGCACCGAAGAAAGCATCCCAGTCCTCGGCATGGAGGGTGCGCTGGGCGGCGAGGGCGGCAGAGGCGGCCTGGGGGGCTGTGGGGAAGGCGGCACAGAAGGCATCGCCCATGGTGCGGAAGACGACGCCCCCGTTTTCGCGCACGGAGGACCACATGATGGCGTCGTGGCGCTCGACGGCGGACTTCATGGCGGAGGGGTTTAGTTCCCAACGCCTGGTGGAGCCCTCGATGTCCGTGTATAGAAATGTTACCGTGCCGGTAGGAAGGATCTGCTTTGAGCCGTCCGAAGGGTCATTCACAAACGACCACCTCTCGTAAGGTGCGGAATAAGGTTATTATAGCATCTTCGGCGGGGGGAGGGTTGACGGGGAGTGGCCGGTTGGTGGTGCCCGGTTGGTGGTGCCCGGCAGCAAGCACGTTGTAGGTGC
>JBJMMB010000520.1:0-4295 GCA_045805005.1 Chloroflexia bacterium
AATTTTCACGGCCATGCAGCAGCACCCACGCTGGGAGAGCTTTGATTTCTCGAAGGTACGCTGGGTAGTAAGCGGGGGCGCTCCCTGCCCGCCGCCCATCTTCGAGAAATGGTGGGAGAAGGGCATTGAGTTCAAGACCGGGTACGGCATGACCGAGTCGGGCCCCAACACCTTCTGGCTGCCCAAAGAGTTGGTGAAGCAAAAACTGGGGTCGGTGGGCAGACCTCTATTCCACGTTGAAGTGAAGGTGATCGGGCCGGACGGCACAGAACTGGGAGCCAACCAGGTAGGCGAGCTACTTATCCGCGGCCCGCATATTGTGCCGGGATACTGGAACAGGCCGGAAGAGAGCGCGAAGGCGCTTGAGGGGGGCTGGCTGCACTCGGGGGACCTGGCCCGCTATGACGAGGACGGCGATTACTACATTGTGGGACGGCTCAAGGAGATGATCATCTCGGGCGGGGAGAACATCTACCCGGCGGAGGTGGAAGCGGTGTTGTCCGGCCACCCCGACGTGGTCGCCGTGGCGCTGATCGGCGTGCCGGACGAAAAGTGGGGCGAAGTGGGCAGAGCGATTGTGGTGGCGCGGTCAGGGCAGGGGGGTGCGCTACCCGACCCCGAAGCGCTGCTGAGCTACACTCGCGAGCGGCTGGCCCGCTACAAGGTGCCCAAGAGCGTTGTGTTTGTTGACGCCCTGCCCATGACCGGTGCGGGTAAGATCGACAAGATCGCGCTGCAGAAGCAGTATGGAAACAGGTAGCCACTATGCCACGAATAGCCGTCAACGATATCGAGATATTCTATGAATGGAAGGGAAACCCGGACGGGCCGGCTGTCGTATTCGTAAACGGGTTGCTCACCGATACGGCCAGTTGGAATGGGCATCTGCCCTTTTTCGAGGAGAGGTATCGCTGCCTGGTGTGGGATTGTCGCGGGCAGGGGCAGTCGGACAAGCCCGACCATATCTACGAGACGCGGTTCCATACTGCCGATCTCGCGGCGCTGGTGGAGGCGCTCGGCATCGAGAGCGCCCACTTCGTTGGGCTGTCCAACGGCGGGGCAGCGGTGCTCGATTACGCCGCGGGGCACCAGGAGCGCGTGATTTCGCTCGTAGTGTCGGGTGCCTATGCACACGTAGATACGATTACCAGGGTCAAGCTGACCTCCTGGGTAAAAGCTATGGAGTGCGGCGGTAGTCCGCTCCGCTTCGATGTGGCCACGCCCTGGGTGTGGGGCGGTGGCTTCCTTGAGAACAACTACGAAGGGCTGCTGTACTATCGCGAGAAGGGCGCGAATATGCCGATTGAGTGGGCCATGAACCTGGTGAAGGGCGCTATGGTGCACGACATTCGAGAGCGCTTGCCGCTGATATCAGCGCCAACGCTCGTGATGGTGGGCGAAGAGGACATGCTCACACCGCCCAGGTTCGCCCGGTACATAACTGAGCACGCGCAGCACGGAGAACTCATGATAATGCCTGGGCTGGGCCATGCATCCGCACTGGAAGACATGCCCGCTTTCTGCGACGCGGTACTGAAGTTCATGTCCAGGACCGAGTAGCGAGTACCGAGTATACTTAGGCTACTCGCTACTCGGTTGAAGAGGAGACGGATGCCATATATCAAAGCAGGCGATCTGAACATCTATTACATTGAGAAAGGCGAGGGCCGGCCGGTCGTATTCGTGCACGGGAACTGGACAACTAGCACGTCGTGGCTGCCAGTACTTGACAGGCTCCAGGATGGCTGGAGAGGAATAGCCTACGACCTGCGTGGGCGCGGCAAGACGGAAGGCCCCGACAACGATTACACTATGTCCGAATTGGCGGCGGACCTGGGAGCGTTCGTGGACGCCCTGACACTGAGCAGGTTCCACCTTGTAGGGCACTCGCTGGGCAGCGCGATCGCTATGCAGTTCGCTCTCGACAACCTGGACCGAATCGAGTCGCTGACGATAGTTGCGCCCGCCTGGGTAGACGGCATGCCCGAGTCCCTCAATGCGCCCGAAGGGCAGCGCGCGCTCAAGGCCGACAAGACCTTCTATGGCCGGGTGCTGCGCTACATGATGCCCACGATCAAGGACGAAGAGCTGTTCGAAAGGTTGGTGGACGAGGGACATGAACAGCGGATCGAGGCCACGCTGCGCAACGTATCTGCCCTCCTGGGCTGGAAACCGGGCGACAGGCTGGGCAGCATAGCAGACGCAGGTGTGCCTGTGCTCGTGGTCGTAGGCGAGCAAGACCAGTTGACCGGCCCCACGGCGAGCCGAGCTGCGCAAGTGCTCAAGGCCAGCAAGGTAATCATACCGGGTGTGGGGCATTCACCGAATATCGAAGCACCTAGCGAATTCGTTCGTGTGATGTTCGACCATATACGCAATACATGATTTGCTTCTTATTATGCACACATAGAGGAGGTTCCTGATGTCTGTACACCCATTGTTGCCAGGTATATCGTCTCAGATGGTGCAAACACCCCGGCTTAAAGTGCGGGTGCTCACGAGTGGTTCTGAGGACGGCGTGCCCGTGGTGTTTGTGGACGGCAACATCTCGTCCGCTCGTTTCTGGGAGGAGAACATGCTGGCCCTCCCACCCGAGTATCGGGCAATCGCGCTCGATTTGCGGGGTTACGGCGAGACGGAGGCGTTGCCAGTGGACGCGACCAGGGGTGTTCGCGACTGGTCTGACGATCTGAAGTCGCTGGCCGATACCCTTGGGCTCGGAAAGTTTCACCTTGTAGGTTGGTCTATGGGAGGGGGCATCGCGATGCAGTATGCCATCGACCACGCCTCGGACCTCCTCTCCATCACGCTCATCGCGCCGATGTCGCCCTATGGCTTTGGCGCTACGAAGGACTCGCAGGGCACGCCAACCACGGAGGATTTCGCGGGCTCGGGCGGGGGCACGGCCAATCCGGAGTTCGTCAAGCGCCTCAAAGAGGGCGATAGGAGCGAGGAAAGCCCTCTCAGCCCACGTAGCGTCATGAACGCCCACTATTTCAAGCCGTCGTTCCGGGTCGCGCCCGAGCGCGAAGAGGTGTTTCTTGACGATATCCTATCCGCCCGCGTAGGCGACGACTTCTACCCCGGCGACATGACCGAGTCGGCAAATTGGCCGGGGGTGGCCCCCGGCAGAGGCGGCTTTAACAACGCCATGTCGCCTAAATACTGCGACCTGAGCGGCTTTGCGGATATATCACCCAGGCCGCCGGTGTTGTGGGTGCGTGGCAACGACGATCCTATCGTCTCCAATACGTCGTTTTACGATTTCGCGTTCCTGGGACAGATAGGGGCAGTGCCCGGGTGGCCGGGCGCGGAGCTTTGCCCACCACAGCCGATGGTGAGCCAACTGCGGGCGGTGCTCGACGCCTACAAGAGCAAAGGGGGCACCTACTCGGAGAAGCTCATAGAGGATACAGCCCACTCTCCCCACATTGAGAAGGCGGATCTGTTCAACCGGCTTCTGCACGACCACCTACGCGCCGCAACAAGCTAGGCTGGACGCGGCAAGCAAATACAAGCCTTCAAAAACCCCTGCGAATGCTGTGAGAGCGGGATTCAGCGGCAGCCTGGAAGTGCTCCATCGCCCTCTCGAACTCGCCGCGCGCTTTCAGTACGCCGGCATAACTCAGGTTCGTTGTGTACCGCGTCTCCTCGAAACCCGCAGGTTCGAGCAGGGATAGGGCCTCGTGGAAGAGTTGGTCCGCAGCCTCTCTATTCCCCCGCTCCTCTTCGATCAGCGCCTGCACCTGCAACGCTTCCACGTAAGTGCGTACCGGGTCCTGCCACGGCGTGTCCACTCCCTGACCCCCTCCCTGACCCACGGCGGCGGCGCTGTCGGTAGCGCTCCGGGCGGCCTCGTATCCCGCTCTGGCATAAGACACACTTTCGTTCGCGTACTCAAGGGCTTTGTCCTGCGTGCCCTGCCTGCGCGCAAGGTCCGCATAATCGCGGTATAGATAGCTCAGCAGGGCCTGGTTGCCCGTGCTGGTCAGAAAGCGCCCGGCGCGCTCCAGAAGCTGCTCGCTCTCCTCATAGCGCTGTTCTTCCATGAATATCTCGGCCAGGTTCAGGCACGTGGAGGCCGCTTCCGAGCGGTTATCGGCCAACTCGTAGATGTTCAGGGCTCTGGAGGCGTACAACTTGGCGAGGGCCGTATCCTTGGACATCCTGTAAGCCATCGCCATTCCCCAGAAGACCCGGGCCTGCTCCTCCATGTCATTGAGGTCTTCCAGGATTGGTAGGGCCTCCTTGTACATGCTGATGGCGTGGCCGGCATCGTTCAAGGCCCAGTAATC
>JBJMMB010000521.1:0-3088 GCA_045805005.1 Chloroflexia bacterium
AACTCAACTCGGGGAGCCTGCTCGTGAAGAGCTCAGGAGGCGAGCAGAAGATAGAGCTGCGCGTGAAAGCACGGCCTTCCTGGGCGCGAACCACTATGGGGTGGGTCAGTGCCGGGCTGCTGATGCTGGCCGAGTTGGCGGTTGTGATGTGGGTATTATTGACGGTGTTGGGCTACGATATAGTCCCCTAGCAAATTAGGAATTATGAGCCGAGCAGCGGGAGACAAGCGCCTGGCTCGTAATTCACAACACTAGTTACGGAGGGATAATAATGAGATGTCCTAACTGCGGAAACGAGAACCCGGACGACTATACGTTTTGCGATGAGTGCGGGGCCAAGCTGACGGCCGACGATACGGGCGCGGCAGCCATGACCGCGACAGCGGAAGACGGGCCCCCCGCTGACGCTCATGCCCCGGCGCCGGTGAGCACGATGAGTGGGCCCATGGACGGAGTGACCCCTCCAGGTGAGGAAGCGCACCCCGATACGGGGAGCGCGGTGGAGGCCGTAGCAGCGGCGGCGACCGCGACCGCGACGCCGGGCGGTGTGTGCCCCAACTGCGGCGCGGCCACGGTGCCGGGCGAGGCGTACTGCAACGAGTGCGGGGCGGAACTGCCCACAGCGACCGCCGCGGCGGCCCCCGCGGACGAAGCGGCAGCGGCACCCGCGGACATGCAGCCGCAACCCTATATGGGAGACGATAACGCGGCAACTCCGGCCCCAGCCGAGGGCGAGCAAGAAATGGATTGGGGAAGCGTGGCGCAGGGCGTGCCGGTCTCGGAGGACACGATGGCCCCGGCAAATGGGGCGATAGCGATGCCGGAGGTGATGACCGCGCCCGACATGCCCGGAATGATGTCAATGGATGAGACGGAGGCTCCGGTGACTATGGGAGCCCCTCCGAGTTCGGCTTATGAGGGTGGCGGAGACGACCACGGGGGGTGGGCCACCAACGCGCTGTCCCAGCTAGAAGTGGCGCAGCAGGCCATGGCGAGAGGCGATTGGGTGGCCTACGGCCAGTCGATGGGCGACCTGAAAAGCTTCCTTGAGAGCGTGGTGCAGGGATCCGCGCCGGCAATGGGCGGCGCGATCGGCGGGGCCGCGGCTATGGCGGGAGGCGCGGCTATGGCCTCGATGGCCCCGATGGCCTCACCGGCACCAGCACCGGTTGCGCCACCGGAACCCGCTCCTGCTCCGCAAGCTCCTATGATGGACCAGAGCGAGCCGGCAGCAGAGCCAGCGTATGCAACGCCAGGGGCCAATGTGGGAGCGCGGCTGGTGGTTATCTCCACCGGGGCCGAGATGCCCTTGCCCCAGCAGGAGGAAATCACTGTTGGGCGTGAAGACCCGAGCAGCGGCATCTTCCCAGACATCGACCTGACACCCTACGGCGGGGAAGACGGCGGCGTGTCGAGGCGTCACGCCCGAATGCTGCACGTGGGCAACGACTACTTTATTGAGGACTTGCAGTCCACCAACTACACGAAGCTGGACGGGCAGAGGCTGCCGGCGCGGGTACGCGAGAAGCTGGAGGATGGGGCTCGGATAGACTTCGGGCGTGTGGCCGTTATATTCAGGAGAAGCTAGGGGTTATCAAATTAACTCACAACAATCCGCCCAAGGCGGAGTGTTGTGAGTTAAGAGACTTAGGAAAGTCGCCTTCCAAAGCGGCTTTCTTTGCGTTGTTTGGCTGATTAGGCGTCGTTGAGGGCGGCGGGGTGCTCGGGGAGGGGGAGGTAGTCGGTGATGTCGACCACGATGGCCGTGATGTTGTCGTGGCCACCGGCCTCGTTGGCGAGGTCGATCAGGCGGTGGGCGGCGACGTCCGGATCGGGCTCAGAGGCCAGGACGGCCTCTATCTGATCGTCTTCGAGCATGCTGTTGAGGCCATCAGAGCAGAGGAGCAGGCGGTCGCCGGGGTGGAGGGTGCGAACGAAGGTGTCCACGTCGATGGGGGGCGGGCCGCCGAGGGAGCGGTAGATAAAGTTGCGGTGCGGGTGGACTTTGGCCTCCTCGGGGTCGAGCTGGCCCAATTCGACCAGGCGATGCACCAGCGAGTGGTCGACGGAGATCTGGGTGAGAGCGTAGTCGCTCTGGCGCTCCTGAGTGGCCGTTTCCTCACCATCCCCGGTTTCGGGCTGCACGGGGGCCGCCTCCTGGTCGAGGAGAGTGGTCTGCTTCTTCCTGCCGCGCCCCTTATTCTCGTCGAGGAGGGTAGTATCTTTCTTGAGAGGGACCTTGTCCTCTTTGAGGGGGGCCGTGCCGATGTCGAGGGGGGAAGTGGCGTCGATGTTGACCTTGGGGGCGGGGGGCTCGGAGGGGCGCTCGCGGCGGGTGTACATGTAGAAGCGGCTATCGCCGACGTTGATGGCATACGCCTTGCCGCCAGTGATGAGCGCGGCGACCAGCGTGGTGCCCATGTCGTTCTGGCGGTTATCGCGGGCTTTGTAGATGCGGTCGTTGGCGTTCTGGAGGGCACGGACCAGGCCCTGCATGATGGCGTCGTTGGTGAGGGCCGGGCGCTCGCCGCTCACAGAGGCGAGGGGCGCTAACACACGGGCCATGACCTCGGAGATGAAAGTTTGGGCCGCCAGCGCGCTCGCTATCTCTCCGCCCTTGTGGCCGCCCATGCCGTCGGCCACCACATAGAGGGCCAAGCGTACGGGGTTCTCGACGCTCGATTGGACGACCTCGGACATGGCGTAGGAGTCCTGGTTCTGGTCACGGAGGCGCCCGACATCGGTTACGTGGGCCGACACGAACTGCACGGGCCGGCCGGGCTGCTCGAGCTCGGTGATGGCGACAAGGGCGGAGGAGACCTGCTCGCGCCACTGGCCGGCGCTGATGGGCGGGGCTATGCCCTGGACGGGCTCGATAGCAGAGCGGAAAACAGCGGCCACCTTTTCAGGGGCCTGAGACGGCATGGGAAGGATGCCTTCCGGGCTCATGGCGGCGGGATGGCCGGTGTACGCTTCGTAGATGGTGGAAGCGAGCCTGGCAAGGTCCATGCTCTGCAACTGGATGCGGTCGGGGGAGTCGCCGTCGGCGATGCGAGCGTTTTGCAGGCTGGCGAGGGAGGCCATGTCA
>JBJMMB010000522.1:0-38704 GCA_045805005.1 Chloroflexia bacterium
GATCATCGTCCTGGCCTACGGTATCCCCATCTACACGCCCGGTACTCCCACCTTCAACGACACCCCGGCCACCGACCCGTTCTACCAGTACGTGGAAACGGCAGCTCACAGCAACATAGTGTCGGGCTACAACTGCGGCGGTCCAGGTGAGCCTTGCCCAGGCGTCTACTTCAGGCCTACCAACCTGGTGACCAGGGGTCAGCTCTCCAAGATCATAGTAGTGGCCGCGAGCTGGTCTCTGGTCAACCCTACCGATGCCACGTTCAATGACGTAGCACCCAACAGCACGTTCTACACCTACATCGAGACCGCCTACTGCCGGGGCATCATCAGCGGTTACGACTGCGGCGGCGCGGGTGAGCCCTGCCCGGGCAAGTACTTCCGACCCGGCAACAACGCCACCAGGGGGCAGATTAGCAAAATCGTGTACGAGGCGATACTTAACCACCCCTGCGGGACTACCCAGGGGCGGTAGCTGATCGCTATAAGGCGCTAGTGCCACCCAATGCCGCCTGAGGCGGCATTGGGTGGCACTGTTACGAGAATATGGGTAACTTCATCACCGCTGCACGCGTAGTGCTTCTATTCATAACGGTAGGGTTCATCTACTTGAGCCTGCCGCACGACGGCCAACCACCCGAGCCCTTGTGGGCCGTGGTGGCCGCCGTGCTTACCCTTATCGTGTTCGTAGGCGACGCGGTAGATGGCATGGTGGCCCGCGCCCGTGGAGAGGCTAGCGCCCTAGGCGCGGTGATAGACATAGCCGGCGACCGCATTGTAGAGAACGTCTACTGGGTCGTTATGGCGAACATCGGCCTCATCTCCGTCTGGTTCCCACTGATCATGCTGGTGCGCTCGTTCCTGGTAGACGCCCTCAGGACGCTGGCCCTGCGTGAGGGGATGACCGCCTTCGGCGAGAAGACGATGATGCGCTCCCGCCTCGGCGTCTGGCTCGCCGCTTCCCGCTTCCACAGGGGACTCTATGGCTCCGCGAAGGTCGTCACCTTCATCTGGCTCATCCTGCAACTCGCATTCTCCATGCAGATAACCATCAACCCGGATTTCGCGGCCCGCTATGGCTCCGCGCTCCCTATCGTCCAGGCGATAGGCGCATTCCTGGCCGTCTTCACTCTCCTCTACTCCCTGGCTCGCGGCGCTGTGGTCATCTGGGACAGCAGGCACTTGATGGGCGTACAGGAGTAAGGACCGGACGCATATATAAGAACCCGAACGAGGAACGCACTGCATGCCCGAACCACACGACCCAAGTACGTCCACGGATGACAACTCCTCCCAACCGAGCGACTCGGTCCTCACTCCGCAGGCCTCAATCCTTGCCTCCCCCGAACACGGGGACTCAGCCCCCAGCCTCCAGCCCCCGGCCCTCGTCGTCGCCGTGTTCGACGTAGACCGGACTCTTGTGCCGGGCACGACCACTGAGAGGATATTCATCAGATACCTACTGAGGCGGCGGGTGATCGGGCTCAGGGCCGTCGCGTACACAATTGGCTTCATGGCAAGGCGCTTGCCGTCAACGACGCCTTTCGCAGCCGTCAGGAGCCGGAGGGCCTACCTGTGGGGGCAACCCTACGAGAAGATGCGCCGGTTGGCGGCGGCCTGCTTCGCCACCGATATCAAGCCCCGCATATCCCGCGCCGGTCTAAAGGCTATCCAGGAGCACAAAACCCAGGGGCACGCCATCGTCCTCCTCTCCGGCTCCCTCGATTTCCTCCTTGAGCCCTTACGTGACTACGTGGGCGCGGACCACCTCATCGCCGCGCACATGGAGGTGGTGGATGGCAAGCTCACCGGCCGCATCCTGGGCGATTACCCGTACGGCGACCTCAAAGCCACCATCATCGAGCACTTCGCCCACGAGCACGGCGTAGACTTCTCCCGCTCGTTCGCCTACGCCGACCACCACACCGACCACGCCGTACTCCGCCTCTTCGGCAACCCGGTGGTGGTCAACCCCAGGGAGCGTATGCAGGAGATCGCCCGCCGCGAGGGCTGGCCCACCAGGGAGTTCCTGTAGCGTGTCGGAGCCGCTCCTGGTAGCCCATCGCGGAGGGGCCGCCGAAGCCCCGGAGAACACCCTGGCCGCCTTTCGCCGCGCGCTCTCTCTAGGCGTGCGCTGGTTCGAGCTTGACGTGCAGATGTCTCGCGACGGGGAGTTGGTGGTCATACACGACCACACCGTGGATCGCACGACCAACGGCACCGGCGAGGTTGGCTCGCTCTCCCTGCAGGATCTACGCAAGCTGGACTCCGGCTCCTGGTTCGACCCACATTACCGGGGAGAGCCGGTCCCCACGCTGCGCGAAATGCTGGAGCTATGCGCCTCCCACGGCGCGGGCGTGCTGGTCGAGATGAAATCCCCCCACCTCTATCCCGGCATCGAGCAAAAGGTAGCCACCCTCCTGGGCGAGATGCGCGTGCAGGGCGCGCACGACTTCTGGTGCATATCTTTCGACCACGCCGACATAGACCGCCTCCACGAGATCGACCCCACCCTCCCCCTCGGCTACCTCTACACCTCGTTCGTCACCGACTTCGTCCCCACCACCCAGGCCGTCCAGGCCGCGTGCCCCCACTTCAGCACGGTCTCTACCTTCCCGGCCCAGGTGGAGCAAGCCCACCAACTGGGCAAGCGCGTCTTTACCTGGACGGTGAACACCGAGCCCGAAATGAAACTTATGGCGCAACTGGGGGTAGATGCGATCATCACCGACCGCCCTTCGCTCTTCCTATCAATCCAATGAGATAGTTGACCCTCGCCACAGCTCACGTCAGGCCATGAGAGCGCCTTTCGGCCGCGCTTTGCCTGGCAGAGACTTCTTCATAGGTCGCCCTCAAGCGGGCTTGTTCCTTCAGTATGTAATCGAGCCGGTCTTTCAGCATCAATGCGGCGGGCGGAGCGCCCTCCATGATATCGGGAGTATCCGGGCCGTCACCGGCAGCCTGGCCTGGGTGAAGCGAGATAAGCAGGTTTGTCCTTCCTCTGATGTCCAGATAAAGAGCTGCACCAAGCGTGGTAATCGCCGCTATGATGGGCAAAGCCAGAAACGCCCCGATGATGCCTCCTAACGCCGCGCCCACCACCACACCTACTATAACCACCACCGCGTGCAATCCGAGAATCCTGCCGCTAATCCTGGGCTCAAGCACGTTGGATTCAACCTGCTGGATGATTATGAAATAGATGGTGACAAACACCAACATCGGAAACGGATCAAATAGGGAAAAAATGATAGCTATGAACATAGATATAACCGGCCCAATCAGAGGCACGAACTCAAGGAAGAAGGCCGCTATACCGATAAACAGCGCATGAGGTACACCTAGCACCCACGAGCCGCCCCCGGCCAACAACGCATACAGGCTCGCTACTATTATCTGGGCGCGAATATATCCACCTATCACTCTGCTGATTATCGCCTCCACAAACATCACATGCTCCCGAAAAGTATCGGGCATCAGCCGGAGTATGCGGACGTTCAGCCCGCGTCCATCAACCGCCAGAAAGAAGGTTAGGGCCAGGCCCAGCAGCACATCCGTGACAAAGCCCGCGACATTCCCAGCAGCCCCTATGATGAGATTCAGTATCATATCGCTGGTGCTCTTGATAAGTCCGGAGAGTTGGGAGACGAGGTTGCCCACATCTATGGAGATGCCGTTGGCGGTTAAGAACGCGCTAATCTGTGAAATCACCTCTGACTGCCTGGCGCCTGGTCCGGAAATAGCGATTGCCACCTGGCGCAATTCGGAAACGATAGGCGCAATGAAGAGGAATAGCAGGAGCGCTGCCAGGGGCAAGACTATGAGGAAGACCAACCCGATTGCCGCGCCGCGTCGCATGTGATGGCTCCAACGGTCTACAATCGGGCCTATAAGGTAGGCAAAGAGCAGACTCGCAAGCACCACGAAGATGATATGAGCAATCGCGCCAATGGCATTCCATGCGGTTACAACTACTACGGTTGCCACGACAATGAGGAGTAAGACTCGCAACCACCAGATCAACCTGCTGTTCGACGAGCCTCGCCTGAAAAATCCCGGTTGCGCGGCAGCATCAGGTGCCTGCATTTGGCGTTTACCCCCGTCAAGCGTTGCCTTGCTATCGGCTAGAGCGGCATCGTGAAGGAATTCAACACAAGCCACATAATGTCCCAGTATAGGCTTGATTCCTCGCTTTTAGGGTGATATGCACTATACGCAGCCTGGCGGAGCCGCGATCCTCACCGGCTGCCCATCGGTTTTCTTATCCATCCAAAAAGCCCTTTGATTGTGACCTGCGGTCACAATCAAAGGGCTTTTTGGATGAAGACCACCCTCTATCGCATTATGACACCTTACCCCAGAGGTCGTACTCGGTGCTCTCGGTGATGCGCACCTTTGCCACGCTGCCCATTTTTAGCTCGCGGCCTTTAGGGGATCTGACGAACACCATGCCGTCCACCTCGGGGGCCTGCCGGTAGGTGCGGCCCGCGTAGATGGGCACCTGCTTACCGGTACCGTCCTCGAGGGTGCCCGAGCCGTCTATCAGCACGTCCACAGTGCGGCCCACCATGGATCGGGCTGTGCGCGCGCTGATCTTCTGTTGCAGGAGCATCGCCTCCCTGTAGCGCTTCTGCTTCACCTTCTCCGGCACCTGGTTGGGCATCTCGGCCGCCGGGGTTCCTTTCTCCGGCGAGTAGGTGAACATCCCCACGTTGTCGAAGCGCATCTCCTCGAGGAAGCGGAGCAGGGTGTGGAACTCCTCCTCGGTCTCGCCGGGGAAGCCCACGATAAATGTGGTGCGCACCGCGATGTCGGGCATTGCCTCGCGCAGGCTGCCCACGATCCGGCGCGTGCGCTCCACGTCATTCGGGCGCTTCATGCGCTTCAGCATCTCGGGGTGGGCGTGCTGCAGCGGCATGTCTATGTACCTGGCGACCTGCGGGTGTCGGGCCATCGTATCGATTAGCCCCTGCGTGACTTGCGTGGGGTAGGCGTACATGAGGCGGAGCCACATGATATCCGGGGCCTGCTCCACCACCGAATCGAACAATCGCGCCAGCCCGTCGCGCAGCCCCAGGTCGATGCCATAGTAGGTGCTATCCTGGGCTATCAGCACTACCTCTTTGACCCCCTGCGCCGCCAGCTCGGCTATCTCACCGGCGATCTCCTCGATTGGCCGCGACACGTGCTTGCCCCGGATGGCGGGGATGATGCAAAAGGCGCACTTGTGGTCGCACCCCTCGGATATCTTCACGTAGGCGCTCGGCCCCTGGGCCTTACGCCGGAATCGCCTTATCTGGGCCGTCGGCTTCACCGGAGCCACGGGCGCCCAGGTGATGCCGCCCGGGGCCTGCATCATCTCCAGGGGCATGGACACCGAGCCGTTCGACACGGGTGCGCCCGCCACGCCCACCCCCGCCTTCTGCAGGATGCCCTCTACGAAGGGCACGATGTCGGGCCAGGACCGGGTCGATATGACCCCGTCCACCCCGGGCACCCACGCGGGCACCTCCTCGGCGTACCGCTGGCTCATGCACCCCGCGGCGATCAGCACCTGGCCCTCGCGCTTCTTCTCCGCCAGGCCGCGCAATTCCCCGACCGACTCGTCCACCGCCGCCTGCAAAAAGGCGCAGGTATTAACAATCACCACATCCGAGGCCCCCGGGTCCGCGCTCTGCTCGTACCCGGCCTCGCTAAGCAGCGCCCCCATACCCTCGCTATCTACGTTGTTCTTCTCGCACCCAAGAGTTACTATGCTGAATTTACTCATGAAGCCTTTCTATGTGCTGGGTGCTCGGTGTTAGGGTCATCGGAAATTCCTGGCACCCAATACCCAGCACCTAGCACCTACCTATAGTTCGTAAACTGCAAAGCCACCGGCAGGTCGTCCTCTTTCCCCCGGAGGTGCTGGATGACCTTCTGGAGGTCATCCTTGCTTTTGGAGGTGATGCGCAGGGCGTCGCCCTGAATCTGGGGCTGCACCTTCGGGAAGTTGGCCTTTATCTCCTTCACCAGGCTTTTGGCCAGGTCCTCGTTCAAGCCTTTTTGCAAATCCACCACCTGGCGGTAGCGGACGTTAGCGGCGGGCTCGATCTTCCCAAACTTGAACACTTTAAGCGACAGCCCGCGCTTGACCGCTTTGCTTTGCAATATGTCCTTGATCGCTGTGAGGTGGTACTCGCTATCAGAGGTGATAGTTATCTTGTTCCCCTCCAGGTCCATCTCGGTCTTGCTGTCCTTGAGGTCGTACCGCGTGCGCACCTCGCGCAACGCCTGGTCCAGCGCGTTCACGATTTCCTGCCTATCGAAATCGCTCACTACATCGAAAGAAGAAGTATCAGGCATAAACCCTCCGTAAAACGCAAAACGTAAAACGTAATGGTGGTAGGCGTGCTTGGTCTTGGTTCCATAAACCAGGTTCGCCATCATCCTTACGTTTTACGTTTTACGCATTATCTAATAACCTTCTCCGCCCCCGTCCGATCCCACTCTTTTTCGACTATCAGGTCGGTGCCCAGTTGCATCAGGCCGAGGTTGGCGCCGTTGACGGTAACATTGACCGCGTCGGCCCGGCCGGTGCGGATTCGCACAGTTCGCTTGCCGGTCCATTGGCGGGTTGAGCCGCTTGGCACAGTACCGCTGAATTGCTGCGCCCCATCGACCATCACGCGCATCCAGGCGTCCCGCGTGGTGACTGCTTTCACCGTTACCTGCGCGGCCGCCGGGGCGGTTGTGCTGGGCGGGGCGCTCGCCTGGGCACCGGTTGTAACAGTGACCGGCAGGGTGGAAGTCACCGGCGTGGCATCAGCGGGGGGCGGCTTCACGGCCACCGCCACGGTGGGCGTGTTGAAAGCCCCCGTGCCGGGCGCGGGCACGAACTGCGACGGGATGTTCATAGGGGTGAGGGTCGGTGGGCGGGGCGTGGGTATGGGCACGTTAGCGCTTCTGTTGGCGCCCCACACGCTGTAGATAAAGTAGAAGAGTATGATCAGCGGCAGGGCCAGCAGTGACACGGCTATATACGACGATCCGTAGCGCACTCGCGTGTCTATCGGCTCGGGGCTGAGGGGGTGGATATTGATGGTCTCAATGCCGCCCTTAGGCTTGGGGGCGACGGGCTCCCCCCTCTTGGCCCTGATCTTATTGCGGGTGGGCTGCCTCTCCTCCTCGAACAGGTCGATAACCTGCTCGTCGTCGAGCCCCAGGTAGGCAGCATAATTGCGCAGAAACCCGCGCGCGTAAACAGGGCCCGGCAGGTCGGCCAGGTGATTGTCCTCGAGGGCTGATATATACTTGGCGCGTATTTTGGTGTCGCGCTCCACCTCGGCCAGCGAAAGCCCCTTCGCCGTCCTGGCATCGCGCAGCATATCTCCAAGCTCTGCCATCTCCCATCCCTTTCTGAGACGCGTTATAGCTTCTCATTATACCTGAGCATTGCAAACATACGCAAAAGCCGCCTCAGGCGGCTTTTGCGTATGTTTGCAGGAAAGATGGAGCTCGCTATTCCAGCACTTCCACGTCCACCAGCGGCACCCGTAGCTTCTGGCCCCCGGCCACCGTCACATCCGCGACCGGGGCCACAACCCCGGACTGAGCGGCCCTAGGGCCCACCGGCAAGCCTACCACCTGGCCCGACTGTCCCAGGTACGAAGGGGAGAGCAAGCGCACCTGGGTGCCCACCTCAAGCCTGGGGCCGCTCTCTTCGAGCCACCTGACCGAGGTGGTGCGCGCCAGCGGGATGACGATCTCGGGCCTCGCCAGCCCCCCTCGCAGGCGCGTGGTGCCGTCTATGGCTACTTCCGTGCCGTCGTGCTGGGCCAGCAGCTCGAAGGTGCGAGGGCACATCGGCAGCGACCCGAAGCCCTCCATGATAATGAGCACGAAATCGGGCGGCACCGGCGAGGGGACGCCGGGGTAGAGCGGCGGGAAGAGCCAGCCGTTGCTCTCCATCGTGCCCGCGCCCAGCCTCCAGAACCCCCGGCGGGCATCCCCAGGCCCCGTGCCTCCCGGCTGCGCATCCTGCGATGGATACTCAAGGAAGCGTGCCAGCTCGCTCGACCTGATGCTGCCCGCTATGATCCCACGCGCTCCTAGCTCAATCATGCGGTGCAGGGCGGCCGCGGTTACCTCGCCACCCCCCAGCACAATGGCGTAAGTCACCCTTGCGTCTATCATTTCGTGCGTGACCGGCTCATCATTGCCCACTGTCAGCACTTTGAGCACTCCGTGCTGCTCCCCGCCCACGCCGAAAATGCCTCGCACCAGCGTGGCCGGGGTCTCGATTATCGCCCCGTGGTACGGTATCAGGTCGGTGACGATTCCCTTCAGGTGGGCCTGCAAAGTTATCGGCTCGGCCGGGGTGGTGATCAACCCTATGCCGGTCGCCGGATCGTAGCCCGTGAAAGTGCCCGCCACGGGCGACCTCGATTCGCGAGACCCGAGGCCCCCCTTCTGGGCGAGCACCTGGCCCTGTTCCACTCGCGCCCCGTTGCCGGCCACCAGGCGCCTGGCCGCTGCCGCACCCGACAGGCCCAGGTCGGTGGCTATGTCCACCTGCACCGGCTCAGCGGCCAGGGTGCTCTGCGCCAGCACGTCTGAGGGCTCGACTCGCTGGCCCGCCTTGACCAGCACCTCACCTGGCACGGGCAGGCGTCTCTCGCGCCGCACGAGTATGTTGTTGGCGATGGTGGGCTGCGGCAGCGGATAATAGAGGCTCACTTTGCTACCCCCTGTTCCTCTCTCTGTTCCTCTCTCTGTTCCTCTCTCTGTTCCTCTCTCTGTTCCTCTCTCTGTTCTTCCCTCTGTTCTTCTCTCTCTTCCTCTCTCTGGGCCCCTTCGACCTCGGTCTCGGCGGGCGGCGCGGGAAGCGCCTCGGTGAAGAGCTGAGGGCTCTCCGGGGGAGCGAAAGGCCCGGTCTCGAACGTCTCGCCCGTTGGGATAGCGTCGAGGGCCGCCCACCAGCGCCGGATCACGCCGCGGCGCACGTCGAGGTCAGAAGGCAGGTTAATAGGCCGGCCCCTGGCGTCTATTATCAGGCCCACCAGGCCGCCTTTGACTTCCTGGCCCGATTGGGTTTTCAAGGTCTTGCCCGGCTCGCCACCCCCCACTTTGAATCCGGGCGCGGCTTTGACGGTGAGCGCTGCCCGCTGGTCGGGACGAAGCGGGATAACCGAGATCGAGCCGTACGCCACGTCCAGTGTCTCGGTTTCGCCTTTCTGCCTCTCCACCGTGACTGTAACCGCCGTTGGCGCCTGCGCCTGCCCGCCGCGGCGGGTATCGCGTGGTCTCCCCTGGACCACGATAGCTGTGCCGAGCCAGGCCAGGCAGTCGCGGTCGAATATGTAAGCGGCAGCGGCGGGGTGGTGCGGGGCCAGGTTGCCGAGCGCGGGTATCAACATGGTGGTGTCCAGGGCCAGTTCTACCGACCCCAGGCCCTCGCCGGTCGGCTGTAGGGCGTCGAGGAGCAAGAGCGCCGCCTGCCCCGGCCTGGGCGCGTGGGCGAGCAGTCCCCCGGTTCCCACCACCAAATCATACCGGACCCCTGAGGACTGAGAACCCCGAAGCGCACCGGCGCCCGTGTTCTGCGGATGCGGCGATAGGCTGCTGAGGGCCAGTTGGATGGCTTCGCGGGCGAGGGCGTGCTCGATGGCAAGGTCGCGGGCCGTTTGGGGCAGGGTCAGGGGGCGGATCACTTTGTTGAGCACCCAGTCCTGCAGATCTTCGGGGCGCATAGTGAACGGCAGCCAGCGCAGCACGTTGGCGGCCCCGCGCTCGGCCAGGAGGTTGCTCAACCCGTAGCCCAATCCAATGTCGCCCAGAACCACCGCTTCGTCGCGCATGGCGTTGGCCAGAAGGAGAGTGGTGGAGTTCGCGCCGGGGTCTACAAGCAACGTTTCCCGGCCGTAGTGGCGGTAAAGATAGCGCGCGATCAGCCGCTCGCTCTCGGCGGTAGGCACGATGGAACCTTCGATCCAGCGAGAGAGGACAGCGTATCCGGGCAGATCCTTGACCCTGCGCTCCTGATATAGCCTGGCGAGCGCCGCCGATGCCGGCCCGATCTGCTCGGTGTTGAAGTCGGGCCGCAGGTTGGGCACGCTCTCCACCTCAGAGATAGGGTTCAACTGGGCCGAAACCTGGTCAAACGAGGCAGGATTGCCTGCGAAGAGCACCGTGGGCATGCCGGGGGCGGTCTTGCTGACCCGCGCGGCCCGCTCGGCCCGTCCGCTCTGCTCCCTCGCCGCGGTCGATACCGCGTACGCCAGCCTGGTGAGCGGGGCCACGGGGCCGTTATCCACCCCGCCCGCCATTAGCACCACG
The DNA here is from genome assembly GCA_045805005.1 of Chloroflexia bacterium. Lineage (GTDB taxonomy): Bacteria > Chloroflexota > Chloroflexia > QHBQ01 > JADMIH01 > JADMIH01. The sequence goes on from JBJMMB010000522.1 coordinate 10,318, forward strand.
TCGGGCGGCAGAGCCAATAGCTTATCGACCTGCGCCTGCAGCCAGGCGGTCGCCGCTGAGTTGGCCAGCACACTCTCGTCGGTTGGAATCTCCCGCATCCCCTCGTCCAGGGTGAGGTGCGAAATAACCTGCGTATACGTGCTCTGCGCGGCCCGTATGGCGCTCGTGGCCGACACATCGCTGCTTACGGCGGCCACTACCAGCCTGAGGGCAGGCGCGGCGCTCGAGGTGGCGATAAAGAGGTCCAGGCCGTCGCCGTTGACACGCTGGGGCATCATAAGGCGCGTCTCGTCGGTCAGCATGCGCCCGGTTATCTGCTCCAGCTCCCGCACCGCGTTGTAAATCCCTGCCGTCACATCGCCAAAGGGCGCTTCGGCCGTGGTGTTTGCGGAGGCCCGCGCAACGAAACGATATTCGTCGCCTACCACGTCGAACATCGCCGCCCGCGTATACAGCGACCCCACATCCACCGCCAGCACAGCCCCCACAGTAGCCACCGTAGGCGCACCCTCCCCCACACTCGCAGCGATTTCGGCCTGCGGAACGTCTTCTTCCTCTGTTCTAACTTCGTTACTCATAGCGATCCTAATGCGTAATGCGTAACACGTAATGCGTAATGGTTGCGTCCTGTGCTTGGGTGGTAGAACCCTCTACCCAACCACCCTTACGCATTACGCATTACGCATTTCGTCCTACATGACGAGCTTCAACAAAAACTCCAGCCTCTCGATTAGCGCAGCGTAGAAGGTGGTTGCCAGGGAGCCGAGTATGGCCCCAAAGGAGATCACCAACACCCACCTGCCCGAAGTTGAGAGCGCCCTGATGGGCATTGGGCGGTCGCCGCTGGGCCGCGCCCCAAACGCGAAATAGGCCAACCCCAACACCACCCCTGCCACCAGCACCACGTTCCCTACGGCGGCGGCCGGGTTATTGAAGTCGAGCAGGCGCATAGTGTCGAGCGACTGGGGCACGAGCGTACCGGCCAGCGCTCCACCGAGGGCGAGCGCCGACCCCACGACCACAATCAGGTTCAGTCCAAACGACGCCGGCCAGGCCCCGGGATAAGCCACCCGTATCAGCAGCAGCAGGCCGAGAGCCACCGGCACGGCCGCCAGCCACCTGTCGTTGGGGTCTGCCCCGGCTGCGGGCGCTACCACCCGCGCCACCTGCGGCGCGATTACCTGCGTCAGAAGGACCAATGCGATGTACCCCACCGACACGCCGACGAGCAGGCTCTGCGCCACCCGCCACAGCGGATTGGCCCCCACCAGGTAGGAGAAGACCATGAGCGTAAGCAGACCGGCGAGTATGCCGCCGATTAGGTTCTCGTCCATAGGCCGCGTAAAACGTAAAACGTAAAACGTAATGGTTGTTGGCGTGCTAGGTTTGGGATTACAAACCCTCTACGCCCACATCCCTTACGCTTTACGTTTTACGTTTTACGCACTCTTCCCTCCCCATATCCTCTTGACCCCCATACTCACAAAAGCGCCTATGATTGCCACGATGACCAGGAGTTGGGCCACCACCTGGGTGTTGACCCTCAGGTTCAACTCGTCGGCGCTGAATTGCGGCGCGGAGATGCGCCTGGCATCGGCCAGTTGCTTGAGGTACTGCGAAGCCCCTGCCTGGCCGCTCACCACGGCTTTAAGCCCCGGCCCCGCGATCCCTTTGTAGGGGCGGGCCAGCGGCTCAAGCGCCTGGGGCACCGCGGCCACCAATGGTACGCCCGTGCGCGTAGAGGCCTGCTCTATCCAGTTGCGCAGGGACGCCTCATCGGATGCCAGGTCTATCACCAGGCCGAAATCGCGGAGCGATTTCAGGTTGCCGCTCTGCATCAGATCGAAGCTCTCAACCTTGCGGCTCTTCACGTAGTCGAGCGGCATCAGGGTAGCAATGTCGCTCGCCATGGAGGCCAGGGCGGCTTCGCCACCGGGTACATACCCGAGCACCAGGTAATCCCGCCCGTACTCGTATCCATAGTTGGCCTTCGCATCGCCGGCGGCCGCCGCTGTGATCTGCTGGGCGAATCCCGGTCCCTGGGGCACCGTGCTCATCGTCACGAAATGGACCCGGCGCGACATCAGATGATTGGTCACAGCCGCGGCCAGGGCCGACATTTCGGCGGAAAGGCCCGCGTCCCAATCGTACACCACCAGCACCGGCTTGTCCGCGGGCGCAGCCTCGATGGCTCTGTAGAAGTCAAGGGCGTCGGGCGCTGCGGGCGCGTTCAACGTGCCAAAGGGCAGCCTGAGGGCAAGCACCAGCAGCAGCACCACCAGCACTACCAGGAAAATGATGCCATCGGGCATCAGCCACTTGAGAAATCCGCGCTCGCGCTGCTCGGCGCTCCGGACCCCCTCCTGCGCCTGTCCGGCGCCAACGCCGGTACCATCGGGCGCCTGCACCAGCGCGGCGAGGGTCTCCACCGACCCCGGCCTTGGAGGGCGCACCGGTACGCTTGCCATGATGGGCTGGCCCAACGTGTCACTGGGGCTGAGCCTGACTTTGGTAATCAGGTTGATGTTCTCGAAATCGGTTGGCGGCCTGTACTCATCGTCCTCCGGCTTGGGGGCCAGCGACTTCAGCCACTCGGGCACCTGCTCGGTCTTGGCCTGCCCTTCGTCCGGCGCTTCCTGGTTCGGGCCGCTCTGCGATACCGTCTCATCCACTGTAGGGGGTGCGAACGGCTCCAGCCCTTCCAACTCGAGGAGCAAGTCCTCGGTCGCCGCGGGATCGGCCTCCACGCTGCGCGCTTGCAGGGTCTCCTGCACCGTCACATCGCCCAGCCACGGTGGCAACCCCTGGGCGCCGCTGCTTGTACTGGTTGTAGAAGGCGCGTCACCCGCGCTTGCCCCGGCCGTCATCCAGGGCATGATGTGTGACATTTCCTCCGGCTCGTAAGCCTGGTCGGCGGGGGCAGGAGTTGGGGCTTGGGGTTCGAGAATGCCCACCACCCACTCGGGCGGCGGCTCGTCGGGCGCTCCCTCTCCCGGCACGGCTGGCACCTGGGGGACCTCGCCAGTTTTGACCGCGCCCTCGCCTGCAACCCCAGCTTGCGCCGTCGCCCCGGCTTCGGGCTCGATCAAGGGTTCGGTTTTGGGCTCGGGTTCGGCCTCCACGGTCCGGCTTGAAAGCCTGGCTTCCGCCTCGGCCAGCTTCTGGGCACTCAACTCCCCGGTCTGCTTGACCGCGCGCTCCTGCACCCCCTCCAGCCAGGAGAGGGTCAGCCCTTTACCGTTCTGCGCCACCCCCTCGGCAGCCTTGAGCACCTCTCCGCACCGGGCGCAAAACCTGCTTGTGTTCCTGTTTGCGGCCCCGCATTTAGGGCAAGAAATATCCATCGTTCCATTTTGGATTTTGGATTTTAGATTTTGGATTTGGACCCGTTTCTAACCCAAAATCCCAATTCTAAAATCCAAAATCCGGTCACTCCATATATGGTCTATCAAAGCCCAGCAGGATCCGCAGGCTGATGCCTATGGCCCCGAAGGCTACGCCGAGAATCACCGCTCGCATTCCCGCGAGCACCGGGTAATCCGATATCCATTTAGCCACGTCGGCCATGAAACCGAACGTCTGCCCGCCGAATGACTCCCCCACCTGCGCCACGATCACAATGAGCGCGGCCACGAGCAACACGACGGCCTCCGCGCTGCGCACCCGCAAGGCGCGAAAGAGGGCTGTTGTCACGAAAAAGGCTAGCAAGCTGAAGACTGCCGCGCCCAGCGGCTGGTAGACCCAGCGGAACGTCCAGGCGACCGGATCCGAGCCGGGGCCGCCGCTCGCCAACCCTACCAGCAGCACCGCGAGCGCGCTTCCCACGAGCAGCACGCTGTAGGGCCACCCCTCGCCTCTGTGTGCCATGCGCCCTATGTGCACCCTTAGAACGTTGACCAGGCCGAGCAGCAGCGCGAAGGCCACCAGTACGCTCACCCATTGCGCCAGCGTGCCGGCAACGTCCGAGAGGACCCCTCGCGTGAAGAAGCCTACGAGAGTCACGACACCAACCGCGAAGGCCAGCACCAGATTCAGTATCAATATGAGTCGCGACCCGGCACGGTTTACCATGTTAGCACTTTCAACGATACGCTTGGCAAGAGCCCGAACATCATGGATAGGGTCCGAACCAGACCCTGGGGCTCTCCCCGAGGGCGTTGGCGACGATAAACCCGGCTATGATCACCAGGATCACGACCCACCTCAACCCGTCCTGCGCGAGCAGCGAGGCGATGTGCGACTGGCGCCGCTCCAGGTAGGCCCCCGACGCGAAGATCTCCTCTCCCACGAGGGTATGGTCGGCACTGAGGAGCATGAGGGCAGCTGCCTGGGGGTCCGAGGAGCCCGCTATCTGGTTGGCCCCCGAGCGCCGCTGAGCCTCCATCAAGAAGAGCACTTCCGGCCCAAACTGCCCCACGGTCACGGCGTGAGAGGTCTTCTGCTGAGAGACCACCTCGGCCGCCCCGGCCACGTAAGCGATGGAGTCCTCGTGCGTCACCATCCGCGCTCCTCCGCTCTCGCCTTCCATCGACCAGCCTGCTCGCTGGTACCCCCGGCGCACGGCGTTCTCGGCCAGCGCATAAGCCACGGCGTCGTTAGTGGTGGCTATCACCGGGGCTCCCGTGATGGCGCTGGCCCGCGCCATCGATTCGACCACGGTCAGGCCAGCGAGAGTGGATGCCGTGGCTACGCCCCCTGCTCGTACCGCGCCCGTTCCGGGAGAAGCGTGCAGGGCGCGCCCCGTCTCAGAAGCGCGTGAGAGGCCCTCACGAGCCGCGTCGTAAGGGCGCAGCGGCCGGAGCGTGAAGTGCTCCCCAGGCACGTTGCGGCCCCAGCCCGTTCGCCAGAGGTACAGCAGGAAGAGCAGCAGGAAGATAGCGAGCGCGCCCAGCATCAGGTAGAGGGCAGTACCGTAGGCGGGTGAGAGGTTGACCGTCATGACCTGGCGTCGCTATCCGCTCCCGGCCTGTTCAACCGCTCGATTAGATCCTCGGCGAACCCCTCCCGCTCCAGCAGGCGGGCGATGCCGCCCACGAGCAGGGGAGAACGCCTGCCACCTATCGCCCCCACGAAAGGCTGCAAGGCCCAAAGCGCCTGGCCCCCGACCCACGCCAGCGGCCTGCCGGCGTCGATCAACACCGAAACCACGCCGGCCATGCCCGACCTCCGGATCAGACCGGCAATCGCGTCAATGTCCGGCGCTACTTCAAGCGCCTGGGGGGATTCTTGGCTCTCCGGTTCGCCGGAGAGGCGCTGAGGCATCGCCATATGGGAACTCCTCTGCGGACCTGGGCGGGGTGCAGGCTCATTATAGATGCGCCCCTGGGCCCAGTCAAGTCACCCATTGTGGCTATGACTTATGTGGAAATCCTGGGTATTTAGTGGGTCTAACCCTCTTCGAGTTCGGCAGGACCCAGTAATCTCTCGGTGAGATACCCGGCCAACCAGGTGGCCATGGTTGTCAACACGAGCGTCAAAACGCCTCTTACCAGCCTGCGCATAGAATCCTCGTCCATGGTTGCGTCATGCTCCTTTCAAAACCAGGGGCTCTTTCCCTCTCCATATCTTTCCTGGGACGCTTGCAGTTCAGCCCGCATCTTGCGGACGCGCTGCGTTTCTGCTGCGAATTCTGCCCCGCCCAGTATAATCATTGAGGAGATATCTATCCAGGTGAGCAAGGCGATCACAGTAGCCATCGTGCCGTAAACCGCGTTGAAGTTGCTGAACTGAGAGCCGAGAAAGAGGGCGTAACCCTCCTTGACCACTACCCAGGCAATTGCTGCCAGCAGCGCCGCCAGCCAGGCATCGCGTGCGGTCACGTTTGCCCGGGGCGCTAACCAGTAGAGAAGCAGCAGCACCACAAAGGCTAGCCCAAAAGAAACGCCCACGTTAACAAGCTGCCAGAATATCTGGTCGCCGGGCACTTCCCCCACCAGATCGGTTGTTATCGCTCTGGCCCACGTGAGCAGCGTTGAGATAACCAGAAACACCAGGAAGAGGACGGCTATGAAGAGCATCATCACGAAGCTGGCTATCCTGTTGGCGACGAAGCTGGGCGCCGTCTCCGTGCCCCATGCCCGGTTGATGGCTCTGTCGAGGATGCTGAAGGCGTTGGACGCCGAGTAGATCAGTATGCCAAGACCCACGAGGGCCACGATGCCCGCGCTGGTGCGGTTGCTTAACGCATCGGCCAGGGCCTGGGCGATCAGGTCGACCCCTCCGGGCGCTACTCTTTCCACTACGAAGTAGATGAGCTTCGCGGCATCCTCGGGAGTGAGGAAGAGGCTCACCAGCGTGATCGCCGCCAGGAGCAGGGGGAAGAGGCCCAGGAATGCGTAATAGGTGAGGCCCGCGGCAAGTAAGCCTATGTCGTCTTTGCCGATTTCCTTGAAGGTGCTTGTTGCGACTACGAAGAGTTCTTTACGGTTCATCGAGGGGCAGAGAGAGGAGGTTCCTCTCAATGATCCCTGCCGCGTCACCCCCCAGCTCGTTGAGCACGTCGGCCATTTCCAGGATGATGCGCACGCCCTCCAGGTTCACGCCGCCGCGTGTCAATTGCCGGATCGTTTGGAAGCGTAGAATGTCGTTCTGCGAGTAGCGGCGGCGGTTTCCCTCGGTACGGGCGGGCACCACCAGCCCCTTCTCCTCGTAGATTCGCAGCGTTCGCGGGTGCAGACCCAGCAGGTCGGCGGCTACGCTTAGCGTGAAGATCGGCCGGTCCGCCGCGATCTGGCTGAGGCTGATGCCCGAATCGCCGCCTCTGGCTCGCGGCCGTCCAACTTCGCTCATCAACTTCGTGCCCGGTGAGGCTGCTTTCTGTTTGTCCTGACCATCATCCACGCCGCCACCTCCACGTCTCGCGATATTGAATTGCCCAACGCCCATCAGGCGTCGAAGATAGACCGCCAAAGACTATAACCACAAGCCCATGCCGGTACATGAAGAATATAGCACATGACAATGGTATTGTCAATATATGTTACTGTCCAATTGATACTTTTGGGGTATGTCCGTTGCCACCTATTCCCTTCCCCAACGGCCAAAAGGGGTGCAGAGCTCTCGCTGCCGGGGGTTTGGGAGTGTCCCCCAATTATCCCTACTCCCACATAAGGGGTGCAGGGGTCTCCCTGCCGGGGGTTTGGGGGTGTCCCCCAAATATCTTCCCTTCCCCCTAGCGCCCCAGCCAGGCCCCCACCACGTTCGTGAATTGCTCCGGCTGCTCGTCGTGCGGCAGGATGCCCGCGGCGCCTATCTCCTCCAACTCGGCGGCGGGGTTGGTGGCCAGGAAGGCGGCAGCGTCGGTAACGGGCGTCAGGCGGGCCTCCTTGCCCCACACCAGCAGCACCCGCTGCTCCAGCCGCGACCACGACTCGCTCGCGTCCCAATACAGCTTACCCGACACGAAAGCACCGGGCGCGTAGCGGGCCCCGGGCGCGTGAGCCGTCCTGTAGTAACGCTCGACATCCTCGTCGGTGACGAGCGTAGCATCGAAGTACGCCTGGTCCTTAAGGAAATACCCTATGCTTCGGCGCGACGCGATCCCGTTGTAGAGCCCCTGGCCCACCACGGGCAGGCGCAGCAGCCCCTCGATCGCTCGCCCGGCGGGCGATTGCTTCAACAGCCTGCGCACCCCTGTGGGGCATATCAGCACCAGCGCCGTCACCCACTCCGGGCTGGAGAACGCTGCTTCTATCGCGTAAGCCGAAGTCAGCGACGAGGCCACCAGGGGCGCGGGCTGCCCCACCACCTCGCGCAGAAAGTCCTCGATGAACTCTATGTACACACTCGGATCGTAATCGATATCGGGCCTGTCGGACAGTCCATAGCCGAGCAGGTCGGGCGCGTACACATGATAGCTCCCCGCCAATCGGGCGAAAGGCTGGCGCATCTCGGCAGCCGACGCCGCCGCGTTATGTCCATGGAGCAGCACAAGGGGCGGGTCGGATGGCTCCCCAGCCTCGTACACCGCCACCTCCCCATATCGCCACTGCCACATAGTGGGCGTCACGGGCAACCGCGGCTCCAAATCCTGCCGCGGTATAACAACGGCCCGGTTATATACCTCGAGCGCCACAATCCCCGCACCCGCGGCCAACAAACCCTTCGTCCTCATCGTTCGACCTCGCAATGCACGATATTTCACACTACACACCCTCGCGGTCCAAGTCTCCGGCCCTCCATAATACCAGAAACCAACTTCGCACGTTCAGCCCCTTCTCATTCATGCTACAGATAATAGTAATAACCATCAAACCCCGCACGACCCGCCGCCCCACTTCCCCCAACCCCCAATTTCCCATTTCACCCCTCCCACGCACGATAAATGGGGAAAACCGGAAAAACGGGAAATTCCCATCCCGGCTCCACCCTCCCCCCTTCAAGCTCTATATTGTATCAACCCCACAATTTGTGATACCTTGTGATATAATGTGAGCGGACCACTTGGATCCCTTGCGGGACCGAGATGGCGGAGAAAATTGAGCGCACATGGCATTGACCGTGCGCTTCGCACCGCCCTCGACGCTCCCGCATGCATACGCGGGGGCGATTTTTATGACGGTAGCGAACCAGGGCCGGCTCATGAACAGCCGGCCGGCGAGGGAAGGGCGGCGGGCCCTGCCCGGCCCGGTCGGCGTTATAGGAGCGGGCAAGGTAGGCACCGCGCTGGCCGCCCTCCTCCACGCCCGCGGGGTCGACGTGGTAGCGGTCGCCGGGCGCAGCCTCCACGACAGCCGCCGCATGGCCACCTCGGCGGGCCTCAGCACCCACACAGCCTTCACCCGCGCTGGCACCGTAGCCACCGCCCGCATCGTGTTCCTCGCCGTCCCCGACGACGCCATAGGCCCTCTTTGCGACGAGATAGCCGCACATGAGGGCTGGCGGGCCGGGCAAGGTGTCGTCCACTGCAGCGGAGTCCTCCCCAGCGATGTGCTCCAGGCAGCCAGGGACCAGGGAGCGCTGGTCGCCTCCTTCCACCCCCTCCAAACCTTCGCCAGCCTTGACGCTGCTATCGCCCACATGCCCGGCTCGACCTTCGCCCTGGAGGGAGACCCCGACCTCGTCTCGGAACTGGAACTGCTGGTGGAATTGCTGGGAGGCGCGCCTCTCCACCTGCGCGCCGAGGAGAAGACCCTCTACCACGCAGCGGCCACTATTGCCTCCAACTACACTGTCACCCTGGTCGCCCTGGCCGCCAACCTCCTCGTGCAGGAAAGCATATCGCCCGACGCCAACGCCGCCCTGCGCCACCTCATACCGCTACTGCGCGGCACCATCGACAACCTCGATACCCTCGGCCTCCCAGGCGCTCTCACCGGCGCCCTAGCCAGGGGAGATATTGGCACCGTGGCTCGCCACATCGAGGCCCTGCAAACCTGCGCCCCTGAAACGGCGGGCATCTACCGCCACCTCGCCCGCCTCACGCTCCCCCTGGCGCAGCAAAAGGGCCGCCTCGACGAGGAAACCGTGGATGTGCTGCGCAAAGCGCTATCGGAGCAAGAATAAGCATCAAGCGCTCCGCGCCCGCTATTGATGATAGAGTGTTTGAACAGGAGGACTAAACAATGTCAGTCACCGAGGCACCCCAGAACAAGACCGAGTCGCGCCCGGTTCGCGTGACGACCACGAAACTCAAGGCGATGAAAGGCCGGGGTGAGAAGATCACCATGCTCACCGCTTACGACTACTCCACGGCGCGCATTGCCGACGAGGCCGGCGTGGACGTGCTCCTGGTGGGCGACTCGCTCGGCATGGTTATGCTCGGCTACGAGTCTACCGTGCGCGTCACTATGGACGAAATGCTGCACCACACAAAGGCCGTAGCCAGAGGCGCTCGCCACGCGCTGGTGGTAGGCGATATGCCCTTCATGAGCTACGGCATAAGCCCGGAGGAAGCCCTACGCAACGCGGGTCGCTTCCTGCAGGAGGCCGGGGCCCAGGCCATTAAGCTCGAGGGCGCGGCCGATACCCACATTGTCGAGAAAATGGTGGCCTCCGGCATCCCGGTCATGGGCCACCTGGGGCTGACCCCGCAGTCGATCAACGTCTTCGGCGGGCACAAGATCCAGGGCAAGACCCGCGAGGCCGCCGAGCGCATGCTCCGCGATGCCCTGGCGCTGGAGCAGGCCGGAGCCTTCGCCCTGGTGCTCGAAACCGTGCCCACGCCCCTGGCCGCGCTCATCTCCCAGCGCCTGAGCATCCCCACCATAGGCATAGGCGCGGGCGCGGGCTGCGATGGCCAGGTGCAGGTGCTGCACGACCTCCTCGGCTGGTACCCCGACTTCACCCCCAAACACGCCCGAAAATACGCCGACCTGGCCTCCACCCTCACCTCCGCCTTCCAGGAATTCATGCAAGACGTCCGAGACGGGCGCTTCCCAGGCGAGGAGAACTCCTTCCCCATGGACGAGGAATTGCTTGACGGGCTGTAGACTAAAACGCAAAACGTAATGGTGGTAGGCGTACTTGGTTCTGGGTCCATGATACCTATTAGCCCTGACGCCTTACGTTTTACGTTTTACGCTATAATAGGGTAGGTATACATTGAACAGGTTACTACTGACCTGGCCGGGAGCGCAAAGTTACCGGCTAAACTTTCAATGCAGAAAGGAAAAGAAAGAATATGACCAGTGCTGCACGCCCTAAAGGGTTGGAAGGCGTAGTTGTCGGCGATACGGTGGTCAGCAATGTCGAGGGCACAGAGGGACGCCTCAGCTACAGGGGCTACATGATACAGGACCTGACTGCAAACTCCTCTTATGAAGAGGTCTTTTATTTGCTGCTGCACGGCGAATTGCCCACTAAATCGGAACTCGGCGAGTTTGAGCGCACTATGCGAGCTCACCGCGAGCTGCCCGCCGAGGCAATGGAGGTGCTGCGCGGCCTGCCCAAAACCGGCGAGCCGATAGACGTCCTCCGCACCGTGGTCTCCACCATGGCGCTGCTCGACCCCGACGTGAACAACACCTCCCACGACGCCGTTATAGAGAAGGCGATAGTCCTCGGCGCCCGGATGCCCACCATCGTGGCCGCCTACGGCCGCATCCGTGACGGCAAGGAGCCGGTGTCCCCCAATCGCGACCTGGGCCATACAGCCAACCTCCTGTACATGCTCAAAGGCGAAAAGCCACCCAAAGAAGACGCCGACGCCCTCAACGCCTACTTCGTGCTGGCCGCGGAGCACAGCCTCAACGCCTCTACCTTCACCTCCATGATCAGCATCTCGGCGCTGTCCGACTATTACTCGGGCATCGTGGCCGCCATCTCCACCCTGAAGGGCGCCGCGCACGGCGGGGCCAACCAGAAGGCCATGGAGATGATGATGGAGGTAGGGGACGTGGACAAGGTGGACGACTTCATAGACCACGCCCTTGCGACCAAGCGCCGCCTGATGGGCATGGGCCACCGCATCTACAAAACATACGATCCCCGCGCCGCCCAGCTAAACGAGCACGCCCGCGTGGTGGCCGAGCGCAGCGGGAACACGAAGTGGTACAAGATAGCCCAGCGCATAGACGAAATCTCCCACACCCACCCCTACTTCTCCGAGCGCAAGATCTACCCGAACGTCGAGTTCTACTCGGCCCCGCTCCTCTACACCCTCGGCTTCAAGCCCGATATGATGCCCGCTCTCTTCGCCTGCAGCCGCGTCAGCGGGTGGACCGCCCACATACTGGAGCAACTCTCCGACAACCGCATCATCCGCCCCAGCGTCGACTACACCGGGCCGCAGACGCGGGAGTACAAGAAGCTTGAGGATAGATAATAAGAAGAAAAATGCGGTCCTGCGGGGCCGCATTCCTTTTTGCCCACTACAAGAGACGTGAACCTCGCATCCACGATAACTGACCTCCGGGCGCTACGCGCAGCCCTGAAACCGGGCGAGACGGTAGGACTCGTGCCGACGATGGGCTACCTGCACGCGGGGCACGTCTCGCTGGTACAGAGGGCGCGCTTGGAGAACAGCATCGTGGCGGTGAGCATCTTCGTCAACCCGACGCAGTTCGGGCCGAACGAGGACTTCACCCGCTACCCCCGTGATATGGAGCGAGACCTGCGCATGCTTGAGGACGCTGGGGCCGATTGGGTATTCACCCCGCCGGTGGAGGAGATATACCCGCCGGGGCACTCGACCTACGTGGAGGTGCGCGACGTGACCTCCCGCCTGGAGGGAGCCGCCCGTCCAGGGCATTTTACGGGGGTCGCCACGGTGGTCGCCAAGCTCTTCAACATCGTGCAGCCGCAGCGAGCCTACTTCGGACAGAAGGACGCGCAGCAGGTGGTGATAATCCGCAAAATGGTGGCCGACCTCGACTTCCCCCTTGAAATCGTTGTAGTGCCCACCGTTCGCGAGCCCGACGGCCTGGCGATGTCGTCCCGTAACGTCTACCTCGATCCACAGGAGCGTCAGGCGGCCCTGGTGCTCTTCCGCTCGCTCAACGCGACCAAAGAGTTCTGGGATCGAGGCGAGCGCCGGGGCTCCGTTCTTCGCGACGCCATGAGTCGCACCCTTGCCGCCGAGCCCCTGGCCCGCTCCGACTACGTCAGCGTGGCCGATCCCGCCACCCTCCAGGAACTGGACGACACAGGCCAAGCCACCCAGGCCCTGGCCTCCCTGGCCGTGCGCATAGGCAAGACGCGGCTTATAGATAATTTCATACTCTGAGGCCGTGCAGGAAGGACGCCGCCTGCCGGGGATTGGCGGTGTCCCCAGGTATGCAAGGGGTGCAGGGCCTCCCTGCCGGGGGTTTCGAGACGCCCCCAACCACACAGCAATAAAGGGGTGCAGGGACCTCCCTGCCGGGGGCTTGGGGGATTGGAGCCCAAGGTATCATTATTTTCCCCTCTCCCTATGCGAGAGGGACCGGGGGTGAGGATTTGCTTCTAGCTATAGACGTCGGCAACACGAACACTGTCCTGGGCCTCTACGACGGCGAGACCCTTGTGGCCGATTGGCGCATGTCCACCGTTCGCGAGCGGGTGGCCGACGAGTGGGCCGCCCTGCTCATAACGCTGGCCGGGAACAAGGGCTACAGCCTGGCCGATATAGACGCAGCCATCTGCTCCAGCGTCGTGCCTCCCACTACCACCGCCATCCGGGAGATGGTGGGCGCTTACCTTCACACCGACCTGATGCTGGTCGAGCCGGGCATCAAGACGGGCGTCAAGATCAACGTAGACAACCCACGCGAGGTGGGCGCCGACCGCATCGTCAACACCATGGCCACCCACATGCGCTACGGGGGCCCCGCAATCATAATCGATTTCGGCACTGCCACCACTTTCGACGTGGTATCCCCCGATGGAGAATACCTGGGTGGGGCCATCTCGCCTGGCCTGGTGATCGCCGCAGAGGCCCTCTTCAGCTACACGGCGCAGTTGCGGCGCATCGAGCTGGTGGCTCCGCGCTCCTCCATCGGCAAGAACACCGTGCACGCGATGCAGTCCGGCGTGGTCTGGGGCTACGTAGCCCTGGTGGAAGGCATGGTGACCCGCATCCGGCACGACATGGGCGACATGGGCAGGTCGGCCAAAGTGATCGCCACCGGCGGCCTGGCCCGCCTCGTAGAGTCCAACACCACCTTCGTTGACATCGTAGACCTCAACCTCACCCTCGATGGGTTGAAGGCAATTTATGAACTGAACCGTGAAACGTAGGGGACTAATGCGTAAAACGTAAAACGTAAAACATAAGGGATGTGGGCTAGCGTGGTCTGTGACCACGAACCAAGCGTGCCTATCACCATCACGTTTTACGTTTTACGTTTTACGTTTTACGGAGGGCAGGTGCTCGAATCTAAGCGAATTATCCTGGGTGTTACGGGGGGTATCGCTGCTTACAAGGCGGCCGACCTGACCTCGAAGCTTGTGCAGGCGGGCGCGCTGGTTGACGTGATAATGACGGCGGGGGCTCAGCGCTTCATCGCGCCCCTGACTTTTCAAGCCCTGACCAGGCGATCCGTGCGCACCGATATTTTCGCCGACTGGCTGGGCGAGGACACCGGGCACGTGGGCCTGGCACACAACGCCGACCTGCTTGTGGTGGCCCCCGCCACGGCCCACACCATCGCCCGCCTGGCGCTCGGGCTGTCCGACGACCTGCTCTGTGCTGTGTACCTTTCCATGAGAGCGCCTACGCTGATTGTGCCCGCCATGGAGACAGGCATGTACCTCCACCCGGCCACACAGGAGCACCTAGAAACCCTGCGCAGCAGGGGCGCGGTTGTGCTGGAGCCCGTCGAGGGGCACTTGGCCTCGGGGGCCTCCGGCGTAGGGCGCCTTCCCGAGGTGCCCGAGATCCTGGCCGCCATAAGGCGAGTGCTGGGCCGGAATGGGCCGCTGGCGGGCAAACGCGTGGTCGTGTCCGCAGGGGGCACCCAGGAGCCCATCGACCCGGTACGCTACGTGGGCAACCGCTCCTCCGGGCGGATGGGCTACGCCATAGCCGAGGCGGCGCAATACGCGGGAGCCGACGTTACCCTCATAAGCGGTCCGGTCTCGATCTCACCGCCGCCGGGCATTCGCCTAGTGCGCGTGGGGTCGGCCCGCGAAATGGAGGAGGCCGTGCGCGAGGCGGTCGATGGGGCCGATGCATTGATAATGGCCGCCGCCGTGGCCGACTATGCGCCCCGCGAGGTTTCCGAGCAGAAGATAAAGAAGACGGATGAAGATCTGACCATCTCCCTGGCGCGGAACCCCGATATCCTGGGCAACCTGGCCAGCATGGAACTGCCGGGCCTGGTTCGAATTGGCTTCGCGGCGGAAACGCAAAACCTGCTGGACAACGCCCGCGAAAAGCTCAAGAAGAAGAAACTCGACCTGATCGTCGCCAACGACGCGGTGGCCAGCATAGGTGCGGAAAGCAGTGCCTTGGCGCTCATAAGCAAAGACGGCACGGTCGAACACCTGCAACCCCTCCCCAAAGAGGAGAGCGCCCAGGTCATTGTGGACCGCCTCGCGGCGATATTTGCGCGGAAAATCAATCCGGATTGACGTAACAACGGGCGGTCCGAACCGTTGTATAGGGTGCACAGCCAATAGCTGCGTCCCTGAGATTATCGAAGGAGCGGTCTTTCTTTTGTTTTGCAGACGCTCCGCAGCCCACGAATATGGGGGTTTACCTGAGTTATGCGCACTGAGGAGCTACTTGAGCAGTGTTTGCAAGCTCTCACCTCGGGACAGGATCTGCCTCCCGACCTGGCCCGTTACCTTGCCCGCCACCCCGAGCAGCGAGCTGAGGTAGAAGACCTGCTGGCTATAGCCCAGCGGGTTAGCCGCAGGCCGCGAGCCGAGTTGCACGCGGCCCGCCGTGAGCACATGCAGTTGCGCTTGGCCGCCCGCCTCGGGTTTGACCCACGCGCCCTGGACGCTCCCGGGGCGGTCGAGCGCCCGGCGGAAGCCGAAGAACACGAACACGAGCACGCCCCGCGCAAGAGGCCGATCCTCTCCGTGGGCCGGGTGTCGCTCGCCAAACTGCGCTACGAGCCACCCCGCTCGTCCGAAGACGACATCCAGGAGGCCCGAATACGGGAGGTCTTCCGCGACCTGACCCCCGAGGACATCCGCCGCTACATAGGTGTGCGCGGGGAAGACTACCTCTATTACCGCCAGAACTTCCCCGGCTGGAGGCCCGTCTTCACTTTCGTGGCCCTGGTGCTGCGCGGCATAAAGCGCATCGAGTTGCTGGCAGGGCAGCATTACTAAGTGGCGGTCAGGGGTCAGGGAGCAGTGTCTGCCTACCACCCCCCGACCCACGACCCCCGATCCCTAGCCCATGTCCCTATCACTTAGCGTAGACGACCTGCCCAGGCTGCTTGTGATGCTGGTGGTGGCCGCGATCTTCGGCTACCTGGCCGACCTCTTTACAGGCGGTAGAGTGCCCCTACGCTTCTTCGGCACCATCCTCTTCGGCCTGCTGGGGGCCTGGGTGGCCGTCGAGCTAGTGCGCCCCCGCGTGCCCTTCACTCTGCCCAGGGAGCCCATCTTCGACGGCGTGATGCTCGTCACTGCCGCCCTTGGGGCCTTCGTTTTCGCACTCGCCTGGTGCATCCTCGGCTCCCGCATGGCGGGACGCTAGCTCCCAGGCGCGTTACGCTAACACACTCGCACCCAGCCTGGGTGGTGCGGGTGTATCATTACCCATGTACTATTGACGCCCCCGTTTTGCTCTGTTAGTATGCAGGGGTCAACGGTTAGAGGTTACGGGACTGGTGTATACCCAGCACCCCCTGATTCTTAGCCCTGGCCCCTGATCCCTGCATACACCCTGGAGCTTAGTTGAAGGCGCTACCCGATACCGGCAACTCCATTCCCCCCGACCCCAGACCGGGCCTGCTGCAACAGCGCGTACGCATGCCCGGCGGGCTGGAACTGTCCTTCCTGCAAATGGCCCTGGTGACCGGCATTGTATTCTATGCGCTCGCCATACCCGGCGACCTCCTATTCAAGTTCGACGCTATGGGCTTCAGCGTGTGCCATCAGATAGCGTCACATTCGTACTCCCTTGGGGGTCACCAGTTGCCGCTGTGCGCCCGCTGCTCGGGCATATACCTGGGGGCCCTGGCCTCCATAGGGCTACTCGCCGTGCTTCGGCGCAGGGCCTCCCGCCTCCCCACCGGGCACATGCTTGCCATCCTGGGGGTTTTCTTCGGGGCCATGCTTCTCGACGGCATAAACTCCACCCTCCAAAACTTCAATTCCGGCCTATGGGAGAGCACCAATATCCTTCGCCTCTTCACCGGAGCGCTGTCGGGCGTAGCCGTGGCCTTCGTCTTCTACCCTATCTTCAACATGAGCCTGTGGCACCGAGATATCGCCCGGCGCGAGAGGGTGCTGGAGCAGCCCTTCGAGCTTGTGGCCTACATGGTGGCCACAGGCGTCCTTGTGGCCCTGGTCCTCGATGGTGGCGACTGGCTCTTCTATCCGCTGGCCATCCTGAGCGTGGCCGGCATGCTCTCCCTGCTCACGATGGCCAACAGCATAGTCGTCCTCATGGTCACCCGCCGCGAGGGGACAATTACCACCTTCTCAGCCGCCCTCACCCCCCTCCTTCTCGGGCTCTGCCTTGCCCTGATAGAGCTAACTCTGCTATCCTATGGTCGGGCCTCTCTGGCTCCGTTCATGACGAATAGCCTGGGTATGCCGGTCACGCCTGGCTTACCCTGATAGGGGCGATTACGCGCCGGAACGATTGGCGGGTGCAACGCCCTCGCTGAGTGCTGCGTATTGCTTGTTAGGGCCGCGGGGAAATCCCGGCGCCCAGCATCCCCACAAAGGAGGAAAACGTGGACCATAACTCACCACCCCCCGGTGACGCTCCTGAGCGCCCCGCAGGCGACACCCCGGAGCAGCCCTTGGGCGAAACGCCGCTACCCTGGCAGATGCAGCAACCCCAGCAGCCGGGGCAACCCGAGCAACCCGAACAGCCACAGCAGCCCGCGCCGGGGCAATCCGCCATCTACTCCTCCCCCGGCTACAACCCCCCGCGCCCGGAGGACACCAGGCAGAGTTATCCCCCGCCTGCCTACCCTCAGCAGCCCGGAGCTCAGCCCGGCGCGCCGTATCCAGGGCAGTATCCAGGGGCATACCAGGGGCAACCTCCATACCCAGGCCAAGGCCAACAAGCGGGCACTCCGCCCCCCGGCTACCAGCCCCAGGGCTATCCTCCGCCCGGCTACGCACAGCCCGGCGGCACTCCTCCGGGGGGCTATCCGCCTCCGGGCCCTCCCCAGGGTTATCCTCCGCCCGGCTATGGGGCCCCACCCAGGAGATCCGGGCTGCCTGGATGGGCCTGGGTACTGATCGGCCTGGTCGCGCTGCTCATCATAGGCTGCGTCGGAATCATCGCGGTGTTCGGCGCTGCCGTCTCAAGAATAAGCAGCGACAGTAACTTCACTACGACGTTCTCCAGGATAGGCGTCGCGATTCAAGACAGCTTCGAGCCGGTTGCTGCCGCGCAAGAGTTTTACTCCGACCTGGAGTCTAAAGACTTCGACTCGGCTCACGCTATCCTGGCTCCCGATCTTGCTTCCAGGTACAGCGCCGCGGACCTCGAGAGCAAGTGGCAGGCGCTCGAGGGCGCTCAGGGCACTATTTCCCCTGCCGTGCTTCCAAGCGGCAAGGGCACCTTCGGCACGGGCGCCAACCGCACAACTGCCTCCGTCGAAGCGGACCTAAGTTCTAGCAACGGCAAGACATACAGGATCACCGTGCAACTGGAGAAAGCGGGCGATACCTGGCTCATCAAAGACGCCACACCCGCCCTGATACCCGAGCCGTGATTAATTTTGGATTTTGGATTTTGGATTTTGGTTCAGCACATCGCCCAGGTCCAAAATCCAAAATCCAAAATCCAAAATCAGAACGTTCGCCTCATATCACCGCGGGTTTTGTTGGCATGCTGTTGGTGGCGGCCCTTTATCTCGCTCACGGGGTATCGGTTACTTCGGGCGGGCGAGGCCTGCCGGCTTTAGCGTTGTTGGCCCTGGTTTTACCGGGGACGCTGGCCGCCCACCTGTGCGCGCGCAGGGGCACGCTAAATGCTTGTGAAAAGGAGGGCGCACTTTCCGGCCTCGTCACCGCTCATTTCGCCGCCGCCCTGCAGGTCTGCGTGCTGGTGGTGGCGGCGCTGACCGTTGACTGGAAGCGCTACGCCGAGCAGGCGGGTCCGGAGATCGCCGCTGGGGTGCACGATGCGGCGGTGCCCATCGCAGTGATCCTGGCTGCGGTGACGGTGGCTCTCACCTACCTGGGTTGCATACTGGCAGGCTGGGCCGGTGCCCTCGCCTACCTCGCTGCCCGCAACCTACGCACTGCGTATTGCGTATTACGTGGAGGTGAAAGGGTAGAGGGTTCATCTATCCCCAGCCGGGACGAGCGAGATAAGTAATAAGCAATACAAGATAGGACAGACGCTATGGATGTATTGTCAGTGATATTGGGGGGCTTCGGCCTGTCGTCGCCCGCCGGGCTCAACGCCTGGTTGACCATGCTGATCGTGGGGCTGGCCGCGCGCTTCCATCTCTTCAACATCACGCTGAAAGCACCTTACGATACCCTCACCAACACCTGGGTACTGGTCGTCCTCGGTGTGCTCTTGCTGATCGAGATATTTGTAGATAAGATACCGGCCGTCGACTCGATCAACGATATAATCCAGACGTTCATCCGCCCTGTAGCGGGGGGGATCCTCTTCGGCGCATACAGTGGTGCTGTGGGCGGCCTCGAGCCGTGGGTTGCCTTTATTCTCGGAGTGCTTGCGGCGGGCACGGTGCACGCTACCAAGACTGCCGCCCGCCCCGTGGTCACCGCCACCACCGGTGGCATAGGCAACCCAATCGTCAGCTTCCTGGAAGACATGCTGGCCGCCGGCGCCACCATCCTGGCTCTTATCGCGCCCATCTTAGCGGGTGTCCTGATGGCCGCCATTGTCTCCATAATCTTCTACGCGGTCTTCCGCTGGCGCGCAAGGAGGCGGCGAGTTATTTAGTGTCAGTGGTCAGTACTGACCACTGATTCATACAACTCCCACGTCTGGGCCGCAGCCCTATCCCAGGAAAACATGGCGGCCCGACCTGGGCCGGCATGGCGCAGGCGCCCAGCCTCATCCTCATCCTCGAGCACGCGCTCGATGGCCGCGGCCCACGCCTTCGGATCGTGTGGGTCGAGCAATAGGCCGGCCTCACCTACCACTTCCGGCAGCGAGCCTCTATCTGAGGCAAGCACCGGCACCCCGCACGCAAGGGCCTCCAGCGCCGGTAAACCAAAGCCTTCGTACAGCGACGGCATCGCAAAAACCCGCGCCCCTCTGTAGAGGTCCGGCAGCCTCCCCTCGGGCACCTCGCCCAGCAAGCGGACATGCTCCGTCAGATTGAGCTCCCTAATCCTGGCCGGCACCTGCCCGTACAGCCAGCCCTCGCGCCCCGCGACTGCCAGTTGCGGAAGGAGAGCTACGTGCTTGCTGGCCCTGAGGAGACTGTAAGCCTCCAGCAGTGTGGTTAGGTTTTTGCGTGGCTCTATCGTACTCACGAACAGTATGTACCCGCCGCTCTCGGGCACGGGCAGGCCGAAGATCCTCGCTGCCACCCGCTGGGCTTCCGGTAGGTCTTCTGGAGGTTTGTACTGCTCCCCCGCCGCCCCGGGTATGACCGCTACTTTGTCAGGCTTCACCCCAAGCAAGCTCACGATGTCGTCGCGGGCCGACTGCGAATGGGCGATCAGGGCCTCGGCGTCGCGGGCGGCATCATACACCTGCCCGTAGTATCGCTTGCTCTCCTCTGTGAGCAAGGTCACCTCGGGCAGCTTGAGAAATGCCAGGTCGTGCACGTTGGCGACGGCTGGGAAGAGGCGGTACCTGGGAGGTATGAAGTCGGGGGAATGTATAAGTTGGGGCCTGGGTCTCAGTTTGAGGAGTTCGAGGCCCAGGGCCGGCTGTTCGAAGCGGTTGTGGGGCGGGGTCCACATGGGCACGCGCGTGAAACGCCGGTCCCTCACCAGCGTCTCCCGGTGCCCGCGCATCTGCAACACAAGCATGCGGCCTTGCGCCGCCATCTCCGGGGCACGGGCCATGGCCTTTAGCAGGCTCATCGAATACTGCCCGATCCCGCCCCGCCGGTAGTGCACTATGCGGGCATCGAAAGCCAGCAGCATTTCAGGGATCAAGCGTCAGGGGTCGCAAGCAGGGACTGATCCCTAATCCCCAGCGCCTGATCCCTGATCGGCGTAATAATCCGGCACTAGCAGGTGGCTCTGGCGCGGGGGGCGCATGTAGTGCGTGTCGGCTGGAGGACGCGGCGGAAGATCGATAGGTACAGGTGTAACGTCCTCGTATGGGATCGTCTCCAGTATGTGCCGTAGGCCGTTCAGGCGGGCACGGCGCTTGTCGTCCGACTCGATCTGGTGCCAGCGCGCCTCCGGTATGTCGGTGTGGTCGAACATAATGTCCTTGGCCTTAGAGAACTCCACCCACCTGCTGCGCGACTCGATGTCCACCGGGCTGAGCTTCCAGCGCTTGGTGGGGTCGGCGGCGCGCTCCCTGAACCTGCGCTCCTGCTCCTCGTCGCTGACCGACAGCCAGTACTTGAGGAGCCTGATACCCGACCGCACTAGCATTCGCTCGAACAGGGGGACCGAAGCAAGAAACTCCCAGTACTGCTCGTCCGTGCAGAAACCCATCACCCGCTCGACCACGGCCCGGTTGTACCAGCTTCGGTCGAATACCACTATCTCGCCTGCCGAGGGGAGATGCCTCACGTACCGTTGGAAGTACCACTCCGTACTCTCCACATCGGACGGCTTGGCGAGCGCCACCAGCCGCACTCCGCGCGGGTTGAGGGGCTCGATAATGCGCTGTATCAAACCCCCTTTGCCCGCCGCGTCACGCCCCTCGAATATCAGGACTAGCCGCTCCCCTTTGTCCTTGATCCAGTACTGCATCTTGACCAGCTCGTATTGCAGCCGGACCAATTCGGCCTCGTATTGCTTCTTGTTCAACCAGTTCTTTCGAGGACGGTCCTCCAACGCGCCGTCATCATCTTTCGCCCGGGGCTCTTTCTCTTTTGGTTTGGCGTTTGTCTTGCCGTTCTTCACTTCTAGTCCTCCAGAGAGCAGGGATTAGGGGTCAGAGAGCAGAGATTAGAGGCCAGGCATCTGGGGTCGCGGGCAACCTAGAGTCCCTAACCCCTGACCTCTGGACAGCACTGCGCTAGCCGTTCAGTTCATCAGCCTCTAGCTCGCTTTGGTCAGACGAGACACCTGCGTCACTTCCCTGGACGTTTTGGGACTCGGGCTTATTGCCAAGTCGATCCAGGGCGTCCAGGTTAAGCGCGCCCAGGTCCCCTTCAGCATCAGCTTCCTCGCCCGCAAGCTCCGCGGCCGGTGCCACGACACCACCGGGATAGGTGGCCGTGTTGGCTCCCGTTATGTTGGCCCCAATTATGGTTGAGGATGGTAAGTCTGCGTTCGTACCCACATCGCCTCCTGCGGCTCGATCTGCATCATCAGCTGGTAGATCACGGTCATCGGTGTCCATGTTGATCCTCCATTTTCGTGAATATTGGATTTTGGATTTTGAATTATGAATTGGGTTGGTGTAATTCATAATTCAAAATCATCGCGGTTACTTGTCGCTAACCCTGGCGCCGCCGTGGATGGCCACGGCGGTCATCGGCGGCACAGTAAGTGTAATCCGGCCGGTTCCGTCGACCGTTACGATAGGCCCTGTACAGCCTTGCCCGTCGGGGTTGAGGTCGCCTTTGGTCACGTCGCAGTACGTACCGGCGGGCATGCTGCTCTTGAAGGTGTTCTTCAGCTCCTTGTCCTCGCGGTTTATGACGACAAAGCCCCTGTCGCCCCGCCCGAAGGCTATGGCGTTGTTGCCGTTGCTCCACCAGTCGGTGACCTCGAAGCGGAGGGCTGTGTAGTCGCGAAAGCCAACCATGCCGGCGATGTCGGGCCAACGGTGCTCGCATACCCAACGCCCCTTCCCGCAGTCGGGCACGCCGTTCGAGTAAATAGTCGTAGTGCTCCCGTCAGCGTTGGAGGGCGGACCCTGGTCCGAGTTAGTGAAGTCATAGCTGGACATGACCTCCGGGTAGCCGTAGGGCCATGCCAGCATATAGACGTTCGCCAGGTGGTAAAGCTCACCATCCTTGAAGGTCAGGACATCGCCTCCCGCCCCGTGGCCGCGCTGGTTGTCGTGATTGTCGGTGAAGACAATGGCCTTGTCGCTCGGCAGGAAGACCGAGGCCGTGCCGAACTTTTCGAGGTTGGCTAGCTGGCTTGCTCGGAAAACGGGGCTGAGCAGCGCTCCGTATTTGAACTCGGTCACGTCATCGTTCTGCGTGTACTCGGAGGCTTTTATCGGCTCGTCGGCCCCCTCGATCACCTCCTGGTAGACGTATGGCTCCTGGCCGTCTGACCTCTTGTTGAGCTTGCCCAATATCGTCTTGAGCTCGTTTGTGTCGATGTGCTTGGCGGCATCGATACGGAATCCTGTCACGCCCAGGCTGAGCAGGTCGTTGAGGTACCCGGCGATGCGGTCCTGCACATGACTCGAACCGGTGTCGAGGTCCGCGAGGTTGACCAACTCGCAGGTCTGAACCTCGACGCGGTCCTGATAACTGATGATGTCGTCGTTACTGTTACGTCCGCAGTGGTGGAAGTCGTTGTTCTCGTACAGGCCGGGATAGTTGTAGTGGGTGAAGGACGAGCCCGCGATGCCGGTGCCGCTGTCCACGCCGGCCATATGGTTTATGATCGCGTCCACGTAGATGTCCACGCCTGCCGCCTTGCAGTGCTTGACCATATCGGCGAACTGGGCCCGGTTGCCGCTGCGGCTCTCGAGCTTATAGCTCACCGGCTGGTACCGCTCCCACCAGGGGTTGCCGGAGGCCACGATGTGCTCCTCCGGTGGAGAGACCTGGACGGCCGCGTAGCCCTTCGGCCCAAGGAAGGTCTCGCACTCCTGCGCGATATCGGGCCACTTCCACTCGAACAGGTGCACGAAGACGGTACGCGGGCCGGCTTTGGGACCGGCAGCAGGGCTGGTAGTGGGGCTGGCGGTGGGGCTCCCGACCGTCCCCACGGTCGGGCCGCCGCCCGGACCCGATTGCCCGCAACCCGCCAGACCCGGCAGCACGATGGTAAGGGCCAGGAAGAGAGCTAGCTTTGACCCGCCGAAGCTGCCCCGGTTAGGCGAGTACCTGGCGCTCACCATGCGTAGGCTTCGGGCGCTTCGCCGCCTGGTCCCGGCCAGATCTCGTCAAGGCGTGCAAGGTTCTCAGGGCTGAGCGTTATCTCCAACGCCCGCACCGACGCCTGCAACTGGGACGCCGTCCGCGGACCGACGATGGGCGCGGTGACCGCCGGGTTGTGGAGCACCCAGGCCAGCGCCATGTCCGCGGGCTGCTCGCCCATCTCCCGGCAAAAAGCCCAGTACGCGTCCAGTTGCTGCCGGTACTTCTCAACCTCCTTTCGCATCCACTCCTCCGACCGCCGGCCCTCGCTCGCCTGCCCCACCACACCCGCCAACAGACCACCGGCCAGCGGGCTCCAGGGGATCAGCCCCAGGCCATACTCCCGGCAGGCGGGGACGATTTCAAGCTCGGCCATGCGGACGCGCAGGCTGTAGCGGCTTTGCTCGGAGACCAGGCCCATAAAGTGCCGCTCCGCCGCCGCGCACTGGGCCTGGACGATGTGCCAACCGGCGAAGTTGCTGCTGCCCACATAGAGCACTTTGCCCTCGCGCACCAGTTGCTCCATCGCCTGCCAGATCTCCTCCCAGGGCGTCGCGCGGTCGATGTGGTGCATCTGGTAGAGGTCGATGTGGTCGGTTTGCAGCCGCCGGAGGCTCTCTTCGCAAGCCCTGCGGATGTGGTAAGCGGATAGGCCCCGGTCATTGGGACCCTCACCCATCTTCTGATAGACTTTGGTCGCCAGCACGATCTGCTCTCGTCGCCTGGGGTTCTGCGCCAGCCATCGCCCAATGATCTGTTCGGAGTGGCCTTCGCCGAGTTCGCTGCTGTAAACGTTGGCTGTGTCGAAGAAGTTGATGCCCAACTCCAGGGCACAATCCATGATCTCGAAGCTGCCGGCCTCATCGGCCTGGGAACCGAAGTTCATGGTGCCGAGGCAGAAACGGCTGACGCTCAGCCCGGTCCGACCTAGATGCGTGTATTCCATCTCTACACCTGCAGAATAGCGACCTCGCGTGGCGGCAACGTGAGCGTCTGCTCGTATCTTGTGCCGGTGAGCAGGTCGCGCATAGGATCGGGCAGCGAAAGGTGCACCGGGAAAGTGTTGTGGTTGAGGACGAAGATGTAGCCTCGCCCATCCGCCTCGCGGCGGGTCACCTCCACGCCCTGAGGCGCTTCCAAAGGCGGGGCTATCCCAAGATCGTCGAGGAGCATCCCCACCAGGTTCGCCATCAATGCCGGTTCGGGCCGGGTTGCCACGTAGAGGGCCCGCCCGCGGCCGAAACGATGCTCGGTGATGGCCGGATGCCCGGCGTAAAAGTCGTCCTCGAAGGTAGCGAGCGGGTGGGCCCCTTCCAGGTGCACAATATCGCACCAAAAGTCGCAGTTGTACGTGCCCCAGGGCAACTTGCCGCCTTCGGGCGCGAGCACGCGGTTGCGCATCTCTGGCTCGAGCGGATCGTATTCCTCAGCCCAGATACCGAGAGCGCGGCGCAGCGGGCCTGGATAACCCCCCAGCCAGGCGCGGTCATTTTCGTCCACCACTCCGCTGAAAAAGGTGGTGAGGAAGGTGCCGCCGTTCTCCACGTAGCGCTCGATAGCAGCGCCCTGCTCCGCGCTCACCATGTTCAGCAGAGGCGCGATGACCAGGTCGTAGCTGCTCAGGTCGCGCCCCGGCGGCACAACGTCCACCGCGACGTTGCGGTCCCACAATGGCCTGTAGTACCGCTGCACCTCCTCGACGTAGCGTAGCGAGCTGCTCGGCCCCGGCGTGTATTCGAGGTTCCACCAGTTCGGCCAGCTAAAGACCAGCGCCACCCGCGCAGGCAGGCGAGTGCCCAGGATGCCATCGCCCAGCGCCCCCAACTCGGCGCCGAGAGCGGCGACCTCGCCAAAGACCCGCGTGTGCTCGTGCCCCGCGTGGCTCACCACGGCGCCGTGATACTTCTCGGCGGAGCCGCGCGACTGCCGCCACTGGAAGTACATCACCGCGTCCGACCCCCTCGCCACCGCCTGGTAGCTCCACAGACGTAGGATTTGAGGGCGCTTCAGCGGGTTGTGGGGGGCCCACTGCACCTGGCTGGGCGTCTGCTCCATCAGCAGCCACGACTGGCCCTCCTTTAGCCCACGCATCATGTCGTGGGCCAGGGCTGTGGTGCTGGGGTGATCGCTGCGCTGTGGATAGGAGTCCCAGGAGATTACGTCGAGGTGCGAGGCCCAGGCAAAGTAGTCCAGCGGCTTGTAGAAGCGCATGAAGTTGGTGGTAACAGGCACATTGGGGGTGACCGCCCGCAGGACCTCGGCTTCGTTCCGGTAGCATTCGAGGTTCATGTCGGACGTGAAGCTGCGGTAGTCGAGCACGAGCCCCTGGACGCTGTGCTCACCCCGGCTGCCGGGGGGCTCTATTTGCTCCCAGGCCGTGTAGGTGTGGCTCCAAAAGGCGGTCACCCAGCGCCGGTTGACTTCTTCGAGCGAGCCGTAACGGTCCTTCAGCCATTGGTGGAAGCGGGCAGCGCACCGCTCGCAGTAGCAACTCGGCCCGTATTCGTTGCTCACATGCCACAGCAGGAGGGCGGGGTGGTCGCGGTAGCGCTCCGCCAGACGCTCCGCCAGGTTCCTGGCGAGGCGGCGAAAGTTGGGGCTGGTGGGGCAATAGTTTTGCCGCTGCCCGTGTTTGCGGCGTATGCCGTCCTCGTCCATGGGCAGCACATCGGGATAAGCTGCCGACAGCCAGGCAGGTTGCGCCGCCGTGCTCGTCCCCAGGCAGGCGGAGATGCTGTTTTCGGCCAGCAGGTCCATTACCCGGTCGAGCCATTCAAAGGTGAAAGTCTGCTCGTCGGGCTGTAGCGAGACCCAACTGAACACGCCCACGGTCGCGACGTTCACGTGGGCCAGGCGCATCAGCCGAATGTCGTCCTGCCAGACCGTTTCGCCTTCGTAGCCGAATGCCGGGGTCCACTGTTCCGGGTTGTAATCACCACCATAGGCGAAGTGAGGCAAACGTTTGTGGAACCACTGCATCCGGTCAGCCAACTCAGCCTCCTCTGAGGGGGCAGTGATCAGGGATCAGGAGTAAGTGTCTGCCTGCGTTCCCTGATCCCTGACTCCCGACCCCTGACTCCTGGTTAGCCTTTGACGCCGCCTGCGGTTAGGCCGCCCACCAGGTTCTTCTGCAGGGCCATGAAGACCACCATCACCGGGACCATGGCCAAGAGCGCCCCCACCGCAAACCAGCCCCACGGCTTACTATAATCGGTTTGCAGCGTGATTAAGCCGACCATCGAAGTGTACTTGTTCTCGCTGAACAGCACCGTCTGCGCGGTGATGTATTCTCCCCAGCCGGCCATGAAGCCGAGCAGCGCCGTGACCGCGATAACGGGCCGGGCCAACGGCAAGATGACCTGGATGAAAGTCTGCGTGGGTGTGGCCCCGTCGACACGAGCGGACTCCTCCAGTTCGATCGGTATGGTGTCGAAGTAACCCTTCGTGTTCCAGATCGCGAAGATCAGGCCTCCCGCCGAGTATGCGAGTACCAGCCCCCACAGGGTGTCAAGCATGTGGAACTCTTTGAAGATCACGAAGATCGCGAGCAGGCCCAGGATGGCCGGGAACGCCTGGAGGGCCAGCAGCAGGCTCATGATTCCGTTGCGGCCAGGGAAGTTCCAGCGCGAGAAGGCGTAGGCAGCGGTGGTAGCCAGGCAGACGCTGAGCACTGTGGTCGCGCTGGCCACGATAATGCTGTTCAACAGCCACTTCAGTAGCGGGGTATGGTTGATCATGTAGTCGAAATTGTCGAAGCTGATGGTCGACGGAATCAGTTGGAGGTTCGTGCTGTATAGCGTCTGGCCGGGGCGTAGAGCGGCTGTGATCAGGAAGTAGATGGGAAAGGCCGCGAAGATCACGAACAGCAACACAACCAGGTGTGCCAGGATGCTCTTAATGATGAACCTGCGGCGTTTCGCCCGCCTCAGTTCCTCGGACTGGGCCTGGACTCTGGCTGCCTCTGCTGAAAGTTCGGAAACCGATCCGGCTTTAGCCTGGGTGGAATTGAGCGTACTCATTGCTAGCGCGCTCCTTTCGGGTTAGTTCTGGTCAAGCGCAGGTTGAGGAGGGTGAGGGCAAAGAGCAAGATGAACAAGAACACCGCGAAGGCGCTCATCAGGCCGTAGTTGTTGTTCTGTAGACCGTAGTGATAGGAATAGAGCATGACGAATTCGGTAGAGCCCGGTTTGGTGATCGAGGGGAACGGCCCGCCCTGGGTGATAATCCAAACGGTGTTGAACATCTGGAACGTGGTGATCAGGCTGAGGATGATTATCGGCACCACTACCGGGCGAATCATCGGCAGGGTGACTCGGAAAAGCTGCGTCCACCAGCCGGCACCGTCGATGGTAGCGGCCTCGTACAGCTCGCTCGGCACGGTGGTCAGAGCGCCCATAATCACAAACATGAAGAATGGATAGCTCAACCAGACGTTGACTATCACAACCCCTATCCAGGCCCAAAGGGGATCGGTGAGCCAGTTAGGCGGGTTGGCGACGCCCATAGCCCGCAGTATCTGGTCGATGGGTCCGAAGTTGCTGTTGAAGAAGAACCTCCAGATGGGGGCGGTGAGCACGGCGGGAGCGGCCCAGGGCAAAATGATGAGCGTGCGGAAGAGTGTCTTGTACTTGATGTACGGGCTGTTCAAGAGGAGC
>JBJMMB010000523.1:0-7499 GCA_045805005.1 Chloroflexia bacterium
CATCAGGGCCCCCAAGATCGAGAGCGTGGGCGAGGGCGTGAGCGTGCTGGCAAAGCTCCCCGACGGTACCCCCGTCGCCGCCCAGCAGGGCAACATGCTCGTCACCGCCTTCCACCCCGAGCTAACCGACGACCTGCGCTTCCACAGATATTTCCTGGCGCTGGTGGAAGCGGCGCGACAGGAGGCAGTAAGCAGTCGGCAGTAGACAACCTCTGCCTGCAACCCTGGTTACTGCCGACTGCCAACAGCCAACTATGTCTAAGATGCGCCCCGCCATGTTAATAGATCTTTTCAGGATCGTTGCCACCAGGGGGCGGCAGCGGGTGTTGCGGCTCAACCCGCCCTACACGCTGGTGCAGCCGGAGGCTTTGCTGCCCGACCTGCTGCGGTCGCAGATACCGATGAAGCCGCGCCTGAACTTCGTGTACACATACGTGGAGCATGGCTCGGTGCTGGGGTACGTGCAGGCCAGGTGCAGGTGGCGACGGCGCGACGAGTGGACAATTACCACCCTGAGCACCACCGAGAGGGCTCCCGCACGGGTATGGGAGGCTCTGCTCGAGGAGGTGTGCCGGGCGGCAGGCGAGGAGGGGGTCATACGCGTGTTCGCCAAAGTGCCGGAGAGCGAGCCACAGGCTGAGATATTCCATAGGCTCGGCTTCACCCACTACACGAACGAGCACGTGTGGGGCAACCTCTACTTCAACGCCACCGGGGCCACTGCCGACGAGCCCGCCCGCAAGCCGCTTCGGAAGCAGACGAACCGGGACGCCTGGGACCTGATGCAGCTCTACAAGGCTGTGACCCCGCCCGTGGTGCAGCACGCCGAGGCCCTCACCAGCAACCAGTGGCAGATAAGCCACATACCGCGCCCTTGGTGGCTCTCGCAGGGCCTGCTGGAGAACGCCTACGTTTGGCCCGACCTCACCGAGAGTGAGCGGAGCGGCAGCACCGCGTTGGGCGGCTTCGTGAGGTTGCTCACGGGGGCCAGGGGGCACTGGATAACGGTCCAGTTCAGGCCCGACCAGGGGAACCGAGGGGTGTGCGACCACGCCCTCGACTACATTTTGTGGAAAGCCGCCAGGCTTGGCACGAAACCTGTATATTGTGCATTAAGAGAGTATCAGGCCGAAGTCGAGCCTCTACTGGAGGAAAGGGGCTTCCACCTACTAACCGAACAGTCGCTACTCGTTAAGTACATAGCCGAGCCCATCAGGGAGCAGCAGCCGGCCCTCGTTCCCTTCCTGGTCCCCAACAAAGGCGAGCTAGTCGCGACAGACTTCCCGAAATTCTGAATTACGAATTGCAAATTACGAATTACGAATTGGGTTTGGGAAGTCGGGACAACCGAGAATTCGTAATTGGTAATTCGTAATTTGTAATTGTGTTAGGGGTGATCTCTTTCAATCATGTCTGAACAAACCACTTCAAAAATCAGCACCGAAGGTTCAGAAATGGACCTGCCAGAGAACGAACAGAGCGAGGAATATGCGCCGGACTTCAGCGGCGCGCAGGGAGCCGGCCTAGCCGGCAACCCGAATGAGATAGTAAGGCAGGGGGGCGAACACGTCGTCACCGACGACCTCGATCTGCTTTTGTCGGCCCTCCCGCCTACCATCACCGACCCGCTGCGCCGGATCAACAACCGGCTCAACCTCCTCGAAGTGGTGATGGACCTGGGCCGCAGGGCCGAGGCCCGCTACCACGGCAGCGAGCAGCTCCTTACCGAGCACGAGATAACGGGCGCGGAGCTCCAGTACGTCACCCAGCGCATAGGCGAATTCGGCGGCGACAACCGCGCGGGCATCGAGCGCACCCTCCACCGCATATCGTGCATACGCAACCGCCGGGGCGAGGTGGTGGGCCTCACCTGCCGCATCGGGCGGGCGGTGTACGGCACCATCTCCATCATCAAGGACCTCGTGGAGACGGGCAAGAGCATTCTGCTGGTGGGCCCGCCGGGCGTGGGCAAGACCACCCTGCTGAGGGAGTGCGCCCGCGTACTCTCGGACGAGGTCAACAAGCGGGTGGTGATCGTGGACACGTCCAACGAGATCGCGGGCGACGGAGACATCCCCCACCCGTCGATAGGGAGGGCGCGGCGCATGCAAGTGCCGCAGCCCGAGCGTCAGCACGCGGTGATGATCGAGGCGGTGGAGAACCACATGCCCGAGGTGATCATCATCGATGAGATAGGCACAGAGCTGGAGGCCCAGGCGGCCCGCACGATCGCGGAGCGCGGGGTGCAGCTCGTGGGTACCGCGCATGGCTCAAGCCTGGAAAACCTGATGCTAAATCCCACCCTGTCGGACCTGGTGGGCGGCATCCAGACGGTTACGCTGGGCGACGAGGAGGCCAGGAGGCGCGGCACCCAGAAGACGGTGCTGGAGCGCAAAGCGCCCCCGACCTTCGATATCATGGTGGAGATCCTGGACCGGGAGCGCGTGGCGGTGCACCGCGACGTGGCCGAGATGGTGGACGCCCTGCTACGCGGGGAGGTGATACCGCCCGAGATCAGGACCCGCCTCGCCGACGGCAGCATCCACGTGGAGCTGGCGCGGGGCATGCCATATAGTGACCCCGCGTTGAGTGGCAGGCGCGACGGCGGGCGGCGCGGCTACGACGACAGAGGCTATGGAGGCGAGAGGAGCACGCCCAGGCGCAACATGCCCGTGGAGCGAGGGCCCGGCCCGCGAGGCAACCAGCCAACACAGGGAGGCGCGCCCTACAATGGGTTGCAGCCGGAAAGGCGCGCGCCGCGAGGGAACGGGGGTGGTTTCGCCCCTTTCGAACGCGAGCAGGTCGAGGATAGGTTCTCCTCCGTCCCCGGGCCTGCTGTTACCGAAGAACCGGGTCAAGAGGCCCAGGAGGAGAGCCCGCGACAGGAGAGAGTACCGGGACCGGGCAGGCTGAGCGTGGCCTCGCATGCCTCGGAGAACAAGCCGTTGCAGATATACCCGTTCGGGGTGAGCCGCAACCGGCTGGAGGACTCGATCAAGCACCTGCGTGTGCCTGCGACGCTGGTGCGCGAGATGCGCGACGCGGACATCGTGCTCACTCTCAAGAACTACTACCGCAAGAACCCGCAGACGCTCCGCCAGGCGGAATCGGACTCGGTGCCGGTGTTCGTGCTGAAGAGCAACACGCAGAACCAGATCGAGCAAGCCCTGGCCAACGTCTTCGACGTGCAACCTCCCGCCGACCCGGTGACCGAGGCGATGGAAGAGGCCGAGGATGCGATCACCCGCGTGCTGGAAACCGCCCGCCCGGTGGAACTGGCGCCGCAGACCTCCTACATCCGCCGCCTGCAACACCAGATGGCGGAGCGGTATAACCTGGGCTCGACCAGCAAGGGGAAAGAGCCGTTCCGTAGGGTGAGGATATATAGGCAGGATTAGGGATTTTGTAGATGAAGAGAGCTCCCCTGGACGGCGAGTCGCCCAGGGGAGCTTTTGCATTTCAAAAGCCGAGACCCAGTCATCCTCATCCTCCATAGCCCAAGCATGTCAAAAGACGAGATGCTTCAGGCCACGATTGTGTATTCCCCTGTTGCTAATCCCCTTGACAGCTACCGCCTTTATCCTTTAGGATAACGCCCGTTGGTGCTGGCGCAGCACCAGGGGAGCATGCAGGTAAGATGAAAGCAATAATCGCGGTGGTGCAGGGCCAGGATACGGCCCGCGTGAGCCAGGCTTTGCGGAAGAAAGGGATTCCCTTTACTACGATAGATAGCACGGGCGGGTTCCTGCGGGAGCGGAATGCTACCTTTATGATGGGCATCCCCGATGAGAGCCTGGAGACCGTGGTGGACTTGCTGGCCGCTAATAGCCATACCCGCTCCGAGTACGTTTCCTCCTACCCCTCAGCCTTCGACCCCGCCGAGTTCTACATGCCTCGCCCCATTGAGGTGCAGGTGGGGGGCGCTACGGTTTGGGTGCTCGATGTGGAGCACTACGAGGCGCTCTAGACGTTTGTGTTATAAATCAAGCATGAGAACATTATTACCGCGCGTCGCGTTATCCCGAGTGACCCGCTTCGCCGAGGCTAGTTAATGCAGCAGTTTTTCAGCGACCTGATCGACCGGATAGCCATCTATATCCAGTTCTTCCTGGCGTGCAGCGGGGCCTTCCTGGTGGCCCTTTATTTCGCAACTATCGTCTGGACTTACAGGGACGTCACCTCGCGCACCCGCGACGTTTTCTCGATAGGGTTGGGCATCGCCCTGGTGGTGCTGGTCCCCTTTGCCGGTATCCTCCTCTACCTGGTGCTGCGGCCCCGCGAGACGCTCTCGGAAGCATACGAGCGCTCGCTGGAGGAGGAATATCTCCTGCAGGACATCGAGGACTCTGAAGTCTGCCCGGCCTGCAAGCGCCGCGTGAGCCCCGATTTCCTCTTCTGCCCCCACTGCCGCACCAAGCTCCGCGACGAATGCGAGAACTGCGGCCGCCCGGTAAGCGTGAGATGGGCGGCTTGTCCGTATTGCGGGAAAGCTTGACGTATTGCGTATTGCGTATTGCGTGCCAACGTAGCTTGGGTAGTAGAACCTGCTGCCCTTCCTCCTTTACGCAACACGCAATACGCAATACGTAATACGCATTACCACCGGGGCCAGGTGGCTGCTGCTTCGGCTCGGAGTTTGGTGTAGCTGGCGTAGCGGCCCTCGTTTATTTCGCCTGATTGGACGGCGGAGCGGATGGCGCAGCCGGGCTCGGTCAGGTGGGCACAGTCGCTGAAGCGGCAGTGGCCCAGGTAGGGGCGGAACTCGGGGAAGCAGTGGGGCAGGTCGGCGGGGGGTATCATCCAGAGGCCCAACTCGCGCAGGCCAGCTGTGTCGGCAACTGAGGCCCCGTCCGGCAGCCTGACCAGGAAGCCTCCCACGGTGGTGTGCCGGCCCTTGCCATAGGCTTCGCTCACCTGGCCTACCTTGAGGTCCAGGCCCGGGTAGAGGGCGTTCAGCAGGCTTGACTTGCCGACGCCTGACGGACCTACGAACACCGACTCTTTGCCCGTTAACGTCTCCTTTAGCTCCTCGAGGGCTTCGCCGGTGCGCACGCTGGTGTAATGGACCTTGTAGCCCGCCTTTTCGTAGGGCTCGAAGAGGGTGGTTATCTCGTCTTTGCCTGTGAGGTCCACTTTGTTCACCACAATGTGAGCGTGGAGATCATCGTCTTCGGCCACCACCAGGAAGCGGTCGAGCATGGCGGTGTGGGGCTCGGGGTTGGCGGCGGCGAAGACCACTATGACCTGGTCCACGTTGGCCACCAGGACATGCCGGCGCGGGACGGTGCCGGCCGCCCGGCGGGCCAGGGCGCTCTTGCGCCGTAGCACCGCCGTAATCACTGGGGCTCCGCTCGATTCGTCAAGTTGCACCCGGTCGCCCACCGCGGGCGGATCGGCCGTAAAGAGCTTGCCCCTGATCTGGCACTGCACAGTGGCGTCGCCAACCTGCACCGTAGCCACGTCAGCGTAGAGGCGTATTATCTGTCCTGTGGGGGCGGCATTGTCGGTCAATGGGGGACCTCCCCTTCGCACTCCGGGCGCGCGCTATCGCGCACGGTTGTCATGGAAAACAGGACCGTCGTGCCAGGGGGATATGCCAGCATGAGCCTTACGACTGAGTGGGGATGCCGAGGCAAAGCCCGCGGGGTGACCGGACGGTCGAATTCATCTGTTTATTCACGAACCTCACCTCCTTGCGGCAGGCCGCCGCGGAGAATACCATGAGGGATTATATGGGCTGGTGTACGGGCGAGTCAAGGCGAGAATGAGTTATAATGTAGAGGTCGTGCCTCAGATATATATGACCGGGCAGGGAGCGCGCGTCGTGGCGTAGTCGAGTTCGCTGCCCACCAGACGAGAGGAACCACAACCCGTATGAACAACCCTTACAAGGCCGTGGCGGCCCTGCTCTTTTTGCTGCTGACCGCCGCCTGCCTGGGCGCTATAGCCTCCCGGCCCGCGGAGGCCTCCGCCGTGATGTCCGTCCCTCGCCAGGGTCCGCCCTTGGTGCCCGCCACGCCTGTATGCGGGCCGGCCTGGAGCGCCGTGACCGCCCCTAATCCGGGCTCGGCCGCCGACGTGCTGACGGCCGTGGCCGCCGTGTCGGCCAACGACGTGTGGGCGGTGGGCTACTACAGCAATACAGCAGGCATACCGCAGACCCTCGTAGAGCGGTGGAACGGCACAGCCTGGTCGGTGGTGCCCAGCCCCAATCCGGGCGCGGGGAGCAACTATCTGCAGTCGGTAGCCGCCACGGGACTGAACGACGCCTGGGCCGTTGGCTATTACAACACGGGCACGGCCTATCAGACACTCATCCTGCACTGGGACGGTTCAGCATGGACGCAGACCGCGAGCCAGAGCCCCGGCGTCGTGGAGAATTACCTGTATGGGGTGACAGCCATTGCAGGCAATGACGCGTGGGCTGTGGGCTATTACAATAGCACTATCTATCGCACTCTGGTGCTTCACTGGAACGGCACAGCCTGGGGCAGCGTGACGAGCCCCAACCCGCTGGGCCTGGGGAGCGGCCTGCGCGGCATCGCAGCGGTTTCGGCGAGCAATATCTGGGCTGTCGGGGCCTACGCCAACTTCTCGCTCACCTTCCAGACCTTCGTGATACGCTGGAACGGCTCCGCGTGGAGCCAGGTGTCGAGCCCGAATACCGGCTCCGGCAACAACGCGCTCACCTCGGTAGCGGCGTCCGGGACAAACGACGCCTGGGCCGCTGGCACATACAATGACGGCACCCGCTACCTCACCCTCATCGAGCGCTGGAACGGGACGGCGTGGAGCATAACGCCCAGCCCGAGCTTCGGCACGGGCGACAATGCCCTGAGCGGTGTCGCGGCCCTCGGCCCCAATGATGCCTGGGCAATGGGAGGCTACAGCACAAGCACGGCGGTCGAGTCGCTGGCCCTCCACTGGGATGGCTCGGCCTGGACGCAGGTCCCGTCCGACAACCCCGGCTCAACAGACACCCGCTTCCTGGGCATCTCTGCTTCCGCGGCCTGGGCTGTGGGCTCTTACAATGCCGGTGGCCCCGACCAGGTACTCGTCGAGCGCTACACCAACGTGCCATGCGAGACCACCGCCACGCCAACGCCCACGAGCACTAGCACGCTTACCAACACGCCCCAACCATCGCAAACCGCTGTAGGCAGCACGCCCACCCCCTCCACTACGCCAGCCCAGGCTACCCAGACACCCACAACCACAAGCACTCCCGCCGAGGCTACCCACACAGTCACGCCTACGCCCAGCCCATGCACTATTAGCTTTAGCGACGTGCACCCGGAGGACTACTTCTACGAGCCTGTGCGCTACCTCTACTGCCACGGGGCCATCTCAGGCTACGCCGACAACACTTTCCGGCCCGGCAACCTCACCACCAGGGGCCAACTATCCAAGATAGTCGTGCTGGCCGAGGGTTGGGCCATTTATACACCTCCCTCTCCAACGTTCAGGGACGTAGACAGCACCAACGCCTTCTACACTTA
>JBJMMB010000524.1:0-7158 GCA_045805005.1 Chloroflexia bacterium
ACCCCGGTGTCGGTGGTACACGACCAGGGCAGGCAACGGGGGCCTGCCCCTACGATTGCGTCTCTGAACGCTTACGTCCTGGTATTACGGCTGGTAAGTGTCCGGGTAGGCGCTCCAGCGGTTTATGTCGGTCAGGGTTAGGTGCGGGCCCTGCACCCCATAGGCATATCCGCTTGTGTGGTACAGCGCGTAGATGCGCCTTACATCGGGGTGCGGGTAGACCAGCAGACCCCCGTCGAACCGCTGCACGATACCTCCGCCCCCGCCCTGCGTGCCGGCCATCGCCACCTGCGCGGCCTGAGTGGGGTTGCCCAGCTTCCGGCTCACGTCGGTGTTGTTTGACCATGTCGTCGCCAGGTTATGGGTCGAGGTGTACCCGCCCACGGTCTCCGCGACCGGGCTTACCGCGCTCGGCAAGTGAAAGGTCTGGACAGTGCCATCGTTGAACAGGGCGTACACGTCCTCGTTATAAGTGCCCGAGTAGAAATCGTAGTTTATCACTCCAAGGATCTCCCCGCGCTCGAAGGTCTGCCTGGTGACGGTAGCCCGCGCCTCGGGAGCCTGCTGGCAGCCCAGAATGAACTTCAGTTCGGCTTGCTCGTTGTACACCTTGCCGAAGCCTAGCACCGGGTAGCCCGCGTAGCACCCGCCGGTGAGCACGGGTGGCTTGCCCAGGTCGCGGTAGCGCCAGTCGTAGTAGTGCTGGCCGATGTTGCCCATCTGCACCTTGAAAGCGGCGGGGAACGAAGGCACGTAGGTTAGCACCCGGCGCTGGAACGGCTGTATCAGCACAGGCGTGCCCACTTTCCCCTCGATCTTGGCGGTGGTCCAGTAGGCATCGGCGATAGGGTAGCCCGTCGCGTAGAAGTAGGGGTCGCTCAATCGCCCCGTCGTCTGCTTGCCGTTCACCACTATCGGGCCGCTCGCGTTCAGGAAAGTCCAGAACACGTCCGGAATATTGTGGCCGGTGGCCGGCTCGTAGTACGCGTTCTTCACGTTGAAGCGGTCGAAGTTCGCGTACCCCGGCCCGCCATGCACAAAGTCCAGGTTACCGTTCGCGAACACCTCCGCGATTACCACCTGCCCCGTCTTCACCGGATCCTGGCGGGTGATAGCGCCCCGGAAGCTGGCATAGGTGGGCGCGGCCCCGTCGTCCGCATCGCTGGCGATCGGTATCTGGGCGGGCCAGCGGAGCGTCCAGCTATTGTCGCCCGTCTGCATGCGCCCGGTGATCAGGTCCACCGTAAGCAGGCCGTTCGTCACGTAGAAGGGATTGCTCCTGTTGCCGTTAGGGTTGTTTATCTCCATGCGGCTCTTGTCGAAGTACTGCACCAGGTGCTTGCCGTTCACTCCCTGGGCGTAATCCTCGTAGAGCGCGCCGCTGTTGGGCTGCGGTCCCCAGTACCAGCTACGCTTCACCTGCCCGCTCGCCAGGAGCGAGTCGGTGCGGGTCCACACCTGCTGAAAAGCCGGATCGGCGAAGCTATTAGCCGCCTGAGCGGCGGTGCCCCCGCCCACAAAGGGGCCGGCGACGGCGCTAAGCAACACCGAGCCCGCCGCCGCGAGGGTAATAAGATGTCTTTTACTGCCGGTTCTCAATTCTGCCAATTATCAATCTAGGGTTTTACCATTTGTCTTCACAAAGTTGAGGCTATTGTTCCCACGCCCGGCCAGCCGAGCCCAGCCGTATTCCTATAATAGTAGGACGAATTGCTAACGCACTTGGTTTTGTGGACGCAGTGCCTCCACGTTAATTATACCGAGATTCCATGCGCGGCTGCTTGCCCTTTCCATATAAAGGGGTGCAGGGGGCTCCCTGCCGGGGGGTGCGGGATTGGAGCCCAATATTTCCCTTTCACTAACTGCGGTGGCCCTCCGGGCCGCCAGCCCTCAGGACAATTAAAGCCAGGGTCGAGAGAACGCGCTTGCCGGGTGCCTCGCTGTGTACCCGCTACTTCTGGCTGGGCATTGCTCTTGCTTGAAGGCATACCAGTTTCGCCATACAGGGATACTTAATCTACAGGAGAAAGCACATCATGGGCGTACCACTGAGCATCCTGCTCCGAGACGGGTTAGAGCCATGAGGCAGCGCGCAAGAGCGCAAACCCCCCATCAAGAGGGCCGCCTGAGCGCCCGGCCCCAGGCCCGCACCGGCCACGCCACTTACGCCACCGGCCTGCAGTCACTTGAACTGGGCGGCAAGTGCGACGGCCTGCTCTACGTGCCCCTCGGTTACAGCCCCGATACCCCGGCCGCGCTCGTAGTGCTCCTGCACGGCGCCGGGGGAGAAGCGCACGGGGGCATCAATCTGCTCCGCCCGCTCGCTGACGAGGCCAACCTGGTCCTCCTCGCCCCCGAGTCGCGCGCCTCCACCTGGGATGTGATCCGGAGCGACTACGGCCCCGACGTGGCTTTCATCGACCGCGCCCTGGCGCAAACCTTCGACCGCTACGCTATAGACCCCACACACCTGGCGGCCGGCGGCTTTTCCGACGGCGCCTCGTATGCCCTCTCGATCGGCCTCACTAACGGCGACCTCTTCACCCACATCCTCGCCTTCTCCCCCGGCTTCATGGCCCCCACCCAGCTCACCGACCGCCCACGAATATTCATCTCCCACGGCACCCGCGACGCGGTCCTCCCAATCAACATGTGCAGCCGCCGTATCATGCCCCAACTTCAGCAGGCAGGCTACGATATAGATTACCGTGAGTTCGAGGGCCCCCACACCGTCCCACCCGACATTGCCCGCGCCGCCGTATCCTGGTTCACCCAATCATGAAATGCCCACTTCAAAACAAAGACAATGGGCGGCGCAGTCGCCCATTGTCTTTGTTTTGAATGCCTGTATCCTATCCCTAGCCCGTGGTGGTGCTCCCCATTGTGGAGCCCGTGCTGTACCGGCCGCCGTACTGGCTTCCGTCCTGGCCGTCGCCCCACGCCGAGCCGGAGGTTGTGGCGTTCATCGACTGCTGTACCCACTGCCAGGCGTTGTCAGGCACCTGCCAACCCTCTGCTTCCAGCGAGCGCAGGCACACCTCGGGCATGTGCTGCAGCAGCCAGCTTTGCATCGCGATCTCGTCCCGCAGGTTCTGGTCAGCGGCCCTTACCGTGTCAATGTCGCCGAACGCCTGGGCCGTGGTAATGAGCAGCGTGTAACCGGCGATTTCCAGGTGCTCGGTGATGTACTCGTCGCGGGCAATCCGCGCAAGCATATCGGGCCTCGCACCGGCCATCGCGCCCATCATGTTACCCATAAAGGAACTTCCGAGGTCCTTCACGCCCGACGGCCGCTCGCCGTAGAAGTTCAACCGCTCCTCCATTCGTGAGCGGTGCTGCTTGGTCTGCTCCAGGTGGTTGCTTATCATCTGCTGCACGTCCGGGAAGTCAGCCGTCTGGTCAACGTGCTTCTCCAGCGTTTCCGCCAGCTGGTTCTCCATCGCGTAGGCGTTCTGTATGTGTGGGATTAGCTTGTCTTTGATCTGGTCATCTTGGTTGTTGGCATTTTTTGCCATCTGAGGTTCTCCTTTCATTTCGGACGAATGTGGGTGTACGTAATGGCAAGCAGAGCGTATGCCAGGCGGCAACCGATGAGCCCAAAGTGACCCGGCCATATTGTGCAAATGCACCGGCCCCGGCAACGAGACTCTAGAGGTCCAAATCTCCACGAAGGTACCCATCGCCCACGGGAGATAACCCGAGTCGTGCTCGGCCCGTCTGTCAGGTACCAGCCTGTGAAGGACGCTATGTCTTGAAATACTGTGCGTTTGCACAGCACGTTGGAAGCATATGCATCCGGATTGAGGTGGCCACTCCAGGCACGCATTAGGCAAATTTGCCGATGTACGCCCGCACCAGGTGTGCTATTGTGTGAGCACAGCCACCAAAGGAGGCGTGCCATCGGCGCTGCAGTGAGGGCAACAACCGCACGACAAGGACGCAAGCCAATAATATTCGCAGGTGTCAAGCAAAGCTTCGAACCGGCTACGGGGCGTGATGACAGCACGCGCGCCGCCCGCTCAGGTTGGCGCATCCGGCTAACCCGCCTCACCGTGTGCGCCCTCTTCCGGCTCTTCTTTCGGGTGCGCGTGGAAGGGCTGGAGAATCTGCCCGGCACCCCCGCCATCATCTGCCCCAACCACCTGGGGTGGGCCGACCCCTTCCTGGTGCTGCTCTTCTTCCCGATCGAGCCGCGCATCCGCGTGCTGGGCCTGCACCCGAGAGGGGTGTCCCGCTTTCGGGCCAGGGTGGTCGACACCCTCGGCCTGGTGGTGGCCCTCAACCGCGCCAGGCCCCGTGAGGCCCTACGCCTGTCCGAGGGTGCGCTGAAGAGCGGAGGATCCCTGCTGGTCTTCCCCGAGGGCACCGCCGTGGGAGGCAGGGAAGGCGAGCTACTACCACTTCAGCACGGCGCGGCCCACCTCAGCGTTGCCGGCGGCGCCCCCCTCATACCAGTTGGCCTCACCGGCACCAAAGAGCTATGGCTGCGCCGCACCCTCACCATACGCATTGGCAAGCCCCTCGACCCCGCCGAGTTCGAGGGCGACCCTCGCCGCCGCGTTCGCGCCATGACTACCCAACTTGGCGCTGACATACAAGCCCTCCTGCCGGGCGATCAAGAGAGGCCACGGGTGAGGCCGCTGCGCCGATGGCTGACCGGGCTGTTCTACTAAACAATCATCAATAATAAGCTGCTCATTGGATTGGGGTCCAATGAGCAGCTTATTATTGATGATGCGAAGTCTGATTTAGCGAATGATCGCCAGGTATACAATCTTGGCTATCTGCCCCCTCGTGGCGTTGTTGCCGGGCCTGAACTCCAGGCAGCCCGTGCCGCAGCCATAGCCCGAGATGATGCCCTGGGCGTAGGCCGTTTCTATCGCCGCGTAGAAGGTATGCGTGGGAGCCACGTCCCGGAAGGTTGGGTTGGCGGGCGACTGGGACTGCCAGCCGCGAGCGTTTACGATGATCTTGCAGAGCTGGCCCCTCGTTATGTTGTTATCAGGCCTGTATTCCAGGCAGCCGCTTCCGCAAGCGTAACCGGAGATGATGCCACGCCGGTATGCTGTCTCGATGTAGGGATAGAAGGTGCTGCCCGCCGCCACGTCCCTGAAGGTCGGCGACGTGGGGGCGTACAGCGGCCAGCCCTCGGCCAGCACCGCTATCTTCGCTAGCTGCCCCCTGGTCGTCAGGTTGTATGGCCTGAATGTGCCGTCCAGGTAGCCTGAGATCACACCCCTCGAAGCCAGGTACGTCACCGCTTCGTCGAAGTAATCGTCTGCATGCACGTCCGTGAAGCTCGGCGGGGTGCCCGTGCTAGTGGGCACTCCGGTTCCTCCCGGCCGTGGAGTGTTCGTTCGCACGACTGTGCCGCTTGCCGGCGGGGTGATGCGCGGCGTAGACGTTGGAGTGCTCGTGGGGCCTAACTGTATCACAAAGTCGGTGTAGAGCGCCGGGTTGGCGTCGCTGGCTATCTGGCTGGCATCGTCGATCACGGCAGAGTTGCGGTTGGGTGGGGCGGGAGGCGAGAACTGCCAGTGCAGCACCGCGGTGCCCTGCCCGGTGGCGCAGAAGGTGAGGGTGGCCACTCTGAAGTCGCCGTCGGCCGCCGGGTTATTCAAAGCCCCCGAGGCGAAAGCTATCGAGCCCGGCCCCACGCTGTTGCCGCGGAATGAGCATAGAGCGGGCCCGTTGCACACCTCGTTCTGCAGCAGCGCATCGAACACCGCCAGGTCGGGCAGGAGGGTGCTCG
Source organism: Chloroflexia bacterium (assembly GCA_045805005.1). Lineage (GTDB taxonomy): Bacteria > Chloroflexota > Chloroflexia > QHBQ01 > JADMIH01 > JADMIH01. The sequence continues at coordinate 5,753 of JBJMMB010000524.1, forward strand.
CGGGCGTGCAACTCGTGCTGCCGGGGCTCACCACCTGTAGTATCGAGCTGGTGAAGGTCAGGTAGTTCTGGGCAGACAGCACGCGGTGCGCCCCGCTGTGCACGAACAACCCCAGCTCGAAGGGCGTGTTCTCCGGCCACTCCGCGGGCACCCGCCCATCGACAAACGAGTACGATGGGTCGTCGCCGGTTGGCGTGGGAATAGGTGTGAAGGTAGCAGGTGTGCCTGTGCGGGTGGGCGTGCGGGTCGGCGGCGTACCAGTAGCGGTGGGCGTGGCCGAGGTAGCGCAGGTCTGGGCGAAGGTCAGTTTCAGTCCCTGGTAGAGCGTGCCCGTATCGCAACTGAACTGGGTGTAAGGCGTGCCATAGCACCCGCCCACCCCGATTGTAGCCCCGGCCCCGTTGCCTTCCACGGCGCCATATATGTACTCGAACTTGCTCTGGCCCTCGTATAGGCGTATCTCGAAGTTCACCGTGGCCGCGCTGCACGGGGCGTCCAGGTTGAGGCAGGCCCGCCACTCGATGTTGAAGATTCGGTTGGGCGCGGTGCCCGTAGTCGAGGTGAATATACCTGTCCCCGTGCCATCGGTGCGCAAGTCGTCCCAGTGGGGGAAGAAGACCTGGCAGTACCCCGAGGTGGGCAGGCAAGAGTTGTTAGGCCTTCCAAAGGTTCTGTACGACTCCATGATACCGTTGGAGTCGACACCCACCCTGTCCTCGTACGTACCGTACAGGCGGAAGGCGAAGGGCAGGGTAATCACGGTCGAGCAATCGTCGCAGCGCACACCGATGTCAACGGTGCCGGGTACGATCTCCGCCCCTGTCGACTGCGTGATCGTGTAATCTGTCATCACCGGGCAGGCCGTGGCGATTGCTGTGGCGGTCGGCGTGAGCGTGGGCCCGCCGGGCGTGATGGTGGGCGTGGCGGTCCTGGGCGTGCAGAGGGGTTGCTCGTAGATCAGCATCAGGCCCTGGTTGACCACATCCTCGAAGGGGTAGCAGATATACTGCGTGAAGTGGCTCCCCGTATCGCGCTGCGCGCCGATGGTGGCAGCTCTCCCATTGGTGCCCACCATCCCATACACCATATCAAACCGCCCGCCGTCCTCGTAGAGGCGCACCTCAAAGTTGGCATTGTAAAAGCCGCCCGGCTCGCCGGCTCGCCACTCGATATTGTAAAGGCGGTTGGGCGCGGTCCCCGATGTGGAAGTGTACACTCCGCAGCCTGGGCAGCCGGTGTACAACTGCTCCCAGTAGGCGAAGATGGTGTTGTTGAAGTTGGAGATCGGCAGACAACTGTGGATGATGTCGTTGACCACGTTGCTCGTGAATTGCAGGTTCCCCGACGCGCTCACGTTGACGTTGTTGAACGGCTGCCCGTAGTAGCTGTACGTGAAGGGGAGCGCG
>JBJMMB010000525.1:0-4653 GCA_045805005.1 Chloroflexia bacterium
CTGACCTGAACGGCAAGCCGTACACCGTGCAATACTTCGAGCGGGCGGTGTTCGAGTTGCACCCTGAGAACGCCGCGCCTTATGACGTACTGCTTTCGCAGTTGGGCACTTTTCAAAACCAGAAGGGTGGCGGTCCTGTCGAAGGGTTGTTTGACGTTGGAGGTTATAAGCTGTGGCTGAGTTGCAGCGGACATGGCGGTCCTACAGTAATTATGGATCCAGGGCTGGGAGAAAGCTCCGACTCATGGAACGGCGTTGCTCCGGACGTGGCAAGCTTCACGCGGGCCTGCGTCTTCGACCGTGCGGGCCTGGGAAAGAGCGACAGAGGGCCAGCGCCACGTACCAGTCAGCAGATTGTGAATGAGCTACATGCGCTGCTGACTGCTGCGAAGGTAGAGGGGCCTTACGTGCTGGTGGGGCAGGCAGAAGGTGGGCTTAATTTGCAGCTTTTCGCGAAGCTCTACAAAAGTGAGGTAGCCGGTTTGGTGCTGGTAGACGCCGTGCATCCGGACCTGGACGCTCGCTACGCCGCCATCCTGACACCCGAACAGGAAGAGCAGCGCCACCGAGGCATAAGCGGCAGCCCTGAACATATGAGCTATGAGGACTTCGATCTGAGCGGGAAGCAGGTTCGGGAAGCAGGTCCCTTCCCGGTTGTGCCGCTGATTGTACTGCGGCATGGCCTCCCATTACGGCAACCCCCTGGCTGGCCGGTGGACGCAATCGAGCGTATTTGGCTCCAAATGCAAGAGGAATTGTCGGTGAGCATCCCCGGCGGCCAGTTGGCCATCGCGGAGCAGAGTCGCCACTCAATCGAGATCTCCGAGCCTGGGCTTGTGACAGGTGCAATATATGAAGTGTTCAAAAGGGTAAAAGCAAAGTAGCCTGACGAAGCGAAATATTGACGGCTTTTTCCTTCAGTTGTAAGACGCACGACTAGTGTTACCGTGACTGGATAGCCCACAGTGCGCGGAGGGCGTTTGCGAAGCGCTCAGGCTCGGCCCTATGTGGGGAGTCGATGTGGCTGCGGCCTTCGTATACTTCGACGCGGATGTTGGGGAAGAGGGCGGAGAGGCGATTCATCTGGCGCTCCCAGCGGGGGTGGCTGAGGCTGCCCCGCGCCAGGTAGACCGGTTTGTGAAAGTTGCGAAACTGCTCCCAATCGAGCTTGTAGGCCCTGAGTGCGCGGGTGGTGGCCTCGATGCCCGCGGGCCTCTTAGCCATCCAGGGGGGCGGCTTTTCCAGTAGCTGTCCCTGCGGCCTTTCCGCGCCTGCTCCCAGCAGCAACTGAGAGTACTCGTGCAAACGCTCCTCGGGGGGAAGCGCCAGGATACGCTCCGTCTCCGCCGCCTCCTCGTCAGTCGAGTCGATGCGCGCTATCGATCCAGGCTCGATCAAAGCCAGGCTCCTCACGCGCTCCGGGTACTCGGCGGCGAATGCCAACGCAGCCGCGCCGCCAATCGAGTGCCCAACCAGGTGTAAGCTCTCCAATTCCCTCTCGTCCGCCACCCGCCTGATCCCCTCGACCTCGGTCTCGAGGGTATAGCCCGCCGGCGGCGTGCCGGTTGCGTAAACTTCCAGGTCCTTTAGTATGGGCTCGATCTCGCGCCCGAGTATGTCCAGGAGCTTATTGAATGTATAGTCCGCGGGGGCAATCGTCCCCGGCATGAACATCACCAGCGGGCGCGCTAAATCTTGATGACCCGAATGCGGACGCTGATCCATAGCTACGTGGCTCGCTTTCTTCGGTCCCAAGCGCTGATGTGGGACGCTATGGCCAGTATACACTGGGGGTCAACAGTGCCTTTTCGTACGATGATGTTTCACCGGTTCGTCTTGACACCCACCCACCCCTTTGCTATGCTAGCACTACTCACCCGTGGCGTTCGCGGCGCATCGTCGCGCCTGTATCATCCATCGTAGGAGGCCTCATGAATACCGAGAAGACCGGCGCTCCGGGCGCTGTCACCAACGGCAAGAACGGCAACTCCCAGGTGGGCTCCGAGGTCCGCCCCACCACCCCCGAGAGCCGCGCCGAACAGAAAGATACGTTCCCCATACAAGGCATCGACTATATAGAGTTCTACGTGGGCAACGCCAGGCAGGCCGCCCATTTCTACCGCACCGTGATGGGCTTCAGCATAACCGCCTACGCCGGGCCCGAGACCCAGGTGCGCGACCGCGCTTCCTACGTCCTTGAGCAGGAGAAGATCCGCTTCGTGCTCACTGCTCCGATGCTACCCGAGGGCCCCATAGCCGAACACGTCTTCAAGCATGGCGATGGTGTGAAGGATATAGCCTTACGAGTGCCGGATGTGGACTACGCCTACCACACCGCGGTGGAGCGCGGCGCAGCCGGCGTCCTTGAGCCCACGACCGTCGAGGGTGAGAAAGGTCGCATACGCAAGGCCGCAATCGCCACCTGTGGCGACACCATCCACTCCTTCATCAACCGCGACAATTACGAGGGCGCTTTCATGCCTGGCTACCATAAGCGCGATGTGCCCGGCACCCCCGCTGGCGTCAAGGCCGTGGACCACCAGGTGCTCAACGTTGAGCTGGGCAAGATGAACGATTGGGTAAACTACTACGCCCGCATCATGGGCTTCAGCCAGCTCATCTCCTTCGAGGACAAGGACATCTCCACCGAATATTCCGCCCTCATGTCCAAAGTGATGCAGGACGGCACGGGCCGCGTGAAGTTCCCCATCAACGAGCCCGCTGAGGGGCGCAAGAAGTCGCAGATCCAGGAGTACCTCGATTTCTACATGAGCCCAGGCGTGCAGCACATAGCCCTCATCACGGGCGACATCCTCGGCACCGTCAGCACCCTGAGAGACAACGGCCTCGACTTCCTGCGCGTGCCCCACTCCTACTACGAGGAAGCCCCCGAGCGGGTAGGCGAGGTCAAGGAAGACCTCAACCACCTTGAAGAGCTTGGCGTCCTGATAGACCGCGACGACGAGGGCTACCTCCTCCAGATCTTCAGCAAACCCGTGGAGGACCGCCCCACCCTCTTCTACGAGATCATCGAGCGCCACGGCTCCCGGGGTTTCGGCAAAGGGAATTTCAGAGCCCTCTTCGAAGCCATCGAGCGCGAGCAAGAGCTGAGAGGGAACCTCTGAAACTCGTTACTTTCTCCCATCTCCACCGCGTGGCCCCTGACGTCCAGGAGGGCCGGGACACCCACGTGGGTGTGTACCTCACCGGGGACATGCCCCGCGTGCTCAACCTGGAGGCGGCCCACGACTGGCTGAATAAGAAGAAGGGAGGCGCATCCCCTTATCGCCCTCCTATGTCGATGCTTGAGTTGCTTGACGGCGGGCCGGACGCCATGGAAAGAGTGCGCGGCCTGGTTATGGAGGTAGCGACCGACGAAGAGGGGATATGGGAGTCGTCGCAGAGCATAGACGACGTTGAGTTGCTGGCCCCCATCCCCTTTCCGCGCACCATCCGCGACTTCTACGCGTTCGAGCAGCACGTGAAGACCGCCCGCGCCCTCCGCGGTCTGGAGATGATACCCGAATGGTATGACCACCCGGTCTTCTATTACTCCAACCCCGGCGCGGTTTACGGCCCCGGTGCCGAGGTACCCTACCCACGCGGCTCTAAAGAAGTGGACTACGAACTGGAGATAGCCTGTGTCGTGGGCAAACCGGGCCGGGATATCGCGGCGGACGAGGCCAACGACTATATCGCGGGCTACCTCATCATGAACGACTGGAGCGCTCGCGACACCTGGCGCAACTTCGAGTCCAAGCTGAGCATGGGCCCGGCCAAGAGCAAAGACTTCGCTAATTCCCTGGGCCCCTGGCTGGTCACTCCCGACGAACTCGAAGACCGGCGCGAGGGCACCGGTAAAGATACCCGCTACAACCTCGCGATGGCCGCCCGCGTCAACGGGCGCGAGCTATCGCGGGGCAACGCCAATACCCTGACCCACACCTTCGCCGACATGATAGAGTGGGCCAGCACCGATGTCTGGCTCCGCCCCGGAGACGTCCTCGGCTCAGGTACCGTGGGCACGGGATGTATATTGGAGCTAAGGCCCGAGAACACCGGCGGCTGGCTCAAGCCGGGGGATGAGGTGGAGTTGGAGATAGAGAAGTTGGGTATTTTGAAGAACAAGTTGGTCTAACCGGTGTTGGGTGCTGAGTGTCGGGGACTGGGAGACTGAATGCGGCCCCCAGCCCCAACACCCAATACCCAAGATGCGCAGAGGAAGCAATGAGAAAAGGCAGCGTTAGAGAGACCCACGCCCTGGCAATGTCCCTTGCTGACTATGCCGAAATAGCACGCGGTAAGGGCGATATGGACGTTGCCGAGGAGCTATTGCACCGCGCTTACTACTACGAGTCGCAGGCAGCCAGGTTGGTAGCCGGCAACCTCGACGCTGAGCCCACGCGCTCGACGTTGCACCGTAGCGCGGCGTCGCTGGCCCTTCAATGTGGCGCGTACGATGAGGCCGAGCGGCTCATTATAGCCGGTCTGTCGGGGATCCCGCCTGAGGATATAGATGCTGAACTGCGCGAGTTACTGAGAGAAGTCAAGAAGCAAAAGGGAGGTAAGAACGATGCCCTTCTATCACAGGCTAGGAAACGTTCCACATAAACGCCACACCCAGCACCGCCGCCCCGACGGTGAGCTATATAC
>JBJMMB010000526.1:0-12939 GCA_045805005.1 Chloroflexia bacterium
ACTTCGTAACGCGCGCGGGCTTCCGCTTTCGGGTCCCTGCGCTGAGAGGTCTTACCCCACGTATCCCGCTTAACCGATGTGTCACCTGTGTCACCGCCACTCTCCTGTGCATAGGGGGCGCCCGTTTGCACTCTCCGGACTTCCCGCCGAGCGCGCTCGCTCCACATTTCAGACTTATCCCACTTGTCGCCTGCGTCATTGCTCTCCGGCTCTTCTTCAGGTGCGGGTCCCTGTAAGCTTGGAACCAGGGGCGGGTTCAACTGTTGTCCGTGCTCTATCGGATGCCCGTCAATCTCAAGGTCATAAGTATAGGTAAGCCCGTTACTCTTCCGCCGAATCACGCAAGCGTGGCCCTTCAAGATGAACGAATACTCGCTCTCCATATCGCCGAGCTTGGCACGCTGCTCAATTACTTTACCATCAATATAGATGGTTCTTTTCCCTAGCCGCGAGCCATGTTCCAATTCAACAACATGCACGCGATCTTCAATTTGGAATCGCCAGGTTCGCTTAGCCATTTTGCCCACCTCCAGCCGTCTGCGCGTCACCGCACCGATTATTGCCCGACATGATAGCACCGCGCTAAGTCGAAAGCAACTTGTCGGCTGAAGACGTTGAAGCGCATTTGCCCGATCCCAAACGTAATCATAGCTCGTCGCTCGCTGCTTGCGCCACGCCGGGCGCCCCTTGCGAGTCCTGCTCCGGTGCTGGCGTCCGAGGGCTGGGAGCCTCACTCTCCAGGTCCGGCTCCTCTGCCTGGTCAAGGTTGTGCAATTCCTCATCCAGCTCGCTCTGCAGCCTGCGCATCGACTCCTCGGAGATAGCGCCGTCCACGAAGCGCTGGCCCACCACCGCCTTCTCTATCTGCAATAGTCGCCTACGCACGGCCCGGAGCTGCTCCCTCTTCAGGTCCTCATCCCCTAGTTGCAGGGCTCCCAGTTCCTGGTCCAGCAATGCCAACCTGGCCTCATAAGCCCTACGGAGTTCCTCGGCATCGTCCTTCGCCAGCCCCCCGGCCCGACCCATCCTCTCGATCTCCGCTATGGCCGCCGAGACCATCCCTTTGCGCACGCTGATGGTCTCGTACTCCTCCTGACGCTCGTGCGATTGCACCAGCCCCAGCCTCCTCAGTAACGGCTTCATCGTCAAAGCCTGCACCAGTAGACTGAACAGGATCACCCCATACGTCATTACCTGCAAGAGGTCTCGCTCCGCGAAGGGCTCGCCGCCCGCCAGCGTGACCGGTAGGCTAAGCGCCATCGCCAGCGCCAGCGACCCGCGCAGCCCTCCCCAAACAAGCACAGCCTGCCATCGCATTGGGATCGGCCTGTGGATATACCTTAGCAACCAGCTCGCCGCCGCCACAACCACCGCCCTCACCGCCAGCACCGCGATGATGGCCAGCAGCGTGGGCCCCACGAACAGCAAGAGTTTGGTCGAATTCAACTCCAGCCCGATGAGCACGAAGATGAACGAGTTGGCCAGGAACCCGAAGAACTCCCACGTCGACGACACCGCCAGCCGCGTCGTGGGCGACATCGCCGCCTGCCGCCCGTAGTTGCCCACCACGAGCGCGGCCACCACCACGGCAATCACCCCGCTCACCCCAACCCGCACTGCCAGCAGGTAGGTGCCATACGCCACCACCAGGGTCATAGCCGTCTCAATAAGGTAATCGTTGACCCGCGACAGCAGGAACGACGCCACATACCCCGTAGCCGCGCCCAGCGCCACGGCACCCACCACTACCACCACGAACTGCACCAACCCCGGCCCGAGTTCGATCCCGTGCCCCCCGACCAGGCCGGAGAGGATGATGGCGAACAGCACCAGCGCGGTGCCGTCGTTGAACAGGCTCTCCCCCTCCAGGATGACCGACAGCCGCCGTGGCGCGCCGATTTGCCGGAAGACCGCGAGCACCGACACCGGATCGGTGGCCGACATGATGGCTCCGAACAGCAGTGCCGTCTCCCAACCCACCCCCGCCGCGAAATGGACCGCCGCCGCCAGGAAGAGCGCCGTCAGGATCACCCCCGGCACCGCCAGCAGCGTGATGGGCCGCAAATTGTCCCGCACGTCGGCAAAGTGCAGGTTGTACGCCGACTCGAACAGCAGCGCGGGCAAAAAGATAAAGAGTATCACGTCCGGCGTGACATCTATCGTCAGCTTTATGGGCGTGAACGCGATGAACAGCCCCGCCACGACCAGGGCCACCGTGTAGGGCACGCGGATATACTTGGAAGCCACAGCCACCACCATGATGGCAATGAGCAGCCATACCAGCGCAGTTACGCTCGTACTCGTCAGCCCGTTTTCCATATTCAAAGCTACCCTCGAAGCCCGATAGCCCGCGCAGGCGGGCTTCGTTCAGGTAGCCCGCGGCTTTAGCCGCCGGATCTCACCGCCCGATTGCCTCTACCTGGCCCCGCAGGTCGCCCAGTCGCTCATCCACCCGGGCTAGTATACTCTCCGCGCCCCCAACGCGCTCCTGCTCCAGCCGGACGAAGCGAGTATAAGGCGCTATAGCCTCCCTGATGCGCTCCATCGACCGGTTCAGCTCAACCTCGAACTGCTGCTCCATCGCCTCCACCAGCCTATCCCGCAACTCCTCCGTGCGCGCCCTGAACTGCTCCTGGGCCTTTCTCTTCCGGTACGGTAGCACGAACAACCCGATGGCCCCCGACACCACCGCGGCAGTGATGCCGGTGATATCGATGAAAGTGCTGGTTATCAACAGCGTGATGCCCACTCCGATGGCCGCCATACCGCCGAAGGCCAGGGCCTGACCCACCCCCGTCCGCATATCCTGGGCGATGAGGCTCGCTTCGGCCCTCCGGTCGTAGCTGTCCACCACATGCCTCGCCTCCTGCACGACCGTCTTCAGCAAGTTATCCCGGTTGTACGCGAACTGCCCAGATGTGCTCCCTACGACCTTCTCGGCGAACCCCACCTGCCGCCTGCGGTCGATGTACTCCTGTACGCGCTGCCACTGGCGGAGGTCTTTGTCGACCATCCAATCTATCAGCGCCCCCGTGGCGTCGTCAACCCTGCGGGCCGTGTCCGCCACCACCCTGTCCTCGAACTCCCGCTCGATCTTGTCCGAGTTGAGCAGGTCGCGCAGTCTGCCAATCCTGATCGTGTCTTCGAAAAAGGTGTCGCCACGCTCCTTCAACTCGTAGATAATGTTCTCGATTTGCGCGATGCGGGTGGCGAACTCCCGCTCCATGTCCTCCCTGTACAGCTTCAGGTCGCCCTCGATTGTCTCCACGGTGCGAGCGTCCTCAGCGAGCACCGCCAGGCGATCACGTGCTATCGTCCTGTATTTCTCCGTGATGCGCCCCGCCACCCCAAGCGGCGTCTGAAGCTTCAGGCGGATGCGCGCCGCCTGATCTAGCGTGGTGAAGATATACTGCTCCAGCCTGTCCAGGCGGCTGGCCCTCAGCATCTTGTCGCGCTGCTCTGGGTCCTCCACTTTCCGGGCCCGGCCCGCGATGCGCGCCGACACCGGGAAGATTTCGGGCTTCTGGCCGAGCAAGGCCACGCTGTTGTCTTCGATGAAATTGAGCACCCGGTCTAGCTCGTCCTGACTCTGCAGCAGGTCGATCTTGTTTAGCACCAATACGATTTTCTTGCCCCACTCGCGAATCGTCTCCATAAAGCCGCGTTCCGACTCGGTGAATGGGCGGTCCGCTGAGGTTATAAAGAGCACCAGGTCCGAGCGGGGCACGAAGTTGCGGGTCAACTCCTCGTGGCGTCTCAGTATGGCGTTGGTGCCCGGCGTATCCACGATACTGATCTCGTGCAGGAACCCCGCGGGGTACGTGCGCTCCACCACGAAGTCGCTCACCTTCTGCTCCGAGGCATGTGGCCCGTAGCGCAGCAAGTTTATCGAGGCTGTCGTAGGTGTTACCCCCTCGGGTAACACGGTAGCCCCAAGCAGTGTGTTGATGAGGGCCGATTTGCCCGCGTTGAACTCCCCGACCACCACCAGCAGGAACAACTCCTCCAGATCAACCTCGGCCTGCCTGAGCGCGTCCATATCGCCCTGCGCGGCCTCCAGCGGCCCGATGGCGCTCTGCAAAGTGCGCAGCGCCTCCCGCTCCGCCTCCCGTATCTCGTTCTGCTGCTCGGTCAGTATATCCTGTTGTCTGCTCAACGTATCCATAATCAGTGTTGTATGTGCCCGTTACCCTCTCTAGATTCGTTTCCTCTTCATATTGCTACGCAAAACATACACGTAGCGGCACACCCATAAAGTATATCACGCTACAGTAAAGAGCAAGAAAGCTGCCATCGCAGAATGGTGTATAATTCAGGAGCCGAGAGGATCAGGACCTGCTCAAAGCTCCTGATCCCTGACCCCTGACCCTGGAGTTTTGATGGACAACGATAACACGACGCCCACGAGCGGGGTGCTGGTCAGACCTGCCACACCTGCCGATTCCGGGGACATTCGTCGCCTGATCGTGGCCCTTGCCGACTTCGAGCGGCTGGACCCGCCGGACGAGGAAGCCCAGGCTCGCCTGCTGGCCGATGCGTTCGGCCCCCGTCCTCGCTTCGAGATCTTCCTGGCCGAACTGGACGGCCAGGTCGCGGGCTATGCCTTCGTCTTCGAAACCTACTCGACGTTCCTGGCCCTGCCGACCCTCTACCTGGAAGACCTGTTCGTGCTGCCCAGCTTCCGCTCTCGCCGGGTCGGCTACGCCCTCATGGAGCACTGCGCGAGGGAGGCCCTCAAGAGGGGCTGCGGACGCTTTGAGTGGGCCGTGCTTGAGTGGAATACTCACGCCATTGACTTCTACGAGCGCCTCGGTGCGAAGCGTCTCGCTGACTGGTATGTATACCGCATGGACAGGCCCGCCCTCAAACGCCTTGCCGACGCTTGACGCTCGGCGCGACTTCTGATACAAATTCCCTTGCCTGGAAGGCGAAGCAACCAATGAGTAACAACGAAGGAGCTTCACAACCCGAAGCAACCCGGCCGGTCGCGCTGCTCTTTTCGACCGACCTCATGTTTGGCGTGCAACTGCAGAATATGGCACGGGCCGGAGGCTTCAAACATATAACCGTGCGCCCCGGAGCCCCACTCCCTCCAGGCGACCTGCTCATCGTGGACCTGGCGGCCCGAGGCGACTGGGAGACAGCCATCCGCGAAGCTGCCGCTCGCGGCACCAGAATCATAGCCTTCGGCCCGCATATCGACGCCGCCTCCCGCAAGCGGGCCAAAGATGCCGGGGCCGAGCGAGTCCTCGCCAACTCAAACCTGGCGCGCGACCTGCCGGGGATACTGAAGGAAATGCATAATGCGTAATGCGTAAAGGGAGAAGGGTAGAGGGTTCTACCACCCACGCTTAGGACGCAACCATTACGCATTACGCATCACGCATCACGCATTACGAAAAGGAGCCATGAATGCCCAATATCGAGGGAGTTGTCATCAAGGACCTGGTCACGCACCCGGACGAGCGGGGGTATTTTCGCGAGATAATCAGGAAGACCGACCCGTTCTTTGGCGAGGGTTTCGCCCAGTTGAGCCATTCGCTGATGCACCCGGGGGTCTCAAAGGCATGGCACATCCATAAGACCCAGATCGATTGGTGGTACGTGCCGCTCGGCGTGCTGAAGGTGGCCCTCTACGATATGCGTCCCGACTCGCCCACAAGGGGTGTGCTGCAGGAGCTATTCATGGGCGGCGAGCACGGTCAGAAGGTGCTGAAGATCCCACCGGGCGTGGCCCACGGCTGCAAAGCTATTGGCGGCACCGCCCACCTTGTCTACGTCACCTCTAACGTCTACGACGTGAACGATGAGGGCCGCATCCCCCATGACGACCCCGAGATAGGCTACGACTGGATCTCCGGACCCGACATCAAGTAATTACGAATTAGACGCTGGCCTGGAGCCAATTCGTAATTCGTAATTCGTAATTCAGCCTAGCGCCACCACAGGTCATGCTGGAGGATGTTTGCACCCAGCAGGCCCAGTTGCACCTCGTAGGGAGTACCCGCGGCTTCGGGGTGGTATTCGAAGCGGTTGCGCTCGAAATACTGCACTGCATAGCTCTGGCCGTCCGTGGGCGATACCTCGGTCATCTCCTCGGAGATCGGGTAGCCGTAGATGGGCAAGCCCCCGTTGCTCACCCAGTAAGATAGGAAGGCCCCGCCGAGTGTGTGCCCGGTCTGCGGGAAAAAGTAGTGATCCGGGGGGATGCTCGCCTGGTCGGGCTTATCGAAGTAACGCCCCTGGGTGAACTCGTTGCCCACCAGCCGCAACAATACTTCCGCCGGTGTGCCTTTGTACTCGGGGTGGTATTCAAAGACCGCCCTTTCGAAGAATTGGCTCAGTATTCCGTGTGAGAGGACGGGCCGGCTGATCGGGTACCCGAACCTGCCCATGCCTCCTTTGTCGCGCCAGTAGGTCGCGAACTCCGGCGCGATGCTCTGCCCCGTCTCGGCGAAGTAGAAGGGGTCGTCAGCCGCGCCCTGCGCGTGGGCCAGGGGATCGGTCAGGCTGTAGCCGTTTGCTAGCTCCTGGTACACTTTATAGGCCAGTTTGTGCACCCATACCTGCCCCGATGGCGCATAATCCTTCCCATCGGGCGTTTCCAGCAGCCTCACCAGCCCGTAATTGTGCGTGTAGTTGCCCGGCACGAAGTCCTCATACTTGAACCAGAAGACATGGGAGATGATGCTGTGCAGCTCCGAGTCGGCCAGGATCCCCCCGTACACCGAGCGCAGATAGCCCGCCTGTTCGATCTCGTCGGGGGTCGGTTTGTCCAGCGGGTTATCCGGTGGTGAGGCCGTGGCGCCGATCTCGGTGATCCAGAGCTTGCTGTGAAAGTCGTCGCGGTCGCGCAGCTTGCGGGCGAAGTCGCGGAGCAATGGGAAGAGCTTGGTCGTGTCGAGGAAATAAGGGTGTAGTGCCACGCCGTCCCAGGGCACCACATTCCATCCGGGGCGGCTACCGTAGCCTGCCGTCCTGTACCGGTCCACCCACTGTGACGTGTAGAGCTGGTACAGGTAGTCGAACTGGTCGTGGTCCTGGCCCTCGGGGGGCGAGCCGATAAGCATGCCGCCGGTGGTCACCTCGGCCTTCGGGTTCACGCTCTTGATGGCCCGGTAAGAGCTTGTGAGGAGCGCGGCGTAGCGCTCGGGCTTGATCTCCGCGCCTCCATTGTGGCTATCCACCCACAGGTCGAAGCTTATGTTGGGCTCGTTGATGATCTCGTACGCGCTGATAGCCGTGCCATAGCGCGCGGCTATCGCCTGGGCGCGGCCCGTGAACACCCGTATGAAGTGGTTGGAGCCGTCGTTGGTGTCTGTGCCCCCGCCGTCGGGCGGGTCGTTGAAGGCCACTGTCCGGACCGGACGTCCGTCGTACGAGACCATACCGACGTTGAGCAGGGCCAGCACCTTCAAATCGTACTTGGGAGCGAGTTCGTTGATGAACCAGTCGTACTTGGACCAGTTGATGTCACCCTTGGGCACGGTGCCATCGTAATCCGCGAAGAACTCCATCCTGATCCACTTTACCCCGGCGGTGTGCAATTCGATAGCCTGGCGCTCCAGGGCGGTGCGATTGGGGGCCTCGTGGAAGTTGACCGGGTCGGTGTTGTACTCGTAAAAGGGGTCGCGTACCACCATGCCGAAAAGCTCGGCCTCGGCGGGTGGCCGCGAATCTGTGCTCGTGATGCCGCCGGAGTCCTGGCCGTAGGTGCGACCCCCACCCGCGCCGAACAGCGAGGCGAATAGCACCACGGCGAATACCGTTCTCAACCAGGCGGCACGACGTACAGACGAAGGCTGCAAGCGAATCATACAGGTCCTCATCAGGGCTTGTTGCTTCAGGTTATTGTTTTTTTCGACAAAGAGTGGGTGAGCATGTGTTAGGCTCACCCTTAGAACGAGCCGGACGGGTTCCGGTTGCATAGTCTGGCGGCTACCGGCTCTGTGCCCCCATGCTACAGTTCGGGTGTATGCTTCCCGGCCAATATTATATCACAAACCCAGGTCCCCGGCTCTCAGTGCATCCCAACTATCCCTGGCGGTGTGATGGGCAGTTGGTGGCTTTGCCATTCCAGCATGCCCCCCGCCAGGTTCGACACATCGAGCCCTTGCCCCCGGAGCAGGGCCGCGGCGTAGTTGCTGCGGGTGCCCGCCAGGCACACACAAATCCACTTGGTCTTGGGGTCCAGTTCTCGCCAGCGCGTAGGCAACTGGTCCAGCGGTATCCACCTGGCAGCCTCTATATGGCCCAGCTCCCACTCCTCGGGTTCGCGAACGTCGAGGATCGCCACCCCTCCATCCTGCGCCTGCTTATGCGCATCGACAGCGTCCACCTGGGGCACCCCGGCGAAGGGATCATACCTGTTTTGAGGAAACATACGACCTCCTACTTTACCGGTGCTCCCCACTCGGGCTGGTAGTCGTCGCCCGCGCCCTGGGAGACTGCCTTCTGGCTTACGCCGCCCGCGTCGCTGATCACTAACTTGTAATTGGTGGTGGAGTCGTGCTTGCTCGACCATGCCAGGCGGGCGCCGTCGGGCGACCACGTGGGCTGGTAGTCCTCCAGCGATAGGTGCGTGAGGTTCGAGGTGGCCCCGCCCGCAACCGGAACTGTGTACACATCGCTCCCCTCGTTGCCGACGTTGTAGTAGGCCAGCTTCTGGCCGTCCGGGGAGAAGCGGGGGTAGAGGTTGGCGCCTTCGTTGACCAGGGTGCGGGGCGCGGTGCCGTCGGCGTTCATGACATGGATTATCGTCTGGCGGTCGCCTATGTTCTCCACGTAAACGATGGTTTTGCCGTCGGGAGACCAGTGGGGGCTGCTCAGGTCTTTGCCGAGGGTTGTAAGTTGCTTCGGCGTTCCCCCGGCCACCGGCACCACGTAAAGCTCCTTGGGCGAGCCCGGGTCGGCCTTGGGCCCTTGCCGGTAAAGAATATTCTTGCCGTCCGGGGACCAGACCGGCTGGCTGGCATACCCCTTGCCGTCGGAGAGGCGGCGTTTGCCGTTGCCGTCGGCGTCCATCACGAACACCTGGTGGTCGCCCCCGTCGCGCTTGGAGGCGAAGGCGATCATGGTGCCGTCGGGCGACCAGGCGGGGAACGCGCTGTCGGCCTTCTTATCGGCGGTCAACTGCACGGCATTTGAGGGTTTGTTGTCGGGGCCTATGTCGATGCGGACTACCGTGGACGTGCCCTCGACCGATGCCTGGAGCAGCACCCGTTTGCCGTCGGGCGACCAGGCGTTCGTGCCCTCGATACCGATGTCGTGGGTCACCCGCTCCTGGTGGGTGCCGTCGGGGTTGACTACGAAGAGGTCGCGCTTACCGTCCTGGGTCTGGCGCACGAAGGCTATCCGGCCTTCGGGAGAGTACGTAGGAGGCACGGGGTTTATACCAATCCTCCACAGGCCCGCGCCGAAAAAAACCAGCCCGGCGAGGACCAGCAGGGCCACCACTGCCCCGCCGATGAGCAACAACCTGTTGCTTTGCCTGGCCGCCTGGCCCGCGGCGGACGATGGACGACGGGCGATGGACGATGGGGGTTGGGCAGCCGATGTCGTAACCTCCATCGTCTGTCGTCCATCGTCCATCGTCTGATTGCCGGTTGCCGCGCCTGAGCGCGCCCCGCGAGCTTTGCGGGCTTTGCTTGACATTGTTTACTCTTTCTGCAACATAAAAAGAGCCTGCCCGTGCTTCGGGCCAGGCTCACACAATTATACCCTGCTGCAGCTTGTTGCGCTAGCCGACGTAGGCTAGAGACCACCGCCGCTAGCTAGTCGATATCGAAACCTCCCGGTTTATCGTCTATCCTCTATCCTCTGCCGCGGCCCGGTCCTCGCTTGCCCAACTCCGGTCACGGCGCATGCTGACAGCCACCTGGCCGGTGGTGTTCCCTTTCAGGGGTGGGTTGAGCTTGGCGACTATCACCTCGGCAGTTACGATCCGCCGGTCGTGGCGCAGGACGGTTCGCAGCACGCGGGCCGCCAGGTGCTCGATTAGCTTGCTCGGCGCCCCCTCAACTTCGGCCCGGACCAGTTTGTATATCATAGAATAACTTACCGTGTCCGCCAGGTCATCGGATTGCCCCGCCCTTTCCAGGTCGACGCTGAGCGTTAGATCGACGCTGAAGCGCTGGCCCAGCGAGGTCTCCTCGGGATTGACCCCGTGCGTGCCGAAGAAGACCAGGCCGCTCAGGAATATCTCGTCCATCTTTCGATTCTACTAGGCTTGACTAAGCAGCGCAAGCCATGTAACCTGATTCTTGAATTATGAATTGTCCACCGGACCCGGTCAGGATCTTGCTACCGGGACGTGTACCAGCCTAATTCAAAAGTCAAAATTCAATATTCCGGAGGTAGGGGATGAACCCAACTGTTATTACGAGGCCGGGGCCGGCGGACCAGGAGCTAGCCGAGGAGCACAGGCGCGTGCTGTTGGTGGCCGCGCACCCGGACGACCCGGAGTTCTCGTCGGGAGGTACGGTGGCGCTCTGGGTGCGTGCCGGCCTGGAGGTGATTTATGTGGTGGCCACCAGCGGCGACAAAGGTACGCCCGATGCGACGGTGACCAATGACGCGCTGAGCAAGCGGCGCGAGGAGGAGCAGCGCGGGGCGGCGGCTCGGCTTGGGGTGAAGACGGTGGAGTTCCTGCGCTTCCCGGACGGCGAGCTCGCGCCCAACCTGGAATTGCGGGGAGCTATCACCGGCATGATACGCAAGTATAAGCCCTACGCTGTGATGACCCATGACCCGCTCACTCTCTTCTACAATAATGAGTTCATCAACCACCCCGACCACCGTGCCGTCGGGCAGGCCACGGTGGACTCCATTTACCCGACCGCCCGCGACCCGCTGCAGTTCCACGAGCAAATCACAGGGGGCCTTGAGCCGCACAAAGTCAAGGAGATATACATCTTCGGTACCGAGCAGCCCACCGTGCTCGTTGACATAAGCGAGACCATCGATGACAAGATCGAGGCACTGAAATTGCACGTGAGCCAGGTAGGCCCGGCAGAGGAGCTTGCCGAGCGCATCAGGATGCGTTCGTCTCAAGTCGCCGAACCGCATGGCCTCCATTACGCCGAAGCCTTCAGACGTATCGTGATGAGGATGTAGTCAATCTATGACCGTGGCAGCCAAAGAAAGCCTGCCGGAGCAGTCGGCTCAATCTCTCCAGGCGCTGCACAGTCTGCTGGTCGCGGCGGCCCTCTCGACAAAGTGCGCCAGGGTCTCCCTGGTCACGCCCGAGTGCGCGTGCTTCGCGTCGTCGGACGAGGAGCTTAGCCGAGGTCGCAGATACTCCCCTGGCGAGAATGACATAACATACGACATGCGCTATGAGGAGAGGCTGCTGGGGAACCTGGTATTCGAGCCCCCAAAGCAATCGACCACGGCTCTCTGGCCGCCTTTGCTGATGTGGTGAGCCTGGTCATGGGCCAGGCGGCCGACCTCGAAGAGGCGGCCCGCGCGGTCGAGCAGGCGCAGGTCCTGGGCGACCTGGCGGGGGTCGTAGGCGGGCATTATGAACTGGAGCCAACGCTAATCTCAATCGTGCGCAGCTTCAGGCACCTCATGCGCGCCGACTATGCCAGCCTCGCCACGCTGGATCCGGACGGCACCACCCGCTGGGTCGCCATGGACGGACATCACACCGATACCTACAAGCAGGTGGCGTTCCCGCCAGGCAAAGGGATCGCCGCGCGAGCTATCGCGGCGGGTGGACCCGTGTTCCTTGAAAACTTCGGCAGGGTGCCCGATCTGCCGGCGGAGGAGTTTCCGATCCAAATGGCCGAGGGAGGCGTCTCCACCCTGGGCGTCCCCTTGATGGTGCGGGGGAGGCCACTGGGTGCTCTGATCGTCGGCAGCCGCACGCCCCGTGGCTGGCGGGAATCGGAGGTAAAGCTGGCGACTCTGCTAGCTAACGGCGCGGCCCTGCTCATCCATGAGGTCAGGGCGTCCGAACAGGAGAGGTCTCAGCAGGCGATCCTGGAGAAGGTGGTCGAGAACTTCCCAGGTGTGCTCGTCGTAATGGGACCTCCTCCCGCCTCTCGTATCTTGTTCGCCAGCAAACGGTTCTATAGCTTCTTGAAGGAGCCGTACCGTAGTGGGGCCTCGGTGGCCGGGCTGGGAGCCGAGGACCTGAGCCACGAGCAACCCGAGCGGTCCCGGGCCTTCAGGGACGCCTTCGCTCAGGTTTACGAGACCGGCGAGAGCATCTCCTTCGAGCGGTACGAGTCGATAGATCCGGACGGGGAGAAGATGTGGTGGAACTGGAGCATTGTGCCGATTGGGGATAAGGAAGCCGGGGAGCAGCGATACATCATGCTCATTGCTACGGACGTAACCGAGCCGGTGCGCGCCCAGCATAACGAGGCCCAGGCGGCCCGCGAGGCCCGAATCAAGGCCGAGGAGCTGGAGGCGGTCATCAGCCAGATGGTGGACGGCGTGGTGATCTTCGACCGGGCGGGCGAGGTTGCGCGGATCAACCCGGAAGGCATGCGGCTAATGGGGCGCGGGGTGGCAGAGGGTTCGGGTCCCGAGCGGCACAGCGAGATATACGGACTCTGCGACCTTGATGGCGAGCCGTATGATGTGGAGCATTTGCCCTCCACGCGGGCGCTGGGAGGCCAGACGGTGGTGAACGAGCAAGTGTTGGTCAAGAGACCCAACGGCGAGGAGATGATCGTGAGCGCAAACGTATCGCCGCTATTGGACGCCCACGGCAATATATACGGCGCGGTTGGCGTGTTCCACGACATCACGCAGGATAAGTTGCTCGAGAAGCTGAAGGACGACTTCCTGTCGGTCGTCAGCCACGAGCTCCGCACGCCTCTGACCGCCATCATGGGGCACACCGACCTGATGCTGCGGGGAATACACGGCGGGCTCAGCGACCGCCAGGCCAGGGCCCTGCGCGCCACGAGGGCTAATGCCAACCGG
>JBJMMB010000527.1:0-2919 GCA_045805005.1 Chloroflexia bacterium
CACTGACCACTAGCCACTAGCCACTAGCCACTACCGGCGGGCCAGGCGAGAGCCCAGGATACACCAGGTTAGGGAGAAGATGAACGCGCCGAGGGCCGCGGTGACCAGCATCACGCCGTCGAAAGTGGGTTCTTTTGGCAGGGAGAGTGGTACACGAGGGCGCACCAGGTCGACGGCCACCCAGGCTCCCAGCAGGCCGAAGAGAATGCTGCCGAAAAAACCCAGCGGCACCCTGCCGCCGGTGAAGAGGTCGGCCACATAACCCAGGAGAGCGGCCAGCACCAGCAAGACAAGCAACCTGGGCAGGTCGTCTATGCTAATGGAAAGAGTCATAGGTTATACAGTTTCGAATTCTAATAATTCTGGCTGGCCAGGACTTCCAGGCGCTTGATACCACGCAGGACCACGGCGACAAAAGTGAAAACGGGCCGCCAGCCGGGGAAATTCTGACGGTAATAGAGATAGTCTTCCCCGCGCACGCCGATATAACGGCGGATATCCTCGGCGGTCAGGTCGCGGAACACTTCTCGTATTCGGGCCTCCGGGATGTCATCTTCGGATGAATATGGAGGCTCGTAGCGAAGCTTGGCGAGCGACACCCGGCCTACCGAAAGGATCGGTTTCTTCCGCGGCGAGTGCTCCTCCGTTTCTGCGGGACGTTCGCCGGGGAGGAGAGCATCCAGGGCACGAGGATCGAACCCGAGACGCGCAGCAAGGCGCACTTGCATATTCTCGCGCCTCACCGCGTGCAACTCCCCCCGCGGCCTGCGGCTGACCCGCTGGGCTATAGCCAGCAAATCTTCTACTTCGGACCTCTGTTCGGGGTGGCGGGCCAGGTAGCGGGCCAGGTCGGGCGGCAGGTCTTGTCCCGATGTGAGAGCTTGCAGACACTGCTCCAGTAATTCCTCAGTGCGCATAACCCAAATAACCCCCATAGACGAGTGCTGAGTGCTGAGTAACGGGCTAACAAGCTCCCGGGCTAAAGCACCCAACACTCAGTCCTCAGTCCTGATTCTCATAGGCGCAGTTAGTCGCCGGTGCATCTTATACAACGGTTCGCGCAGGTTATTGTTACGTCAAATTGCACAAAGTTAGCTCGCTTTTTGAGCAAATATGCCTGCTAAACGATCTACGATAACCTGGGCGCTTTTTTCCTTGGGGAGTGGCGGCAACTGCTCTATAGTGCCGTCTTTGTTTATCAATGTCAAGGCACTGCTTTCCGCGCCTATGCTGGCGACTGCGTCGTTGGCTACAATTATATCGAGCTTTTTCTTCTTCAGCTTCTCACGGGCGTTGTCCACAAGGTCCTGGGTCTCCGCGGCGAAGCCGATGCGCACTAAACGATGGGGCAGGTCCATCCCGGCCAGGTTGCCCAGGATATCGGGATTTCGAGCCAGGCTAATATCGAGGTTCTCGCCCGCTTTCTTTATCTTTTGCCCGGAGACCTCCCGCGGCGCGTAGTCGGCCACGGCAGCTGCCATGACCAGCGCATCAGCGCCCGCTACCGCCTGGAGCACGGCCGACTCCATTTCACGGGCTGAGTGGATTTGCACCAGGTCGATTCCAGGCGGTGGAGCGATGGACACCGGGGCGCTTATGAGGGTGACGTCCGCCCCTGCGTAGTACGCGGTCTCGGCTATCGCGTAGCCCATCCTGCCCGAGGAGCGATTGCCCACGTACCGGACCGGGTCGATCGGCTCCTGGGTGCCCCCTGCGGTAACCACCACTCGCCTGCCCGCCAGCGGTCCGTTCAAGCCCAGAAGGCGCTGTATGGCGACCATTATCTCGGGGGCCTCGGGCAGCCGCCCGACACCCGTGGCCCCCGAAGCCAGGTGACCCTCCGCGGGTTGCATAACGACCGCCCCCCGGCGCTTCAAGGTTTCCAGATGCTCCTGGGTGGCCGGGTGGAGGTACATACCGGTCTCCATGGCAGGCACGATCAGCACCGGCGCTCGCGTGGAAAGGTACACAGCGCAGAGCAGGTCATCGGACAGGCCAAGCGACAGGCGGGCGATCGTATGGGCCGTCGCGGGGGCCACCACCACCAGGTCCGCGCTATGCGCGAGGCCCACATGCCCTGTGTCCTCCCCCAGCCAATCGGCGAATATATCGGTGCGCACGGGCCGCCTGGTAAGCGCCTGAAAGGTCAGGGGCGTGACGAAACGTTGCGCCCCCGCCGTCATTATGACGTCCACCAGCGCGCCGGCCTGCACAAGTTTCGACGCCAGATCAGCCACCTTGTAAGCGGCGATGCCCCCCGATACACCCAGGATGATATGCTTAGATTTGAGCACTTTTATTGTCTATCCTCCGCAGTCCCCAACATACGCACCTTCTCTCAGCACGGGCACGCAATTGCTGGCGTTCAGCGCTGCGGCCAGGTCCACGTCAGTTCCGAAGCCCCGGCCTGCCAACTCCTTTCCGGAGCTGCAACGCGCAAGGTAGAATGGTAAGTCGGCCGCGAACCGCAGGAAGGCAGCCTCGGCGAGCTCCGCCTCCGGTGACCGCCGGCCCCGCAGGTCATGGATAATAGCCCCGGCCCCGACCAGGTCTTCGAGGGCGGGCCTGAGGCTCCCGTCCGGCCACCGCTCCCCGGCGGGAATTACAGTGACGCGCTTCCCGAGCTTTTGGGCGGCCTGCGCCACTGCAGCGGCGTTTCGCAGGCAACCGGCGAAAGTTGGTATGCCTTGCGCGGCCAGGCTAAGAGTTGAACCATTCGGTGAAGGCAACACAAGGCGCGTGCCCGCCGGAATGCTCACGAGTGAAGACGGGGCGAGCGAGTAGCCATTAGCGGTCGTTCGCAGGGGACTGGCCAGCACCGCGCCAAGAGACTCGGCATAAGCAGCAGCCGTGTGGTCCCTCCAACGATAAGGATAGACTACAGCGCCGTTTCCCACAATGACGTCGACGGAAGTCGAG
>JBJMMB010000528.1:0-2836 GCA_045805005.1 Chloroflexia bacterium
CCGCGCATTGCGCGCATCTGGTTCCGGCCCTACCCCAATTTCGGCGCGGCTCTGATCGGCTTCAAGGAGGGCGAGGTTCATGGCCTGGGGCACATCCCCACTGACCGAGTGGCCGAGGTACAGCAAGTGCCGGGGGCGCAAATCCACCGGCAGACGCTCGCTCGCTACTCGCTCCTCATCTTGAACACCCAATCGCCCCTCCTCGATAAGCCGCAAACACGCCAGGCCATTGAGTTCGCGATCGACAGGAAGAGCCTCATTTCCCAGGCCCTGCAAGGCCAGGCGGCCCTCGCCTATAGCCCGGTGCTCTCCCAATCGTGGGCCTACAATCCATCGACCCCCCACCGCGAGCATGATCCCGCAGAGGCCAGGCGCTTGCTCGATGCCGCTGGTTGGGTCATGGGACCGACTGGGGTGCGCGCTCGGCAGGGCGTGACGCTGACCCTCGTGCTGGCGGCCAACAAAGAAGCGCCCGCCAACGTAGCGGTGGCCCAGCAGATCGCCGGGCAATTGCGAGAGGTGGGTATCGACTCCAAGCTAGCCCTGGTGAGCCGCGATACCCTGCTCCGCGACTACCTGGCTCCTCGGGCCTTCCACATCGTCCTGGCGAGCTGGGAAGCGCAGGGTGGCGACCCTGATGTACAAGATTACTGGCACTCGCCGCGCCCAGGCGGAGGCGGCCTGAACTTCTCGGGCTGGAGCAACACCCAGGCCGACCGGTCGCTGGAGACTGCCCTCCTGACGCTCGACGTCGGCTCCCGCGCCACCGAGTACGCCACCTTCCAGGATACCTTCGCCCAGGACGTGCCGGGGGTCATCCTGTACGACCCCGTCTACACCTACGCCACCCGCCCCCCGGCAGGCGGCGCCCGCGTCCCCACGACCGATTTGCTAAACCCGGCCTACCGGTTCGACACGATTGGCAACTGGTATCTGAAATAGACCCTATAACAGCCCCCACACAGCACAAAAGCCGCCCACGGGCGGCTTTTGTGCTGTGTGGGGGCTTACCCGCCGAGCAGGACGGTCAGCAAACGCATGGCCCAGACCGAGAACATGCACATGCCCATGATGAGGATGCCCGCCAGCACCGTCGTCCAGGCTTTGCCCGGCTCGGAGAGCCTGGTCATCTCAATTGCCATATATCTATAGTCGAGCAGGTCGTGGCCCGGGTTTTCAGCCTGGTAGTTGAAGTCTACGGAGCCATCCCCGGCTTGCGTATCGCTCTTTTGTGCTTCTTCCATATCTTTAATCACCGCTCCTGATGGTTAGCGGTTCACGCAGTTGGCGATGTGTGGCATACTACTTGTACATATTGTACATAGCATACGCTCATATAGCAGCACGCGTTTCACAAGGTTAGGGGTCCACAATGCAAAAACCGCCGGTGGTTATCTACACGGGACGCTTCTGAGGCTCCTGCCACGATGCGAAGGAGTTCCTTTCGCGCATGGGCGTTCCCCACGAGGAGCGCAACATCAGCCTCAGCCCCGAGGCCAAACATCAGTTCAGGGATAAAGAGTACGACCTCCTGCCCGTCATCGAAGCGGGCGACTCCATCATAACCGATTACACCGGCGAGCCCCAGTTGATCGAGGTTCTTGCGAAGGAAGGGTATTTGTAAGGGTGGGGTTAGGGCTACCAGTACTATAGCCCAAAAGTACCAGCCTGGCCTGGATACGCATAGGAAGAAAGTTCTACTCCGGGTTAAGCCGTGGGGGTAGGGCAAACTTACGCCACGGGAGGTATGTTCTTTTGCCTGCCCGTGCACTATGATGGTGCTGTAGGAAAGGAGATCAGATATGACTAACATCATATTGAGAAATCCCCGCCCGATCCGCAGCGTTGCTATCACAGCCGTACTCTGTACGGCCCTATTTGCCCTCGCCTTCATGCGCGCTGATACGGCATTAGCCAGTGGATGTCGAACGGATCCAGTGGTGGTGCTCAGCAACGGCATGCAGTTACAGTTCGGAGCCGATATTAACACCAGCTACAGCAATGTGCACAGCGTGGTGTATACAATCCATGGTCCCGCACGATCGGCCCCCGTACTGATCGTCTATACTGACAACCCCATTGGGAGCGTAGAGCGTGTGGTTTACTACGGCGATCTGACCACCAGCAACTACTCAATCGACACGGTCGTTTATACAGGAAGCGGCAAGGCCGGCATGACTGCTTCGGGGCTTCTCGTGAATGCCCTCCGCATCACGCTGGACAGCAGCCAGACAAGCGGGACAACCGGCCAGCACGTGCGCATGTCGCTCGCCGGCCGTTAGTCTCCGGTTTGATGAAGCTGATAGCGCAAGAGACGGGGGAGCCGGCCATGCCTGCCCGGATAGCGCGTCTTTTCCCGCAGCCCGCAATATCGGTGCCTGTGAGCCTGTTCGCCGTACTGGCTCTGACCGGAGCATGGCTTACGACCGGCCTGCGGGGGATTGCCCTAAGCGACCTGCCGGTTGCGGTCATGCTGCTCTGTTGGGTAGTTGCCGCCTACCGCTTTCCGATACACATAAGGCGCTCTTATAAGGTAGAGATGATCACGGTATCTCTCTACCTTATGGCCGTATACCTGCCATCCCCGGCGCTGGCCGCCACCTGCGCGGCGATCGGCGTCATGGCCGGTGAGATGCTTGTCAGGCGGGAGCGCGGCAATTACTATTGCGATGTCCTCACGGCCACCGGGCGCTGGGCCATCGTCGTGCTGGCGGGGGCTACCTTCTATCACGCCTTGGGTCATCATCCACTCGCGCCGGTCGCCGCCGCAATCGTATTGTGGGCTTGCGACCTGCTGACCCACCCCCTGGTGATCGCTCCGATGACCGGCGAGCAG
>JBJMMB010000529.1:0-5235 GCA_045805005.1 Chloroflexia bacterium
CGGACCCTTTTACACCAACTACGAGCCGTACGCCGAGGCCCCGGACGGCAACCACCTCGTACAGTATTTTGACAACGGGCGGCTTGAGGTGATCGACAGCGGTGGCGGCGCGAGCTCGGCAGGGGTGACGAGCGGGCTGCTGGTGGCCGAAATGGTGGCCGGGAGAGCGCACACGGGCGACAATGAGTACTATGCGCTCGGCCCGGCCAAGGTGCCCGTGGCCGGCGATGCCGGCGGGCCTACATACGCTGACTTCGCAGGTCGCACGGCGCGCTCCGAAGCCTCAGAGGGGAGAGCGATCACGAGCCTGCTGCGGCCAGGCGGGGCCGTGGGAGAGGTGACGCCTCCGACCGCCGTGAGACGCGGAAGGCTGGAGGGGGCCACCGGGCACTTCTGGGCGGACGTGTTCTGGGATTTCGCGAACTCCGCTTCGAGGCCCGCCCGTTTCGCCTGGCTGCAGACGCTGGGCTATCCCATCACCGACCCGTACTGGGTGAGCGCGAGCATTGGCGGCAAGGCGCAGACTGTGCTGGTGCAACTCTTCGAGCGCCGAGCGCTCACCTACAACCCTGCCAATCCGGCGGTCACCCAGGTGGAGATGGGCAACGTGGGCAGGCACTACTTCAACTGGCGCTATGGGGATCTGCACGCGGCTGAGTTGCACGCGAGCTACAAGGTGAAGCTGGTGGTGGGGCCCGCGCCAAAGAGAACCGTGAGCGCCGAGGAGACAGTCCAGATAACCAATGCAACGGGGCGGGCGCTGCGGAGCGTGGTTATGAGGGCCGTGTGGCATCACTGGGATGGGGTGCTGGCGGTCAACGGTGCGAGCGTGGACGGCGCGGAGGCGCAGGTGAGGTGGAGGCAGGGCGTGAACCTAGAGGTCGCGCTGCCTTCGGCGGTAAACGCGGGGGCGAGGGCCTCGTTAACTCTGAAGTTTGACCTGAACCCGAGGCCGGTGGGCGGGAGGACGGGTTACGACCGGGCCAACGACATCCTGTCGCTGGGCGACGCGCTGCCAACCGTTGTGCCGTGGGAGAATGGTGGGTGGGCCTATTACCCGTACTCGGACCTGGGGGACCTGGGATATTACGATACTTCGGACTACTCCGTACAGGTGGAGTCGAGCGCGGGGGAGCGGCTGGTGGTTGGGGGCACGGGGGGAATCGCGTCGGTGGACGCGGGGCGCACGCGGTGGGCGTTCAACGCGCCGGGCGTGCGGGACGTTGCCTATGTGGCGTCTCCCAGGTTCGTTGACCCGGTGGCGGATGGATCGATGAGACGGCAAGTGGGGTCGATAACGGTTCGGGCGTATTTCCTGCCCGGCCACCGGGCCGCCGCGCAACGGCAGCTCGACCTGGTTACGCCCGCGCTGGGCTGGTTCGGGCAGCAGGTTGGCGCCTACCCATTCGGGGATTACACGGTGGCGGAGATGGGGGTGCCGCTGGAGCGGACGGATAACTATGCGCAGGAGTACCCGATGTGCTACTTCGTGCCCACATCATGGCTCGCGTACGGCACCACGCCGGGCACGTGGACCTGGTACACGCCGGTACACGAAGCCGGGCACCAGTGGTTCTACTCAACGGTGGGCAACAACCAGTTGCTCGACCCCTGGCTCGATGAGGCGATGACTACCTACATCACAGCCGAGTACGTGCGGGCCAACTTTCCGGACCTCTACTCGCGGTCCTGGCAGTCGATGTCGGCCAACGCTCAGAGCGCGCGGCCGGTGTCGTCGGGGGTGTACAGCGGCTTCGCGAACGAAAACCAGTACTCGGCAACGGTGTATGACACAGGCGTGAGGATACTGGACCGGGTGAGGCGGACGATGGGCGATGTGGACTTTTACGCCGGGCTGCGAGACTACTACGCGAAGTACCGGCTGAAGCGTGCGAGAACCATGAACCTGGAGGCGGTGCTGCAGGCGCACTCACGGACCGACCTGCGGCCTATTTTCTCGACGTATCTCGGGTACTAAGGGTATTAGAGGTTACCAGCCAGCCAGCACTTTGCGGGCCTGTTTCCCCACCGGGCCGATGCCGAGCATGAAGAAGAAGCCGCGTATGGTGACGGCGATAAGAACGCCCCCCGCCCTTCCTCCCTTACGCAATACGCAATAGTTCTCTAGATAATGAACCGGCCGTTCTCGTAGAGAGTATACCCATCGACTGTCACGCGGCCCTGGCGCATGTCGGTGACCATGTCCCAGTGGACGGCTGATTTGTTGGTGCCGCCCGCGTTGGGGTAGGCGTTGCCCAGGGCGCAATGAATGCTGCCGGCCATCTTCTCATCGAAGAGGGTGTTGCGGGTAATTCTGGTGACGCCGGGATTGGTGCCGATGGCGAACTCGCCCAGCTTGCTTGCGCCGTCGTCTACTTTGAGCATGGCCGCCAGGTAGTCGCCGCCTTGCTCGGCGCTGAAGTCAGACACACGGCCGCTCTCGAAAGTCAACGTCACGCCCTGGACAGTCCGGCCACCGTAGGAGGCGGGGTAAGAGTAGGTGATTTGTCCTCTGACCGTCTCTTCTACAGGCGAAGTGAAGACCTCGCCGCTGGGGAAATTGCGCTTCCCGTCGGAGTTGACGAAGTTGCGGCCCTCGATGCTCATGGTGAGGTCGGTGCCAGGCCCTTCGACGTGGACTTCTCGCTTACCTGCCAGCCAATCGACGATGTGCTGCTGCTCGCGGGAGACCTGGCGCCAGCGGTCGGCGGGGTCCTCATCGCCGTCCAGGAGGCAGGCATGAAAGACGAAGTCCTCGAATTCGGAAAGGCTCATTTCCGCGTCCTGGGCGTAAGCGTTGGTGGGGAAGAGGGTGAGGCAGCGGGGGCGACCCTGGGTTATCCGGGCCATAGAGAGGGCGCCGAGGGGGCCGCGGGCCTGCTGCATCAGGGCCTGGCGAGTGGGATCGAGGTTGTTGGCGGCGCGGGTGTTCTCCTCGCTCAGAATATCAAGCACTGCGTCCGATTTCTCGAGCATCATCAGCCGGTACGGATCGACGTGGCGCAACTGGTCGTCGTTGCCGGACTGCAAGAGGAGGTCGCGCACGCCAGGCGGCTCGAGGAGTACATACGGGTGGCCGCCGGCCAGTAACACCTGGCGGTAGACCGCCTGTACAAGCGGGATAGCCGCGGTAGTGGAGCTAATCGTGACCATCCAGCCCGGCCGGACTTCGAGCGAGTATTCAACGAGCACTTTGGCCATTCGGGCGATGCGCGGGTCTTCGAGCAATTGGGACTCCTTTTCTGGGTGTTGGGTGCTGGGTGCTGGCGGTACAGGCGAAGGCCCAGCCCCCAACACCTATGTTACTACTTCTAACACCGTAGGCGGTGGGGTGACGGGGGTGGGCGAGAGTTTGACGGCTTGCTTGAGGTGAGGGAGGACCTGTTGGGCGGCTTCCTGGGTGCGGGCGTGGATGGTGATGAGAGTGTCGCCTGGCTGGATGGCGTCGCCGATTTTGTGGTGGACGACGAAGCCGACGGCGTAGTCGATGGGAGCGCCTTTGACCAAGCGGCCTGCTCCGAGGTCTACGGAGGCGCGACCTATGGTTTCGGCGTCCAGGGCGGCCAGGTAGCCTGCGGCTTCGCTGGGGAAGTCTAACTTCACGGGGGCCTGGGGAAGCTGTGAAAGGTCGTCTATGAAAGCTGTGTCGCCACCCTGGTTGGCGACGAAATCGCGGAATTTGGCGAGTCCGGCGCCCGAATGGACAGCCGCCCGTAGCATCGCGACACCTTCCTCAATGGTGGAAGCTCTGCCGGCCATGTTGAGCAGGTGGGCGCCGAGGGTGAGGGCCACCTCGGTCAGGTCCTCCGGACCGCGGCCCTGGAGGGTCTCGACTGCCTCTCGGATTTCGAGGGCGTTGCCCACCGCGCGGCCCAGGGGCTGGTCCATGCCTGAGAGGACAGCGCGGACCTGGAGGCCGAACGACTTGCCGATGTCGCGCATGGTCACGGCCAGGGAGCGGGCATCGTCGTAAGTCTTCATGAAAGCGCCGCGGCCAACCTTGACGTCGAGAACGACGGCATTGGCCCCCGCTGCCAGTTTCTTGGACATGATGCTGCTGGCGATGAGGGGGATGCTGTCGACGGTGGCGGTGACGTCGCGCAGGGCATAAAGCTTGCCGTCGGCGGGGGCGAGGTCGGCCGATTGGGAGGCCACGACCAGGCCGACCCGTGCGATGGCGTCTTTGAACTCCTCGACCGAGAGCCCCGTGCGGAAGCCGGGGATTGACTCCAGCTTGTCGAGCGTGCCCCCGGAGAAGCCGAGACCGCGCCCCGACATTTTGCCGACGGGCAGGCCGGTGGCGGCCACCAGCGGGGCGACGACCAGCGTGGTTTTGTCGCCCACACCGCCGGTGGAATGCTTGTCGGCCACGAAGGGGGCCACCGCGGAAAGGTCGAGGCTCCGACCCGATTCGACCATAGCCCGCGTAAGGTCGGTTGTCTCGCGAGGGGTCATTCCGCGGATGCGAGCGGCCATGAGCCAGGCAGCCACTTGATAGTCAGGGACGTCACCACCGGTGAAACCCTTCACCAGCCAGTCGATCTCCTCTGCGCTAAGCTCGCGGCCGTCCCGCTTGGCCGCGATAATATCAACCACGTTCAAGCAGTTGCTCCTATATCAAGTTGGGGCCGTCACTTGATGCTCTGAGCCGCGCCTCCGCGATTTGCTGGTGTGAATGAGGGAATACACGGCTCTGACTGGGAGAGGCTCCCAGAGAACGGCAAAATGGAGTCATGGAGTTATTATATCATGAGCGGAAATCGGATTCCGGTGGTGGGCCAAGCCTGTTATGTCGAGTTAGTGTTTGTCTTCCCCAGCGTCTTCGCGTATAATCATTTTGAAGCGATGAAAGCGCCCATCATTGCCATGCGCAGTGAGTTGCTACAAGGACAAGCCCCCACTAACCACAATCCCCTGGACAAAACTATTTCATGAGTAATATTGCCAACTCCCATAACGGCTCGAATGGGACCTCCAACGATCTGACCCAACCTGAACAAGGCAAAGACGAGACAGCGCGCAGGGGCAAGGCCGACCTGCACATCCATACCTCACTGGGTGACGGCCTCGCAAGCGTGCAGCAGATATTTGACTTCGTAGAGAACTACACCGATCTGGACATCATCGCGATCACCGACCACGACGACGCGCGTGGGGCCATGCAGGCGCTGGAACTGGCCGAGCGACGGTCCTACCGGTTCAAGGTGATTCCCGGCAACGAGATCACCACACGCC
>JBJMMB010000530.1:0-8240 GCA_045805005.1 Chloroflexia bacterium
AGCAGGGAGGACCCTGCACCCCCTTTTTTGAGAGGAGTCAGGCGGCCAGGTGTGGGCCCTGATGCTCGATTGGCCGGAGGAAGTAGAAGCGTAAGACCTCAGTAGCTTGGTTGAATCGAGTGAGGCAGGGTCGCGAATACTCACAATGACTCTGGCTCACTTGGGCAGTACGAAGGCGTAAATGCCGTTGGGATGTCGTCCAACAAAATAGACATCCCTGTCCGTTGCTACAATTTCCGAATAGTAATTCTCGCCCAGGAGATATCTAGCTGCCTCCTTCCCGGACTTAGCATCTATGCCATAGACGGTTCCTTCTGTCGTGGTGACATAGAGTACCCCCTGAACAATTGTAAGCGCATGCGGGCCGATGTTACGCAGGTCGAACGTCCATTGTGGCTGTCCAGTCCCTGTATCCATTGCGTAGAGACCGTCGTCGTCAACCTCAAAATAAAGTGTGCCATCTTGCACAACGACCGGATAAGGAT
Organism: Chloroflexia bacterium; assembly: GCA_045805005.1. Classification (GTDB taxonomy): domain Bacteria; phylum Chloroflexota; class Chloroflexia; order QHBQ01; family JADMIH01; genus JADMIH01. The sequence continues at coordinate 486 of JBJMMB010000530.1, forward strand.
AATAATTTTGCCCTGTTCCCGGTAAGTGTTTCCAGAGTTGCCCGCCCGTTTTCCCATCGAATGCCAAGACGTACCCTGGCTCGTTAACCCCTGTAGGAATACTCGTGCAATAGACCGTACCATCATCTGCTACCACAGGATTACGCACTGCTCCAGGTTGCCCGAAACCGGCTTCCGGCTCAAACTTCCAAAGCTGCTGCCCGTTATCCTTGCGCACAGCATACATGTTAGCCTGGTAGCTCATGACGTCGCTATATTGCGACATCCTGACGTAATGTCCAACGACGTAAACAAAACCGCCAAAAACGACCGGAGAGGATGCTATCTCGTCAGTGTACTTTACCCGCCACTTCTCCAGCCCAGTGTCCGCATATAAGGCATACAGGGTCTCTCCACTGCCAAAGTAAACCACTCCATCCGCAACTGCCGGGGCGTACTTTACATCGCCTGTAACAAATGGTGCGTTGTTCGTAACTTTGGCTGTTTTGTACTTCCATTTCACCTGGTGAGTTGCGGTGTCAATGGCGTGAAGTTCCCCACCCCACCCTGAATAGATGACTCCATCAGCCACGGTTGGCTGGTACTCATAGTCGTCCAGGGTCCACTTGAGCTTCCCAGTCGCCATTTCGAATGCCAGGAGCTGATAGCACCAACCTCCGTGGTCGTCACGGCAACTAGAAGACTGGCGTCTAACGCTGCTGACTATGACATAGAGGGTATCGCCGGCCAGTAGAGGCGTTTTCTCTATATAGGATGAGGTGTCATACTTCCAAAGGAGTTCGAGGGCCGGCGGTAGCGAGGTCTGTGACGACGCGGGTGTGGACAAGAGATGGCCGGCAGCCAATTGACTATTATCGTCGCCTCGGAGGACCCACAATCCCAAGGCAGCAATAACAAGCAGGCCGATCAACAGCCTGGTAAACGGCTTCTTACCTATCACTTTGACCTATCCTTCTGTCCACACTAATGGAGAATGTAAGCTCCACTCATGCAACAACTGGATATCCGGTATTTATGAGCACGCCTCGATCAAATAGCTTGCAGTCAGACCCCAACGCCTTACCTTTAGCATCACGGCCCGGTCCGCATCTTCACAGTCATCCCCGTATCCGTGGTGCTCACGTCCATGATCGTGAACTGAGAGCTGCCGTAGCTCGATGCGAGCGATTGGTTGATCTCCGAGATCAGGAGGTCGTTGTTGACCTTGTCTATGGCCTGGCGGAGCTGGCTCTTCAGATCGAAGGGTAAGAACTCCAGGGGCAGGTTCAGGTTGCCGATCTGCGGGTCGCCCACCATCTTGAGCACCAGCTTGCCATCCTGCACCTCTAGCTCGTTTTTCACAGCGGGGCTGATGTTGATAGTGGTGAACACCTGCATCGTAAAGGTAGGTTGCAGGTCCATGCGGTTGCCGGGTTGCAGGTCCATATTCACAGACGTAAGCTGCAAGCTCCCGATCCCGGTAGCGTAGGGCTGCTTCAGCTTGTTCGCCGCCTCGCGGTTGAGGAAGCCCTCGCCCAGGACCACCACCACGTCAGGCTCGCCCGTCACCCCCCGCAGCACCTCCGGGAACTGGGTGACAACGAGCGTGGATGCGAACAGCACCAGGGCAATCCCCGCCAACGCCCCCAGTGCCAGGCCGCTGCCGAACCATCGCATCCGGACGTTGCGTATGCGCTTGCGGTAATGCCTGTGGAGGTGGTGCTCGCGCTCGTCCGCAGCCGACCACGACGGGTTGCGGCCCCGCTCCGCGTGGGAGGGCACGAAGCCCCGGTCATGCGTGAGGTAACCGGGGCGCTGCGTCGTTGGGTCGTACTTTGTCGGAGTGTGGTCTTTGTTCAAGGCCCTCGTCCTGTGCGTAAAGCGTAAAACGTAAGGGATGTGGGCGTATGTGCTTCGTGCCAGCAAGACCCCTTGCGTCTACCACCATTACGCATTACGTATTACGCATTACGCCACGTCACACCCCCATACGTCTGTGCAGCCAATCTGTCACGTCTTCGTGCTTGATGCACACCACGTCGTGGCCCGCCCGCTCAGCCTTAAGGTCGCCTGCCCAGACGGCATGGAGCACCACCTCGCGGCTGGTGCCTATCAGCCGGGCCACCTGGTCGGGGGTGTACTCTTCCTGGCTGAGGTCGATATGCCTGTCCCGGTCCAGGCGGGCCCCGCGTTGGTGGAGGTCGATCTTCGCCCTCTCCTCGAACTCGTCCGGGTGGATGGCGACGTGCGGCGGCTCCTCTATCATATCCTGCATCGGCTCGACATCGCTCTTCCGGGTATCCGCGCCCTTGCTGCGATCCTGGTCGTCCATGGCACCCCCCTGTTGATTTTCAAATTACCAATTAGTAATTAGTAATTACGAATTACGATTTTTGGATTAGAGGCGAATTCGTAATTCGTAATTACTAATTCGGAAAATTCCGCGCGATCCAGGCGTTCGGGTTGCGTAGCTCTTCGAGGGTGGGGAGCATATCGGGGCCTTCCCATACACGGTTGGCGGCGGTTATGCCTCGCTCTGCTACGACCGCGTTTATGAAATTCTCGCCCATCTTGTACTGCTCCATCTTGAGGGCCAGGCCCGTGATGCGTATGAAGAGTTTCTCAACGGTGCTGCGCCTGGTGGCCCTCTGCTCGAACTGCTCCTTGATCGTTGCGTAGCTGGGTAGGAGCCGCTCGCCGACGGCATTCATGATGTAGTTGCTGTACCCCTCGATTATCGACATGAGCGCCTGGAGCTTGTTGAAGAGCGCGCGCTGGTCGGGGCTCATCACCATTTCTATCCAGCTTTCGCCATTGTTGAGGTTGGAGCGTGCCCTGCCCGCCAGCGATCTGAGGCCCCCAAGGCCCGAGGCGATGGTGCTCATATCGTCGCTCAGGTAGCTGAAATACTCCTCCAGCAGCGAGTTGAAATACTCCCGCACCCACGGGTATGCCTCGAACTCGTAGGCGTGGGTCGTCTCGTGGAGGGCTATCCACAGCCTGAAGTCGTCCCCATTGAGGCCAAGTTCGGTCTGGACCCTTGCGATGTTGGGTTCTACAAAATATAGCCTTCCCTGCGTGACCGGCTCTTTGCCCAGCAGGGAGAGGTCGTACTGGCCAAGCACCCGCCGGGCCAGGTAGCCGAGCAGCACCCCTAGCTCGCTGCTCAAGACAAACTGATTAACGTCGCCCATGACCACGCTGCCCAGGCTATGGCCGGCTCGCACCTTATCATAGAGGCCCTCGATGGGCTGGAAGAGTTCTTTAAAGTTGGCGATGTTGGCGTCGATCCACTCGTTGCGGGTGAATGCCTGTATGCTCTCGATGGGTACCGGCAGTTCCCGCCCGATCTCCTCGGTGATGACCGGGTAGCAGCGAGCCACCATCCCCTGGTAATACTCCTGCCACGACTCGTGCCAGCCGGGCGCGGCATCTTCCTCTTTAATGATCTGCCGGGCGATGCTCCTGGCCCTGTCCCAGTCGATCAAGCTGGGAGGGCCGTACCTGGTCTGCTGGCGCTGCCTGGTGTTGGCCCAGGCTATCCCCAGGGCCGCCCCCGCCAGCAGCCCAAGCCCGACCAGTCGCGGGTTATATTTCGGTGTTGCGCTTGACATAGTTCTCCAATCTCTCCTACGACCTATTCGTCGCGTCTTTAGTCTTACTATACCGTTGCCAGGGAGCACTGTCAACGTAGGCGCAGCTTCCTGATATTGCCCGATATTACTCGGCGGCGTTGGGCGGCTTCACTTCCCCTCCGGCGGCACCGGCGTCGTCCGGCTGACCCGGCGTACCCAAAGGCAACGCGAACAAGTTGCTGAAAAACTGCGTCGTGAAGCGGCCAATGAGCTCGGCGGCGTCGTGCTCTATATCTGCCCATTCCGAGCTCCAGAATACGGCCGAGATTGCATCCTCGCCGGGGATTGGCAGATTCTTGGTCAGCTTCACGAAACCGACTTGAAGATCTGACATCGGCGCAACCGCAAACTCTTGCGCCCGCAGCGCGTCTTGCACCACATTCGCCGATAGCTGCGTCAACATGATCTGGGAGCTGGCGTACTCCTGGGCGGTGCCCTGGTCGACGGGGCGCGGCAGGGTCTTGGGCGCGTCGGTGCGCGGCGTGTCGAGGCTAAGGTTCTCCTCGAAGCTGCTGGCTTGCGCATCGCGGCGGGTGAGAGGCTGCAAGTTGAACCGCTGTGAATAAGAATAGGATACCATTTTAGAAGATGACTGGAGTGCCCACTTTGGGCGCAGGGCGCACCCACCGAGAAGCCCATGGCGGCCCCATTGATACCTCTGCCTCCTGTGCCCCTTGGCCTCAATGGGACAAATGTTTGCCAAACCCCTTGACTCTCAAGTTACTCGAGGGTGCATACTATCCACGAAGGCCTTCAACATCAAACCAAAAGAGGCACCCTATGCGACTGAAGATCGGTGAGTTCGCAAGGATTGGGCAGGTATCCGTATCGGCTCTGCGCTACTACGACGAGGTCGGGCTGCTGCGGCCCGTGGAGGTTGACCGCTGGACGGGCTACAGGTACTACGCCTTCGACCAGTTGGGCATGCTCAACAGGCTGCTGGCCCTGAAAGACCTGGGGCTGTCCCTGGAGCAGATACGCCAACTGCTGGGCGAGGAGCTGCCCGGCGAGCAGATCAAAGGGATGCTCAGGCTGAAGCGGGCCGAGCTTCAGGCGCAAGCCCAGGAGATCAACGAACGGTTAGCACGGGTGGAAGCCCGCATCGAGCAGATAGAGATGGAGGGTAAAATGCCTGATTACGAAGTAGTATTGAAGCGTGTTGAGCCCGTGCGCGTGGCCCTGCTGCGCGATGTGGTGCCGAGCATGGACGTTGTGAACCCGACGTTCGACCGGCTCTTCGACGAGGTTATCGGTTACGTTACGCAAAACGGCGGCCAGATGAGCGGTCCTCCCATCTCCCTGTGGTACGGTGACCCCGCCGTGCAGCCGAACGACATAGAGGTTGGGGCCGCGCTCCCCACCGAAAGCAATCTCGCGAGCAGCGAGCGAGTGCGGATCGAGGACTTGCCAGGGGCCGAAACGATGGCTTCCGTTGTCCATCACGGATCGTTCGCCACGCTATCGGCAGCATACGGCGCCATCGGAACCTGGCTGGAGCAGTCCGGCTACCACATCTCAGGCCCCACCCGCGAGGTCTACCTGGAGTACGAGCGTGGTGGCGACCAGTCCAAATACGTCACCGAGCTACAGTTCCCCGTCAGCAAGTAACTCTGGTCTTCCCCAGCAGGGGGTGCAGGGTTCCCCCCACCGGGGGCCTGGGGGTGTCCCCAACTCTCCACCTTCCTCATCCCCAAGGGGTGCAGGGGTCTCCCTGCCGGGAGCTTGGGAGTGTCCTCCAATAATGCTTCCCCTCTCCCCCAACACAAGGGGTTCAGGGGTCTCCCTGCCCGGGGTTTGGGAGTGTCCCCCAACTCTCCACCTTCCCCATCCCAAAGGGGTGCAGGGGTCTCCCTGCCGGGAGCTTGGGGGTGTCCCCCAACTACCCCCAACTACCTCCCTGTTCCACCCGGTGCGGCTCCCTCGGTACCATTGGAAACACCTCTCAGGACCATTTGGTACTTCCGACTTGAATCTACCCTGCACTAGACTAAGTTCGTGCGTATGTGTTTTGCCGAGACCGCGCGTGGGGACGCGGGATGACGGGGGGCATGGGAGACATAGGTGGACCGCCCCGCCTGGTGCAAGATAAGCCGGGCCGCGCCGCCGTGCGCGGCGATAGGCGCCTCTGGGCCGCGGGGCTCGTCCTCTTGGCTGCGATCCCATTGCTCGTGGCTCTAGCCTATAGCGCTGGGCTTGCGCAATCGAGCGCGCCCCGGGCGGAGGCGACGCAGGGACCCTTTACGCTCGCAGACCCCGGCATGGTCGGCCTCACGCTGCTCGTGGCGCTAGTGGTGGGGTCGCTGGTAGGCTTGCTCGTGTGGGTGCTCGGACGAGCCGGGTTATTGTCGCGCCTGAGGGCAGTCGAGCAGCGGGAAGAAGGGCTCCGGCTCAGCGAAGGGCGGCTCCGCTCGCTGCTGCACAACCTGCCGGATATCATCCTGGTGCTCGACCCCGACGGGACCATTCGCTACGGGAGCCCCGCCGTCAACAAGCACCTCGGCTACAAGCCGGAGGGCCTCTGCGCCAGGCACCTTGCCGGCATCGTGCACCCGGACGACACCGCGGCGTTTGGGCGCTTGCTCGATGAGGTCCAGCGCGTGACAAGCAAGACGGTAACGGGTCGCTTCCGCGTGCAGCACAGGTTGGGGCACTGGGTCTACCTTGAGGCCCTGGGCGAGAACATGGTAACCGTGCCGGGCGTGGGGGGTATCATGCTCACCTGCCGGGATATAGGCGAGCGCAGGCTGCTTGAGGAGCAACTGGCCCAGCAAGCGCTCCTCGACCCACTCACCAATTTGCCCAACAAGGCTCTGCTCGTAGACCGGCTGATGCACGCCCTCGTACGCTCGGGCCGGGATGGCGAGTCTCGCATGGTCGCTGCGCTCTGCCTCGACCTGGATAACGTCAAGTCTATAAACCATCACCTGGGGCACACCGTGGGCGACAAGCTGCTCGTGCAGGTGGCGGAGCGGATCAAGGCGGGCGTCCGGCAGGGAGACACGGTGGCGCGCACCGGCGGCGACGAGTTTACCATCCTGCTTGAGGACATCACCAACGCAGACGAGGCTACGTTCATGGCCGAGCGCCTGACCGAGCGGCTGCAGATGCCCTTCGATCTGCAGGGGCGCCGGGTTGTCATGTCCTCCAGCATCGGCATCGCGCTTGGCTCCTCAAAGACAGGTCACCCCGGCGACCTCCTCGAAGATGCGGACACCGCCATGTACTACGCTAAGAAGAGCCGCAAGACCCGGTACGCGATATACAATACCAGCATGAACTCCAGGGCCTGGCGGCGGCTGGACATGGAGGCCGAGCTGCGCGAAGCCGTCGAGCGCAACGATTTCGTGCTCTATTACCAGCCTGTGGTGGAATTGGCGACGGGGAACCTGGTTGGAGTGGAGGCGCTGGTGCGCTGGCTGCACCCGGAGCGGGGGCTGGTCCTGCCCGGCGAATTCCTACCTCTGGCCGAGGAAACGGGGCTGATCATGCAGATCGGGCGGTGGGTCCTCCGCGAGGCCTGCCGCCGTGCCGCCGAATGGCAGATGGAGGCCCCTGGCCGGCAGGCGCTCGTGATGAGCGTCAACCTCTCACCCACTCAATTCTACTACCCGGAGCTCGTACAGGACGCCTACGAGATCCTGCAAGAAACCGGTCTCAATCCCCGAGATTTAGAGTTCGATATCAACGAGGCCATAGCCCTCGACCACTCAGAGGCCACCGTCACGGGCCTCCGGGGCTTGAAGGACCTCGGCGTGCGCCTTGCGATCGACGACTTCGGCACTGGATATTCATCGCTCTCTAATCTGAAGAAGTTTCCGATCAACACGATCAAGGTGGACCGCTCGTTCATCCGCGACATTCCCGGCAACAGCGAGGACGTCGGCATCACCGACGCCATCATTGCGATGGGGCGCACGCTGGGGTTAACGGTGGTCGCCGAAGGTGTCGAGACGGCAGAGCAGGCGGCATTCCTGCGCGCCCGCGCGTGTGACCAGTTCCAAGGCTTTTACTTCAGCAAAGCGGTGCAACCGGACGCGTTCGCCGAGCTTCTGCGTTCGCAAACGGTGTCGCCGAACGAGCTGGCGATCGTCTGACTGTAGCTCGACAACCGTAACGCGAGGTCCAGGCGTTCGTGTGCGCC